>JBLIKQ010000019.1:0-34341 GCA_047635475.1 Porticoccaceae bacterium
TGTAGGTTACATAAAAGCACAACAACAATTAGAGTAGAAGTTGCTTTATGGAATGTATCCAGATGTGACAAACAATTTTGGTAACGAATATTAGGTTTTAAAAAATCTTGTGTCTAGTTATTTGTATAAAAATGTTTTGAGCTTAGTGTGCATTAGAAAATCAGATGTATTGGAGAAAATCTTGCAAGTTTGGGCTTTTCAAGTTGATAATGAAGTGAGCTATAATGAAATTGCACAATTAGTAGGGCTAGATAAAAACACGGTAAATAATTATATTGATTTACTGGAGAAAGCTTTTGTAGTTTTTAGATTGAATAGTTACAGTAAAAACCGGCGAAACGAGATTAAAGCCAAGAAGAAGATATATTTTTATGACTATGGAGTACGAATTAAGGTGATTGGGAATTTCAATACTCTAGAATTTCGTCAAGATAAAGGAGCGCTTTGGGAGAATTTTTTAGTTTCAGAAAGAATTAAGCAGCTTTCGTATACTATCAGTTTGGCTAAATCTTATTTATGGAGAACGACCTCACAACAAGAAATTGATTATATCGAGATAAATGCCGATGCAGTAAGTGCTTTTGAGTTTAAATGGTCTTCAGCCAAGAAAAGTAAATTACCAAAATCCTTTATTGTCGCATATAAGCCTTTTTTTTGATAGTAAATAAAGATAACTTTAGGGAGTTTTTGAAATCTTAAATATATTGAACCAAAAAAACCGAAGCTCTCACTTCGGTTTAAATCTGGAATCAACCATCTGAAATTTATATCAATCCCGCTCTTTTTAATAAAGCATCTGGACTTGGTTCGTAACCTCTGAAACGTTTGTATAAAATCATTGGGCTTTCTGTTCCTCCTTTTGAAAGGATATTGTCTTTGAATTTATCGGCTACTTCTTTGTTGAAAATTCCCTTTTCCTGAAAATACTCAAATGCATCTGCATCTAATACCTCGGCCCATTTGTAACTATAATAACCCGAAGAATATCCACCTTGAAAAATGTGCGAAAATGAAGTGCTCATAGCATTCTCTTTTACGTCAGGGTACAATTGCGTTTCGGCAAATTGCTCTAATTCAAAAGTTTTTATGTCTTTGATGTTTGAAGGATTTTCCGCATGCCATCCCATGTCTAGCATACCAAAACTCAACTGACGCATGGTTGCCATTCCTTCCTGGAAATTAGAACTCTCCTTGATTTTTTGCACTAATTCAATCGGTATCATTTCCTTAGTCTGATAATGATAGGCGAATAAAGCCAATGCTTCGGGCTCATAACACCAGTTTTCCATAATCTGACTTGGTAACTCCACAAAATCCCAATAAACGGATGTTCCTGATAAAGTTGGATAGGTTGTATTAGCTAGGATTCCATGTAAAGCATGGCCAAACTCATGAAACAAAGTAGTTACTTCGTTAAATGTTAATAAGGATGGTTTTGTTTCTGTAGCTTTTGTGAAATTGCAAACAATTGATATATGCGGTCTTTCGTTTAAACCTTCTTTGATAAACTGTGATTTATAGGAAGTCATCCAAGCGCCATTTCGTTTTCCTTTTCTTGGAAAAAAATCAGTGTAGAAAATGGCAACTAATTGGTCGTCTATATCTTTTACCTCGTAGGTGGTTACTTCATCGTGGTATTTGTCAATTTCGAAAGTTTCCTCGAAAGTAATCCCATATAATTTTTGGGCTACTGTAAAAGCGCCATCCAACACTTTTTCTAGCTGAAAATAGGGTTTTAGTTTTTCGTCATCGAGATTAAAGAGTTCTTGTTTTAATTTCTCGGAGTAATAGGCTCCATCCCATTTTTGCAATTGCTCAATTCCGTCGCGTTTTTTGGCGAAAGCTGACAACTCGCCAAATTCTTTCATTGCGGCGGGCTTTGCTTTTTGCATTAGGTCGGTAGCGAATGTTTTTACTTTTTCTGGATTCTCAGCCATTCTTTCTTCAAGAACAAAGTGGGAGTGGGTGGCATAACCTAAAACTTGCGCTCTATCGAATCGCAATTTTGCAATTTTAAGGACATTTTCCTGATTGTCAAATTCGTTGTTTTGAAAGCCTTTGGCGCCAAAAGCGACAGCCATTTTTTTTCTGAGTTCACGGTTGTCAGCATAAGTGACAAAGGGAACATAACTAGGGTAATCTAAAGTAAAAATCCATCCGTCGCTTTCCTGACTCATGGCTAGTGATCGAGCTGCTTCGATGGTTCCTTCCGGTAAACCTGATAGGTCGTTCTCATTTATAATGTGCAATTGAAACCCTTGAGTTTCCGCTAAAACATTTTCGCCAAACTTAAGACTTGTCTTCGATAGTTCTTTGTCGATTTCTCGAAGAATGATTTTTTTGTCTTCGGGCAAATTGGCACCGTTTCTGGAGAAACTTTTGTATTTTTTGTCTAAAAGTGTCGCTTTTTCTGGATTGAGGTTCAAGCTTTCCTTTTGTTTGTAAACCGCTTTTACTTTGGCAAATAAATCAGCATTCAGCGTTATGTCGTTCCCGAATTCAGACAATAAAGGGGAAACTTCCTGAGCGATTTTCTGAATCTCGTCAGTAGTTTCAGCCGAGTTCAGGTTGAAAAATATACTTGAAATGCGATCTAAGGCGTAGCCACTAAAATCTAAAGCTTCGATAGTATTCTCAAATGTGGGCTCGTCGCTGTTCGCTACAATGGCATCAATTTCGGTTTTTGCCAACGCAATTCCTTCTTGAAAAGCGGGAAGGAAATCTTCATTTTTAATCATTGAGAAGGGAGCCGTATCGTATTTAGTGTTGAATTTTGAAGTTAAGACTTTCATTGTATTGTAATTAGTTTTCATTAATTGAAACAAAATAATTTCAAACACAAATATAGCGATTTATAAAAAAATGAGATTAGAAAACAGGATGCATTTGCTACTTTAAATTTTAACTGTTATGTTATAAAAATGTTATTTATTGCCGATGGTATTTTAAAAAGCTTAAATTGTAAATTAAGCTTAGATTTAGAAATAACTAATCATAAACAACAGAAAATAATATACAATAGATGAACTATCAAATTATAATAAAGAGTGTATTTAACGTCAATGAAATTGAAGGATATTGGTCAGATGAAGACTATGTCCAATTATTAGAAAAGTTCAATTATCCAGATGCATCTGCGGCCGAGAAACAGAATTTAGGCGAATTGCTTTCCATGGCGATATCAGATTATGAACCCAAAGAGGCTGCTGTAATGGTGTTGGAATACAAATTGAGCGAAAAGTTAAATGATGGTCAAATCCAACAAATATCAAATGACATGTTAATTGACACCGTTTGTGAGGAATATCCGGAGATAGATATGCAGGCGGCTTTGTTTAGTACGAATCAATTGCTTTTTAAAGCCTTTAATGGAACCTTCCCAAACGCAAAAGCTTCGGTTATTCGTTTTTCTATGGAGCCAAATGATGTTGAAGAAGTGAAAAAATTAACAGCAGAAAATGTGCTGAAATTATTGAACAACGGACTTTCAGATAGAAATTTGGTTAAAAGATTGTTTGAAGATCAAATGACTCAAAACATCCCTTTCCCTGAAGCCGAAGATATAACCTGGGAACTAACTACGAGAGATAATGTCAATTATAGTTTAGTAACTTCTGAGAAGTGGTTGAGTAAGGAAGATTTTATAGCTTCTGAATTTGAGAGTATTCTTCAAGAAATTGAAGAAGAGGACTAATTTCGAATGAAAGATAAAAATTTTAATACATAAAAAAAGGCTTCCTCAATTGGAAGCCTTTTTTTATAAGGGGAGAGTTATTTTTTAAGTAAACTTTCTGACGCAATAATTACGGACTCTTCTAAGCCTTTTTTATATTTGATAACCTTATCTAAAACCGCTTTGTCGTGACTTCCTATGATTTGAGCCGCCAGAATCCCTGCGTTTTTTGCGCCATTTAAAGCTACAGTGGCAACCGGAACTCCACCTGGCATTTGAAGAATCGATAAAATGCTATCCCAACCATCGATAGAATTACTTGACTTGACGGGAACCCCAATAATAGGCAATGGAGACATCGAAGCGACCATTCCAGGTAAATGTGCTGCACCACCTGCGCCAGCTATAATTACCGAAATACCGCGCTTGTGTGCGTTTTTACTAAAATCGAATAGTTTTTCTGGCGTTCTATGTGCCGAAACAATATCAACTTCTATTGCTATTCCAAATCCTTTTAGGACTTCAATGGCTTCTTGCATGACAGGCATGTCAGATATGCTTCCCATGATTATAGCTACTTTACTCATTGTGTTTTTTGTTTATAGTTTAATGTGTTTAACCTCTGCTGTAAACTGATTACTGCAAACTGATAACTCTTATAGTATCTTTCACATCTTGGGCAATTTTTCTTGCTTCACTCATGTCTTGGTTTACGATAGTTACATGTCCCATTTTACGAAAAGGACGAGTTTGTTTTTTACCGTAAATATGTGGAGTGACGCCATTCCATCCTAAAATAGTATGGATGTTTTCATATATTACATTTCCAGAAAACCCTTCGGCACCAACTAAGTTGACCATAACAGCTGCGACCTTACTCTCCGTATTTCCTAATGGAAGATCTAAGATTGCACGCAAATGATTTTCAAATTGAGAAGTATAACTTCCCTCTATGGAATAGTGTCCTGAATTGTGTGGACGAGGAGCGACTTCATTCACCAATATTTCATCGTCATCAGTTTGAAACATTTCTACTGCGAGTAATCCCACATGGTTGAATTTTTCGGAAACAGTTAACGCAATGGCTCTTGCCTTGTCGGCTACTTTATCATGAATCCTAGCGGGACAGATTACGTACTCCACTTGATTGGCTTCTGGATGAAACTCCATTTCCACTACCGGATAAGTTCTGATTTCTCCGGAAGGGTTTCGGCAAACAATAACCGCTACTTCGTTTTTAAAAGGAATCATTTCTTCAGCTATACATTCTACATCGGGCAATTCGTCCAAATCTGAAATTTGTCTAATAACTTTAACGCCTTTTCCGTCATAGCCAAATTCGTTACATTTCCATACAAATGGAAGTTTTCTTTTAGAATCTAGAATATCTACGATTAGACTTTTTAGGTTGTTAAACCGGCCGTAAGCTGCCGTTGGTATATTGTGTTCAGTATAAAAATCTTTCTGAACTCCTTTATTTTGTATTAGTTTTAGTGTTTTGGGCGAAGGGTATATTTTCAGACCTTCTTCTTCTAACTTTGTCAAAGCGGCAAGATTTACCAATTCAATTTCAAAAGTTAGTACATCGACTAGTTTTCCAAAATTATAGACAGTGTCAAAATCCATTAAATCCCCTCTAAAGAATTTATCACAAGCGATTTTGCAAGGAGCTTCTTCGCTCGGGTCAAGAACGTAAGTTTGTATGTCAAATTTCCGAGTGTCAAAAAGCATCATTTTACCCAATTGTCCACCGCCTAGAATTCCCAATTTAAAATCAGAAGAAAAATAATTCATTTCATTGAAAAGTTTATTGATTGCAAAGATACTTTTAAATGGTTAAATAGGGAAATGATGCTTTAGAATCTTTGTTCTTTCTAGTTAAGATATTCCTAGTTTTGAGATGTTTTTAGTTCTTTTATTCTAAAACGTAGATAAAAACACAAAAATAAGTTCGTTTGCCGATTGTAAAAAGCGAATTCAGTATCTTTGTTAATTATTTTAAATAGGATAATAATGATTCAACTTCACGATAAACAATTTGTTCCATTTATTTCGGCCAAAGAAATAGAGTTTGCCATCACGAAAATGGTACAACAAGTGGAAGACGATTTTATAGATGAAACGCCAGTATTTATTGGGGTTTTAAACGGATCCTTTATGGTCGTTTCTGATTTCATGAAAAAATATAAAAATCCTTGTGAAGTAAGTTTCATAAAAATGGCTTCTTATGAAGGGACTTCTTCGACAAATGAAGTGAAACAATTAATCGGTTTAAACCAAGATTTGTCAGGACGGTCAGTCGTCGTTATAGAGGATATTGTTGATACTGGTAATACTTTAGTTGAACTAAAGGAATTATTAAAAAAACAAAACGTAAAGCATCTCAAAATAGCTACACTTTTTTTTAAACCAGAAGCTTACAAAAAAGATATTAAAATAGATTACGTAGGAATCAGAATTCCGAATAAATTTATTGTTGGTTTTGGTCTGGATTATGATGGACTTGGAAGAAACTTACCCGAAGTATATAAACTAAAAGAATAACTACTCAACACACATTATGATCAACATTGTTTTATTTGGAAAACCAGGAGCAGGAAAAGGAACTCAGGCAGAATTTTTGAAAGGGAAATACAACTTAACACATATATCGACAGGCGATGTATTTCGTTTCAATTTAAAAAATGATACTGAACTTGGTAAACAAGCGAGAGTTTTTATGGATGCTGGTGATTTAGTGCCAGATGAGTTGACAACAAAAATGCTCATTGATGAGGTAAATAAACATCCAGATACCAATGGAATTTTGTTTGATGGCTACCCAAGAACAATTTCGCAAGCCGAGGCCTTGGATGCCTTTCTTGAGACAATTGGGTCCAAAGTTGCCGCTACAATTGCATTAGAAGCTGACGATGAAATCCTGATACAACGTTTGTTAGAAAGAGGAAAAACAAGTGGTAGGATTGACGATCAAGATGAAGAAAAAATAAGAAATCGTTACCAAGAATATAACGAAAAAACAGCGCCGTTAATGGGGTTTTATAACACGCAAGGAAAGTTCTATGCCGTAAATGGGATAGGGACAATTCAGGAAATTACAGAGCGCTTAAGTACAGTTATAGATAAATTATAGGAGCAATTGCTAGCTGTGGGATCTAAATCCGAGCTTGTTGTGTATTTAAACCTCACAATATAAAGCTGCTTTTATTCGCTTGAGAACGCTAATAAAATTGTAAGATGTAGGTCTGTAGCCTGCTCACTAGCAGTTGGGTTGAAAAACATGGAAATACTAATAATATTTTTTTTAATACTGTTGAACGGGGTTTTCTCCATGTCTGAAATCGCACTGATTTCGGCAAGAAAAAGCAGGTTGGAATCAGCTGCCAAAAAGGGAAATAAAAGTGCGAAAGTTGCTTTGGAATTAGCCAATTCGCCGAACAAGTTTCTATCCACAGTCCAAATAGGTATTACTCTGATAGGTATCTTAACGGGTATCTATAGTGGCGATAAGATAACGATGAATGTAGAGGTTTTTATTAAAACCTTCGATATCCTGATACCGTATGCACATACCGTTGCAGTTGTGGTCGTTGTAGTGATACTAACTTTTTTCTCATTGGTTTTGGGGGAGCTGTTACCAAAAAGAATAGGGATGAACCATCCTGTTTCCATTGCCAAATCTGTTGCATTGCCCATGAAAATGGTTTCAATAATAACGGCACCATTTATTTGGTTGTTGACGATTGCCACCGAATTTTTGTTGAAAATTCTCCAGATAAAACCAAATACGGATGGTAATGTAACGGAAGAGGAAATAAAAGCGTTTATAAGAGAAGGAACAGCAGGCGGAGCAGTTCAGGAAATTGAACAAGATATTGTAGAGCGTGTTTTTCATATTGGGGATAGAAAAGTAAATTCTTTGATGACCCATAGGAATTCAGTTGTTTTTTTGCAATTGAAATCAAATAAAACTCAGATTAAGGAATGTATGTTAAGAGAACTGCATTCTATTTATCCGGTTTATGGCAAGGATTATGACGACATTGTTGGTGTTGTGAATTTGAAAAGCATTTTTGCGCATATTGATGATGAAAGTATCAGTTTATCAGAAATTATGACGGAAGCCTCATTCATGATGGAGCACACAACAGCATACAAAGCCTTGGAGAAATTTAAGAAGACAGGTACTCATTATGCCTTTGTGGCCGATGAGTATGGTGTTTTTCAAGGAGTCATAACGTTGAATGATATTTTAGAAGCGTTGGTGGGAGACGCTGCCGATTTTGATAAAGAAGAGTCTCAACTGATTGAAAGTGGGGATGGAACCTGGTTGGTAGACGGACATTATTCGTTACATGACTTTCTTACTTATTTTGACTTGGACGAATTGACAAACGATTACGATGTGACTACGGTCAGCGGATTAATAATGACTGAACTTTCACATATACCAAAACAGGGAGAAAAACTGATTTGGCATAAATTTGAATTGGAAGTCATAGATATGGACGGAGTGAAGATTGATAAGATAATGGTTAAATCATTACGAAAATAAAATAACTTGTCGTATGCAGAGCATTAGGAAACTGCTAAGTACGATAACTAAACATTGAATATTAAAAAGAAGACAGAGGATCTGAAATTAAAAGAGTACAGCCTGTAGCTGTCCGGTATTTTGGATTATTGTCGAAGTAAAAGAAAAGAGTTATGACTGAAGGGAACTTCGTAGATTACGTAAAAATATTCGTCTCATCTGGAAAAGGAGGGAAAGGATCTACGCATTTGCATAGAGAGAAATTTATTGAAAAAGGTGGCCCAGATGGTGGTGATGGCGGTCGTGGAGGACACGTTTATCTTGTGGGCAATAAAGGACTTTGGACCTTGTTTCATCTTAAGTTTGCTCGTCACATTAAAGCTGGATACGGCGGAGACGGTAGTGGAGATAGGAGTACTGGAGCTGACGGTGAGGATAAGTTTATTGAAGTGCCTTTAGGAACTGTTGTAAGAGATAAAGAAACTGGAGAAATATTGTTTGAAATCACTGAAAATGGTGAGAAGCAGGTGCTTTCTAGAGGTGGAAAAGGAGGTTTGGGCAACTGGCATTTTAGAAGTTCTACAAATCAAACGCCGAGATATGCACAACCGGGATTACCTGGAAGTGAAATGGATGTTATTCTGGAGCTTAAGGTTTTGGCTGATGTAGGCTTGGTTGGTTTTCCAAATGCTGGGAAATCAACATTGCTATCTGTATTGACTTCTGCTAAACCTAAAATTGCGGATTACCCGTTTACAACATTGAAACCAAATCTTGGGATTGTCGCTTACAGAGATTTTCAATCTTTTGTAATTGCTGATATTCCAGGAATCATAGAAGGAGCTGCAGAAGGAAAAGGATTGGGACATTATTTTTTACGTCATATTGAACGTAATTCTACCCTTTTGTTTCTTGTGCCAGTTGATACTCCAGACATCAAAGGAGAATATGATATTTTGGTAAATGAATTAACAAAATACAATCCAGAAATGCTAGATAAAGAGCGTTTATTGGTAATATCAAAATGCGACATGCTGGATGATGGATTGAAGGCAGAGCTAAAAGAAGAGTTGGACGTTGCCTTTAAAGGAATTCCATATATGTTTATTTCGTCTGTTGCTCAGCAAGGATTGACAGAGTTGAAAGATAAGTTATGGAAAATGTTGAATGACTAATTAAGCATTTTTTAGATATATAAAAACCACTATGGAGCGAATGCTTTATAGTGGTTTTTTGTTTTTAATGCCTTTAGGGTTTAATTTATCTTAAATACAGAGTGAATAACCCAAGCTGGTCCAATGAGTAAAAACTGTAAATCTTTTATGAAAGATGGTTTCTTGCCTTCAATCTTGTGGCCGTAAAATTGACCAATCCAGCCTACAGTAAATAAGGCAATAGAAAACCATAATAAAGGTAATGCTTGAGCAATAATATAATTCCCAATCAGGCAAATTGCCGTGAAAACAAGCATTTTTAATCCCATTACTATGGATAATCTAAAATAAAAAAATAGCACAAAAAGTAAGATTATAAAGGCCCAATTAGCCAAAACGGGATTTATTGAAGCGAGTGGAGTTAGAATTGTGCCTGGAATACTCATAAATAGTCCAATTACAGAAAAAAAGATTAAAGGAACGCAGATGTAATGGATTTTTTTATTGGTTAGATTTTTATGGCTTACGCTGTAGTCTTCAAACCATTCGTTTAATGTTTTCATACATTTTTTTTTTACTATTGTAAGCTAATTTAATAAAAAAATAGAAAACTGTTGGTATTTTGTTAGTTTAGATGAATTATTAGTTGACAGAGTTGCGGTTTTTTCGAGTTGGTTTTTCGGATGAGGGATAGCGGCAGAAATCCTTTACTGAGGTTTTTCGGCTCAATAAAGACTGTTGCGTATAGCTAGACCAAGCTTTTTTGGCGGGGTAGCCCTTTACAATAGTGCTATTTTTAAGTTTATTGTTTAGTCTCTGTAGGTGTCAAAAAGATATTGGAGAGTTTCGGGAATATTGTTAGCCTCTATTTTAGGGTATTTTAGGTCTAAATCAATCCAGTGTTCTATAATGGCATTAAAGTCAGAGCCAACTTCGTATACAACAGGAACCCCCAGTTTTTTTAGTGCGGCTGCATTGCATTCTTGTTCATAGTGATTTCGTACCGGAATAGAAAGCACTTTTTTAGCTAGAAACAAAGCTTCTGACGGTGTTTCAAAACCGCCTCCAGTAATGATGCCTTCGCAACTAATGAGACTTTTGTTGAATTTTTTTTGATTTACCGGGAAGTAGGTAATATTACCAATGCTGTGTTTTTGTTCTATTGTGTTTAAAAACCAATGAAATTGAATGTGAGGAATGCTCTTAAATGCTTTTTCTAAACATTCTTTGTCAAAGGACGGAAGGTAGACCGTTATGTGCTTTAAATTTATAGGCTGAGCTTCTGTAATTTCATCTTTGATGATTGGAGGGAGTATAAAAGAATCGTATTTCTCAAAATGAAGTCCGATATTTTTGGGAGAAGGGGCATAGTGTTTTAAAATCATTTCACCCATAATGCTTTTTTTTGACGGTCTGGGCGTATGCTGTGAAATAAAGCTAGCTTGATGTCCAAACTGTACCGAATGTAAATTTTGTATTTTACATGCTAATGACGTTATAGAATCAAAATCATTGATAATAATGTCATACTCCTTTAAGGGAAGGGAGTCTGCATCTTTATACATTTGGCGGGGTTTGATGTTTTTTATAATGTCCCAGTAATTTAAGCCTCCGCATTTGCTGTAATGTAGACTGCAGCCTTTGCTTTTGTATTTAATGGGTAATTTGGTGTCTAAAGTAGCATTGTTGCCACTTAGAAAAAAATCGATAGTTCCGAATTTTTGCAAATAAGGATAAAGTTGCATTGCCCTACTAATATGTCCGTTACCGGTTGCCTGTATCGCATAAAATATTTTCATAGAGGATATTTATTTGTCTATTGAGAGGCTAATTACTTCGGACAAATTTTGAAGTTTCTTATTGTAACCGTAAAATGCTAAAGTAATTGTTCTATGTTAAAGCAAAATGTTTTTAAGTTTTCTAATATGTTATGATTTCAATCGCATTCTATTTGTTTTTCATTTCTTATGTTTCATGAAAATACTTTTATATCCTTGAAAATTTGCTTATTTTTGAAGGATGAAACACATTCTAATCGTCTGTCTACTGTTCCCATTTATAGTGCTGTGTCAATCTAGTTTTGATCAGGCTGAAAAACTATTTGAAGAAGGGAAACTGGAGCAGTCGCAAACTATTTTTCAAGTGCTTCTAAAAAAGAATCCTTCTAACCTTAAAGCTAATGAGTATTTAGGTGATATAGCAGGTCGCAATAAGTCGTGGGATGAAGCCATAATGTACTATGGAAAATTAAAGCTATTAAAACCATCTGAGGCAAATTTTTTCTACAAATACGGGGGTGCTTTAGGTATGAAAGCTTTAACTGTTAATAAGTTTAGAGCATTAGGAATGATAGATGAAATAAAAGGGTCTTTTGAGAAAGCTATTGAACTGGATTCAGGACATGTTGACTCTAGATGGGCTTTAATTGATTTCTATATAAAGCTTCCCGGGATAGTAGGGGGGAGCGAAACAAAAGCAATAAGATATTCAAATGAATTGTCGAAATTGTCTGCAGTGGACGGCTATTTATCGCGAGGTCATATTGAGGAGCATTTTAAAAGATACGCTACTGCTGAACAACAATATAAAAAGGGGATTTTATCTGGATATTCGAAAACAAGTTATCAAATGTTGGCTAACCTTTATAAGAATAAAATGAATCAACCTGAGCGAGCCAAAATCGTCTTGGAAGAATTCAGAAAGAAATCAAATAAGTAATCGCTTCTGCGGTTAATCAATTCACCTATAAACTTATAATAGAATAACAGAAAATGAAAACACACTTCATCGCAATAGGAGGAAGTGCAATGCATAATTTAGCATTAGCATTACACAATAAAGGGTATCAGGTGACGGGGAGTGATGACGCCATATTTGAGCCATCAAAATCACGTTTAGATAAAAAAGGAATTTTGCCAGCTGAACTAGGTTGGTTTCCTGAAAAAATAACAAGAGATATTGAAGCGATAATTTTGGGCATGCATGCCAAGGCCGACAATCCTGAATTGGTTAAAGCGCAGGAGTTAGGATTGAAAATTTATTCCTATCCAGAGTTTTTATACGAACAATCTAAAAATAAAACGCGAGTTGTGATCGGCGGCTCTCATGGAAAAACAACAATCACTTCAATGATTTTGCATGTGATGCATTACCATGACATTGCTGTCGATTATATGGTGGGAGCACAATTAGAGGGTTTTGATACCATGGTTCATCTTACTGAGGAAAACGACTTTATTGTTTTGGAAGGAGATGAGTATTTGTCATCACCTATTGACAGAAGGCCTAAGTTTCATTTATACCAACCTAATATTGCCTTGATTTCGGGTATTGCTTGGGATCATATCAATGTTTTTCCAACATATGAGAATTACGTGGAGCAGTTCGAGATTTTTGTCGAAAAAATTACCCTTGGGGGTATTTTAGTTTACAATGAAGATGATGCTGAGGTAAAGCGTGTAGCTGAAGCAGCGACAAACCCAACCCGCAGATTAGCTTATACTACTCCAAATTATAAAGTAGAGAACGGAATGACGCTACTAGAAACTCCAGAAGGAGATATGCCTATTGAAGTTTTTGGAGCACACAACTTGAATAATTTGGCAGGAGCCAAGTGGATTTGTCAAAATATGGGAGTGGATGAAGCCGACTTTTATGAGGCTGTTTCCAGTTTTAAAGGTGCGTCAAAGCGATTAGAGAAAATTGCCGAAAGTAGAACTAAAGTGGCTTACAAGGACTTTGCCCATTCTCCGAGTAAAGTTGCTGCAACTACCAAAGCGGTAAAGGAACAATACCCAGATCGAACCTTGGTAGCCTGTTTAGAGTTACACACGTATAGCAGTTTGAATGCCGAATTCCTAAAAGAATATGAAGGAGCTCTTGAGTATGCTGACGTTGCAGTAGTTTTTTATTCACCTGACGCCGTAAAAATAAAGCAACTAGAAGAAGTTAGTTATGAACAAATTGCATATGCTTTTAACCGAAAAAATTTAATTATATACACAAATCCAACTGAGTTTAAAGACTATTTATTTGGTTTAAATTTCGATAATTCCGCGCTTTTATTGATGAGTTCCGGAGATTACGGTGGATTGAATTTTGATGAAGTTAAAAGGATAATAGAATAATCTTTTAAGATGGAAGATCAGATTAGAATTGTAAAAAGCACAAGTGAAAATAAAGATTTTATTGCTTTAGTAGCAGTACTTGATCAGAGTTTGTGGGAAAGCTATCCCGAGTTAAAAATTGATTATTGGGGGAATAATATCATGGAGTTGAACCCTAACGTTGTTATTATTTATGTAGACGATGTGGCTATTGCCTGCGCTTGCTTTAAGAAATACAATATAAATACAATCGAAATAAAACGTATGTTTGTTTCGGCTGAATTGCGCGGAAAAGGACTAGCTCAGAAGATGTTGAGGGAGTTAGAATCTTGGGCAAAGGAATTGGGATTTTCTTGTTCTATTTTAGAAACCTTATACAAACAAAAAATGGCTATTGCTATGTATCAGAAGGTGGGCTATGTCGTCACTGAAAATTATGCGCCTTATATTGGGAGGGAAAATAGTATTTGCATGAAAAAAAGTATTTAAATTCAATTGCAAGATTGGTTTTAGATCATTAATAAACGTCGGTATTCGTATCAATTTAATTCTTTAAACGTGGAGCAAAATAATTTTCCGATTACCCATTGGTCTGAAGACGACAAGCCCCGCGAAAAACTCATGCTAAAAGGCAAGAGCGCTCTCAGTGATGCTGAATTGATCGCTATTTTGATTGGTTCGGGAAGTCGTAATGAATCGGCAGTCGAATTAAGCAAACGGATCTTGAAGAGTGTAAACAATAACCTGAATGCCTTGGGAAAACTGACAATATCACAATTGATCGATTTCAAAGGAATAGGGGAGGCGAAGGCCATTTCGATTATTGCCGCTCTTGAATTAGGAAGACGCCGAAGGACAGAAGATGCTGTTGAGTTGATTAAAATTACTTCCAGTAAAATGATTTTCGAAATTATGCAGCCCATCATTGGCGAATTGGCGCATGAGGAGTTTTGGATTGTTTATTTGAATAATTCCAATAAGATAATTTCAAAGTCCCAGCTCAGCAAAGGTGGTATCACTGGCACCTTGGTCGATGTGCGGTTAGTGTTTAAGAATGCACTCGAAATGGGAGCGACTGGATTGATTCTCTGCCACAATCATCCTTCGGGTACTTTAGTCCCAAGCGAGGCCGACAAGCAAATAACAAAGAAACTCAAAATGGCTGGCGATAGCTTAGAAATAAAAGTGTTGGATCATTTGATTGTTACTGAAGTAAATTACTTTAGTTTTGTTGATGAAGGAATATTTTAAAAAAACAAAATGAAAATAACAGGTATAAAAAACATATTTTTCGATTTAGATCATACACTTTGGGATTTTGATAAAAACTCGGAGTTGACTTTTGATACTATTTTTAAAAGAAATCATCCCAGCGTCCAGTTGAAAACATTTATTGAGAAATACGTACCCATAAATAGAGCCTGTTGGGAATTATATCAATACGATAAAATTTCACATGCTGAATTACGGTACAACCGATTGAAGCACTCGTTTGACGCCATGGATTATGTAGTGTCCGACGAACAAATTGAAAGTATAGCTCAAGAATATATTGATCTATTGCCTGACAACAATCATCTATTTGATGGTACATTCGAAGTTTTGGATTATTTGAATAAAGATTACAATCTGCATATTATTACTAACGGTTTTGCTGACGTACAATCTAGAAAAATTAAAAATTCAAATTTAGCAAACTATTTTGATACTATTACGAATTCCGAAATGGCGGGGGTTAAGAAACCAAATCCAATTATATTTGAATATGCTTTAGATTTATCGAAAGCAAAAAAGGAAAATAGCATCATGATTGGGGACTCTCTTGAAGCCGATATTCAAGGGGCGCTAGATATAGGATTAGACGCTATTTTTTTTAATGAAAGGAAGGTTGAAGCGGCAGATAGTATTAAACAAGTGAGTCATTTATTAGAATTAAAAAAATATTTATAATTATGAAAATAAGAATCTTACATTTACTTTTTTTTATTTCGAGCTACAGTTTTTCGCAATCTGTTAATGACTTTAAAGCTGTAATTGTCCCATTAAAATTTGAATTTTTAAAAAGCGATAACCAATACCGTTTAGCCACTATCTCAAGGTTTGAATTAGGGAAGGCTGGCTTTCAAGCCTATTATGATAATCAGCCTATATTAGATAAAAATATCGAAAGGTGCGAGCTGCTGAATTTTGATGTAGTTAACCAAAAGGGATTCTTAACTACTAAGTTGTACATTGTTTTTAAAGACTGTTATGGCAAAATTATATTTCAGTCTGAAACAGGAATCAGTAAAGAAAAAGATTATGAATTGGCTTACAAAGAGGCGTTAAGCAAATCCTTTGTTTCGGTTTATGCTTTGAATTATAAATATACGGGAGAAAATAAAGTAAGTTCAGTTCCCAGTTTAAAATCGAATGCTGTCACAGAAGAGGTCGTTGTTGCTGTAAATAATGTAACGTCTGATGAAGTGATTAGTATAGAGGAGACGAGTGCTAATCTTCTTTATGCACAACCAATCGCTACCGGTTTTCAATTAGTGGACAGTACGCCTAGCGTTGTGATGAATGTTTATAGGACATCAGTAAAAGAGTGCTACATAGCGCTTAAAGGAAATAATCAAGGTGTTTTAATAGCAAAAGGCAGTCAGTGGTTTTTTGAATACTATGATAATAACAAATTAATTTCAGAGAGAATAGAAGTAAAGTTTTAGGTAAGCGGTCTATTTTTCAAATGATACTATATTGAAGATGGTTTAAAAAATACGGTGCGCGAATCGTGTTTTTTAACCGTTTTTTTTGTTAATAACCGTATTTGTCTTTCCAACGGTTTCTTAAAAAATCTCGGGTGCTGTTTTCGCGAGAGTTATTTCCTGGAATATATATCGCTTTGTTAGTAAGTTCCTTAGGAAGAAACTCTTGTTCTGCAAAATTATTCGCGTAATCATGGGAATACTTATACTCGTCACCGTATCCCAGTTCTTTCATTAACTTGGTTGGCGCATTGCGCAAATGGATGGGTACAGGCAGATCACCAGTTTGTTTTACTAATTGTTGGGCAGTCCCAATTGCACTGTAAGAGGCGTTACTTTTAGGAGAAGTTGCTAAATAGATAGCACATTGGCTTAAAAGGATTCTGCTTTCGGGATAGCCAATTGTGGTGACGGCTTGAAAGGTATTGTTGGCCATTATGAAAGCGGTTGGGTTAGCGTTACCAATGTCTTCGCTAGAGAGTATTAGTAATCGTCGGGCAATGAATTTCACGTCTTCACCACCTTCAATCATTCTTGCTAGCCAGTAGACTGCTCCATTGGGGTCACTTCCTCGGATCGATTTTATGAATGCCGAAACGATATCGTAATGCTGTTCGCCACTTTTGTCGTACAATACTGTATTTTGTTGTACAAGTTGAAAAACCCGATCATTAGTGATGAGAATATCATCTTCAGCGGAGGCGTTTACGACTAGTTCAAAGATATTCAACAACTTTCGTCCGTCTCCGCCAGAAAGTCGTAACAAGGCTTCTGTTTCCCTTAATTCAATATTCTTAGTCGCTAAAAAAGAATCTGTTGTCAAAGCGCGTTGTAAAAGTGACTCTAGGTCTTCTTTTGTAAAAGCGTTTAGTATATAAACCTGACAACGGGAAAGTAAAGCGGGAATTACTTCAAAACTGGGATTTTCGGTCGTAGCGCCTATTAGGGTGATCCATCCCTTTTCTACCGCTGCCAATAATGAATCTTGTTGCGATTTGCTGAAACGATGGATTTCGTCAATAAACAGAATGGGATTTTTTGTGGTAAAAAGACCTCCGCTTTGTTTTGCTTTTTCTATGACGTCGCGGATGTCCTTTACTCCCGAGTTGATAGCGCTCAAAATATAAAACGGACGTTTTGATTCTTGGGCTATAATTTGTGCCAAAGTTGTCTTTCCCGTTCCTGGAGGTCCCCATAATATCAATGAAGGGATAATTCCTTTCGCGATTTGTTGGGTCAACGATCCGTTGGGTCCTATAAGATGGGCTTGACTTATGTAGTCTTCTAGTTTTTGTGGTCGTATGCGTTCTGCTAAGGGTGCTTCCATTCGTTTTTCCTCTTCTCAAATTCAGTTTGTATTTGTAAAATTACTCTAAATTTTGAGTTCTCATTTTGAATAGGGATTTTTTTTGGAGCCAATTCCAGCTATCCGTTACAATCTTTTTATTTCATTCGTAAAAAAAATGAAGTAAAAAGGATTTTTACTTCTATCTGGGCTAGCGTCTTTTAATACGGATTATTTATTGGAACTGACAAAATAGCATTAAATTGCATCTGGGTAAGTTTTTGTTACACCTATGATGTAAATAAGTGTGCTAACCAAGAAGCAAAAGCCAATACAATGGATAAACATTTTAAATTCACGAATTCCGTTATAGGTCTGCCACTTTTTTTTGTGTTGTTTTTGTGGTTTATCTATTGGTTACAAATCCGGTTCAATTTTGATTTCTACACTAATGGAATTTTACCCAGAACTGCTTCTGGATTACAGGGAATCATTTTTAGTCCATTTATACATTCAGATATTAGTCATCTATATAACAACTCGATTCCTTTACTCGCGTTGTTGGCGGCATTGCAGTTTTTTTATTCTAAGCAGTCTTTTTATATTATAATGTTAGGTATTTTGTTTTCAGGTCTGTTAACCTGGATCATTGGAAGGGAAAGTTACCATATAGGGGCCAGTGGTTTAATCTATGTTCTGGTAAGCTTTATTTTTTTTAAAGGTTTGCTAACAAAATATTACCGGCTGATTGCCCTTTCGCTAACTGTTATTATTTTGTATGGTGGAATGTTATGGTATGTTTTTCCAAAAGTGGATGATTCTATTTCTTGGGAGGGGCATTTAGCTGGATTTCTTACAGGACTGGTTCTTTCTTTTATATATAAAACGCCAGAGTATAAGAAGGTAATCAAATATGATTGGGAAAAAGCTGACTTTGATCCTGTAGAAGATAAATTCATGCAGCGCTTTGACGAAAATGGTAATTTTGTGAATATTCCTGTCATCGAGGAATTGGAGCAGTTTGATTCAGAGTTCAGCTATTATACGTCAAGTTGTCCAGTAGATTATAAAGTGGTTGTTAACAAAAAAAATGAATCAAAACGGGAGTCTTGATTCATTTTCTTTACTTAGTGTTCGCTCCTTTTTTCGAGAATGAACTAATTTCTTTGTCTTACTGCTTCGTATAAAAAAGCACCACAGGCGACTGATACGTTCAATGAACCTATTGATCCAAACATAGGTAGTTTTGCTTTTTCGTCAACTATTTTTAATACAGATGGGTTTACCCCACGATCCTCTGATCCCATGATAATGGCTACGCCTTCCTTTAAATCAATATCATAAATGTTACTGTCGGTTTTTTCAGTTGCTGCTACGGTTCTGATGCCACTAGCTTGCAAAAGAAAAATAGCATCCTTAATATGTTCCACTTTACAAATCGGAATATTAAACACCGCTCCAGCCGAAGTTTTTACGGTATCACCATTAACGGGCGCAGAGCCTGCTTTTTGAACGATGATTCCGTTTACGCCGGTACATTCGGCAGTTCTAATGATAGCTCCAAAATTACGGGCGTCAGAAATTTGATCTAAAATCAAAAATAATGGTTTCTTTCCGTTTTCAATTACCGACTCTATTAAAGTTTCTAGATCAAAAAAGGAGATAGGGGAGATGGTTGCAACCGCACCTTGGTGATTATTGGGCGTTAATCTGTTTAGTTTTTCAACTGGAACATAGGAGAAGTTTATATTACCACGCTTCATTACTTTCATTAAGTCTTTCATGAGTTCGCTACTTGCTTCCTTTTGAATATAGACTTTGTCTACTGTTGCGCCTGCTTGTATAGCTTCGATAATTGCTCTAATCCCAAATATTTGATGTTCTTTTTCCATGTTGCAAATGTATAAAAAAAAACCACCCCATTTCTGGGGTGGTTTTAATATAATATAAATCTTTATTTGTTAAAAATAGTAGGCCAGTTGGCACCGCCTGCACGTGTGATAACAGTTGTTCCTGCATCACCCCATGTGTTCTTCCAAGAAATCGTGATTTTATTTCCTGATGCGGCAGTTATAGTATATGCGTAGGTGTCTCCATATTGGTCAGCACCACCAGTTACTAAGTTGTCACAAAACCATCTAACTCTAGCTCCTGCAGATGTGGCAGGACTATCTCCCCAACAAGTCGAGCTAAACTGACCGAATCCAAGATCCGTTGTAGTGTAAACTCCAGCTGTTGCTGTGTCTGTCCATGTAACAGTTCCCTCGACCGTTCCTCCACAAGAGGCGCCTGAAACACCTCCTCCAGTTCCTGCTTTCATATTAGTGGTTACATAAGTATGTGCTCCAGCTAAACTTTCGGTGATAGGGCAAACTACATTTAAAGTATATTTAAATGGAGATCTCATATAAATACCGCCAACTACATTAGCATTTGAATTGGTATTTGTGAAAACCCTACCGTCTTTCATAATGTATTTAAAAGTAGCAAAAAATTGGTCACCACCGCTATATTGATTCTGAGTGATGGCTAAGGTGGTTCTGATCTCTCCCAAAGTAGTTGCCACGGCTAAATTTGGTAATCCAACGCTTCCGGTAGTCATATCAGCAGGCAGAAAGGTTTTCCAAAGTACTGGTGTAGTTTCGGTAGGTTTGGCTGCACTGTTTTTTTTAAATGAGAAATAGGCTTCTATCTTTTCTACATCCTTACCGTTATTTGCATCTTGTGCTTCCAGTATTAACGAGAATGGTGTTTCATCCTTTCCGAAGGTTAGGCTTGCGTTAGAGAAGTTTACTCCGCTTTGCACCGTAGTGCCATTTATAACTAAAGTCCTAAGAAAGCCACCACTTGTTGTGTTGTTTAGTACGCCGTCAATTACTAAATCACTTTCGTTGCATGCAAAGACGGTTGCTATCAAAGCTAGTATCGAGATTTTTTTAAATATCTTTTTCATAATATGTATATTTTAGTTTCCAATAGGAAAACCTGTTAAAGGGTTGTTATCCCAGAATACTCTTTCCGTTACAGTAGTTCTTTGTTGCATATTTAAATTTGTATTTGCTTCTGATGCTGGATATAAGAAAGACCTAATAAAACCTCCTGGATTCGGCTCGAGATTTGGTTGCATAGTTGTTGGTGCTCCGGTTCTTCTGTAAGCATTATAGGCGTCGATACCATTTCCATATAAAGAAACCATAAACTCAGAAATTATTACATCTAATCTATCAATGTCCGTTCCTGCTGCGTCTAGCGCGTCTCCTGCTTCGAGCATATACTGTGTGTCTTCTGATGATGCTGGTACAAAAGCTAAATTTGCAGTTGCATCTCTCGATACGAAAGCTCTTACTTTAGTTAATGATTTTTGGATTCCAGCTAGCATATGAATTTTTGCAGTTCCTGTACCACCGAACAAGGCCGCTTCAGCACGCATAAAATCAATTGATGAGCTTAACAAGATTGGTGTAATACCGTATCCTTTTGCTCCTAAAGACAATGCAGCTGCTCCAGAGATGGCTGCAAAATTATTCCCATCAAATTTTCCACCAGCTGGATAAACTCCGGCTGCAGTTCTTTTTTGTCTGTCATTTGGAATTCCTTCATTATTTCCATGGTCACGACCCCAATATCCTTGGCTATTGTCTATGATACAATAAGAGTAACCTCCAGCTGCATAATGATTTGGAATTGGTTCAACAGAACATCTAATGTCTTGCTCGCTTACCGGAACATTACTAACTTGGCGGTAAAAGTAATATCTCATACGCGGGTCTTGGATAGTTTTACTGTTTTTCATTACATCCATTAACCAATTTGAAGCATAACCAGCTTCTACTCCTGCAGGAGCGTAGTTATCACTGAACAAAGGATGGCGTGAATCCGGATTTGTATTGCTAACACCCCAGTTGAATTCAAAATCTTCTCCTGACCCAATAAAGTTACCAGATGCTACGATAGTGTTAAATTTTGTAATAGCAGTGGGATCTACTAGTCTAGTTTGTAAATAGATTTTTAGTTTGATTGAATTTGCTACTTTGGTCCATTTAGCCCAATTTTTATTATAGTAAAAATCTATCGTTGGTGCAACTGTACTCGCTGCATTGAAGTTTACTATGGCGTTGTCTAATAATTCTATCGCTTTTGCATAGACGTCAGATCCAGCATCCAGTTTAGGATTTAAGTTCGTTGGATCTAATGCCTCGCTATAAGGAATATCACCAAACATATCTACTAAAGTTATAATTGTATAGGCTTCCATTACTTGTCCCATACCGATATGTTTTTTCAGGTCCTTTTCTGTAGCAATCCTGTTCATTAATTTGATGTTGTTTAGAACACCAGTATATGAAATTCTCCATGCTGCATTAAATTCGGTTGCGCCATAGTTATTTTGATAGTTTCTACCGAACATATAACTGAGTCTTGAAACTTCAGCAGATGTGGCACCAAATGTTTGCATTGCAGTAGCAAAGTCTACCTGAACATTATTTAGTAATAAGTCAGCGTTAGCAGCAGTTGTAGGCAAAGAATTTGGGTTATCCGTCAAATCAAGATTTGTAGTCTCACAAGAACCAGTAGCTAATAAGCCCAGTCCAAGTAAGATAATACTTAAATATTTAATTGTTTTTTTCATAATTTCTTTTTTTTTAAAATGTCGCTTTTAAGCTGAAACCATATCTTTTTCCACTAGGACCGTTCAAGAAATCAAATCCTCTACCATTTCCAACTCCAGTACCCACAACGTTTGGATCAAAGTTAACTCCTTTAGGAGTATTGAAGGCATTGTAGTATAAGTTATACCCTGAAAAAGACATAGTAACTGCTCCAAAAGGAGTTTTCGTTAACCATTCTTTTCGTAAATCATAGCCTAGTGAGATTTCCTGTAAACGAATTACCGAGCCATCGTAAACTCTCAATTCGCTTGGACCAAAACCTAAATTATTAAAATAATACGATGAATTATTTATTTGGGTCGTGTTTGGTTCTCCTGTTGCAGTAACTCCTGGTAAAATAAATGTATTTAATCGATCTTCAGTGTCAGCAGTTAAACCCCTACCTTGTATTGCTGCAATGGTTTGTGAGTATATATCTCCTCCAGCAGTATAACTCATCAACATTGATAGATTTAATCCTCTGTACGAGATAGAGTTGCTTGTGTTAAGGATAAAGTCAGGGTTTGGGTTACCGATGATGAAATTGCCCTCTTCCGCAACGTAGTCACCAGCGCTGTTAACAACTAAGTTATCATTAGCATCACGCAATACCCTACTTCCAACTAGTACACCCATTTGTTCCCCTACAATAGCTTGGTTACCTAGATTTGTGAATCCTGCTACAGTCAAATTATCTGCGCCTCCTAGATCTTTAACAATCATTTTGCTTGTAGTGAAATTAGTATTTATGTTCCAATTAAAGCCTTGATTGGCGTTTCTAACAACATGTAGTCCTAAATCAAATTCAAATCCATCGCCTTCCATTAAACCTATGTTGGTAAATGTATTTGTATATCCTGTTGAGTTTGCGATAGGAGAATTGGTAATTAAGTTTTCAGTTTTTCTTTTAAAATATGAAAAATCTAATGTAATTCTGTTGTCTACTAATTTAGTTTCTAATCCTAATTCCACTTCGGAATATAGTTCAGGCTTCAATAAAGGATTTCCTAAATCAAGGTTTGTGTTTTGTGACGCCGAAACAACGCCATTAATATCAGAGAAATTTCTAGCTACACCATCAATGGTATTTGCTACTGGGTAACCAGTGGCAAAACCAGCAGAAGTACCCCAACCTGCTCTTAACTTTAGGAAGTTTATTCCGTTTTGAGAGGTGATGTTCGGAAATGCCTTTGATGGTATAAAAGACATACTTGCACTTGGGTAAGCAATGCTGTTGTCAAAAGTGTTTGAAACCCAGTCATTTCTTGCGGCTACAGTCAGGTATAAGTACCTGTTGTAATCAAATTCAGCCTGCCCATAAGCGCCGACAATGTTTCTGACTTCACTGTACTGTATTGGCGCTTGATTAGAAAAATTAAAGTGTCTGAATACATCGAATACACCCTGATCAGTACTAGTAACACCTTGTCTGTCATAATTTTCATGTCGTGATGTTGCACCCACGTTAAAAGACACTCCGAATTTGTCGCTCAAGGCGTAATTACCATTAATAATAAAGTTGTGATCCCATATTAAATTATTGTTATCGAAGGTGTCATATTTTCCTAACACTGGACCTCGAGGGGCTCCTCTGTTGGTTCCATTCTCATTTCTTTCGTTATAAAAATCATATCCAACTCTGTAAACGAGGTTGATATTTTCGTTTACTTTATAAGCCAAAGACGCATTACCAAATGCACGATTGGTTAGCTGAGTATTGAAGGAATTGTTTAAAGTCCAATAAGGATTTAAGATATCACTTGCAGATCTGTAACTTACGTTGGAACCAGTAATTGGATTTTGATAAGGCCAGCCTTGTAAATCCACGTTTCTTGGTGTGTAAAAGATATCAGCAAAAATAGACAGACCATTTCCCTCTACACCTGAACCGCCACTTCTTGCTACTGGAGGAGTTGTAAAATCTGTTCTCGAGTAGTTCATAGTACCACTGATTGTAAAATTATTAGAAAGTTCAGCACGTCCACCGGCACTGAAAGAGGTTCTGTTCAACTTGTTTCCAGGTGTAAAACCTTCATCGTCTAAATGACCAAAGTTAAAGTTGTAAGAAACTTTACCATCATCTGATCCTCCAGCAGCATTTATGTTTGTGCTTGTAACAACTCCTTGTCTAAAGAAATCTTTCACATTATTTTTTTGTGCTGCATAGGGAATTCGGACACCTTGGTATTCAGGAAAAGCAATGGCTAAATTAGCTCTGTTGTATGGATGTGATATTGTTCCATCCGCTGCGATGCCTGATCCTGGACTAGCATATCCACCAAGGCCACCTGCAGTAAAGCTTGGTCCCCAGTTGCTAAAGAAATTACCATATGCTTGGTCAAAACCGTTACCGTAGCTGTTTTGGTAATCTGGAAGAGATGCTATTTCATTGACGAATATCGATTGATTAACAGAGATTTCAGTTTTTCTAGGTCCTGTTTTGCTAGAACCCGCTTTAGTCGTGATTAAAATTACCCCGTTTTTACCTGCCGTACCGTAAAGAGTTGCAGCGGCAAATCCTTTCAAAACGTTTATTTTTTCAATATTATTTGGATCTAGGTCCAAAAATCTACTCGATCCTGAGTTACCATCTGCAAAGTTTCCGGCGGCGTTTGTATCACCGCTAAAGGGTACTCCATCTACTATAAATAAAGGCTGGTTGCTCCCTGTAATCGAGGTGTATCCTCTAATGATTATGTTTGTGGCTGATCCCGAGATTCCACTTGCTTGGTTGATAACTACCCCTGACGCCTTTCCAGAAAGCACTCTAGCAACGTCTCCTTCGGCTCGTTGTTCCAAATCAGCAGACTTTATCTCACTTACAGCATAACCAAGAGCTTGTTTCTCTCGTTTGATTCCTTGCGAAGTGATTATTACTTCTTCAAGATTTGTTTCTGAGTCTTCTAGTTTGACCCTCATCGGCGATGCTGTTGCTTTTAGCTCTTTAGTTTTCATACCGATATAACTGAAGATAAATACCTGATTGGTAGCTGCTTTAAGGGAGAATTTACCTTCAAAATCAGTTTGTGTTCCAGAATTAGTTCCTTTGACTAATACACTTACACCTGGCATAGGCATTCCTGCATTGTCAGAAACAACACCTGTTACAGTTTTCTCTTGCGCAAAGGTTAGTTGCGCCATAAGTACTACTAGTAGCACTAAGATTCCATTGAACTTTAGTTTCATTGTTAATTATTTTTGATTAGTGAGGCAAAGCTCATCGATAAAAGATAATTATCCTAATTAATTTTAATATTTTTTTATGATTTACGTAAGTTATACTGTACTTGTTCAGTAATTATGTTATAATTTGTGACAATTATAGATGTTTATGTAGTTATTTGGCCTTATTAATTAAGATAATTTAACAGCTGTTTAGGCCAGGATATTCCTTGTTTTCGAAATTTCACGTAGTAATGCGTACGTAATTGGCGAATGATGTTTCTTGTGAATGCTAATTGGTAATTTTATTATAGAAAATGTAGATATTTTGGTACTCTTATTTGCTAAAAATGATAATAGTAGGTTTCAAAGTCGTCGCTATGTGGTACAGTTCTAGACTTCTATAGTTTTTTTGTAGTCTGAGTTGTGAAAACTGATAGTATATAAGATTTATTTTCTCATCTTCAAGTATTTAATCCGCCTGCAGTTAGTGGCTTGTCGATTTATAAATAATAAAAATAACGACTGTTGAAGAGGGAGGAGATAGGAGGAATAGATCTTTTTTTTTTGTTTAATATTCTAGGTTCTATAGTCGTTCTTGCTGTTTTGTTGCATGTAGAAATGATTTTAGATTAGTTAAAACCTACAGAAAGTTTTGTGGTTAGTAAACAATTAAATTACTATAAAAAACGCGAATGATTTGCTATGAGTATGTTGATTAATTTAGGAGGGCTGGACGTCTAAATCAAAGTAGTAGTATTAGTTGGCTGCAGTTGATAGTTTAAGTTTAGTTTTGCAGGAAGTAGCTTTACCATAAGTAATTATGTAATTTATTGTTGGCGGATATAATATAATTAAAAAGGCTGCCAATATTGGCAGCCTTGATAAATTATAATGATATAAAATGATTATTCTAGTTTACATCCCAGAACAATTTTGTTGTTTGATCATCACCACCTATTGCAGATGAAGCTGCATTGTAGTTAATCTCATTAAGGTTTTGTTCGCTAATAGGATACGTATATCTTGTAGGAACTGGAAGTTCAGATACAGCAGCTACGTTAAAACCTGGTATGTCGTAAGTTCTCCAAGCTGTCCAAGCTTCGTAACCTCTATTGTACATTGCTAACCACAATTGGTTACCAATTTTAACTTTCCAATCGCCAGGAGCGGTTGCGTAAGCTACATCAGGGTTTAATAAGTAACTAGCTACGTCAGGAGCTCCCCAGTAATCAAATGAAGCTGTAACTCCTGCGTTATAGAAAGCTGCTGCTTGAGCAGGTGTTCCTGAGATACCACGTTCAGCAGCATCTGCTAAATAAAAAGAAACTTCTGCAAAGTCCATAAGACATGCTGGATTGTCAGCCATTTCCATTATTTCTCCTATATGAGTGTAGGAACTATAACTGTTGTTGTCACCGTAAGGTCCACCGTCATAAACACCAGCTCCAAGGTTTTCTTGAAAGTAGAAAGGTCTTCTAGGATCATCAACATTGTTCATAAAATCTACTATTGTATTAGCAGGAACAAAATCAGATCTTCCAGATTGTACTAGAGCTTCCCAAACTGGGTTGGTGTTCGGTGGCGTAGTAGAATAAGGAAGGGACGCATTGTCAGCGTTTGAAGTAAATACTCCACCGCTTACTGCTGATGTAATTGCAGCTTGTGCCATTGCTGACATTCCTGGAGCATCAGCTATTCTTAAACCCATTCTTAATTTTAATGAATTACCCAATTTTTTCCAAGCAGTAACATTACCACCGTAAAATTGATCCGCGTCACCAAAGCCTTCGTTTGTTAAATTAGGGATTGCTGCAGTTAAACGTGTAAGCAAATCACCATAAATAGTGGCTGCATCATCATATACAGGAAGTACATATTCATTTGGATTCAATGCCTGAGTATAAGGAACGTCTCCGAAAGTTTCAACTAGATTTGCCCAAGCATAAACACTTAATATCTCGATTTGAGCATTACGTGATTGTTTTGAGGCTGCAGACAATTTCGTGTCAGCATCAGTATTCGCTTTGGCAGTAGAAAAATCTAGCAATACATTTGTGTACAATATGCGCCAGTGATTGGCTGGAATATTACGTGTGTTGAAGTCATAATTCGCTTCGTCAACGTAGGTTGTCTCTGTCCAGTGTTGCCCTAACATTCTGAAAACGTTTAGGTTTACACTGGTGCTTGTCATTTGGTCAACTAAAGTCTTAGAAGCAGAATTGAATAAAAATTCTGAATCGACCTGAGTAGGATTCTTTGGGTCTCTATTTAGATTTTCGTATGAGTCATTTGATTGACACGACACTAAAGCAATAATAGATAACGCTGTTAATATTATTTTTTTCATAATTTTCTTTTTTTTAAAACTGTAATTTAAGACTTGCTCCAATTTCTCTTATTGATGGCTGAGCTCCAGATTGATATCCTTGAACATTTCCAGAACTTAAACCAGCTTCTGGATCTGCGTAAGGTACGCTTTTATCAATAATCCATAAGTTCCTTCCAATTATAGATAAAGAAACATTGTTGAACGGTAAAGTGCTTAATGCTTTGTCATCAAAATTATAAGTTAAACTTGCTTGACGTAATTTAATGTAACCTGCGTCATATACATGAGCTTTGTTAGGAGCTCTTGTCCATCCCCATGGATTTGCATAGATGTTAGCATTAGCTCTAACTTGGTTTTGAGATCCATCAGGCGTTACTCCAGGCATAATAATTCCACCACTATCAGCTCCGTAGTTTCCAGGTGTTCCTGTAACAATGTCTCTTACTGGGTTTCCTAATTCATTGTCAGCTGCAGAAAAGTCATACATACCTGTTCCAAAACCGTACCAAGTATCAAGAGAGAAAACATCTCCACCTTTTTGCATGTCAATTAAGAATGATAAATTGAAGTTTTTGTAAGTGATGCTGTTGTTAAGTCCCGCTTTCCAATCAGCATTTATATCTCCAATTACATTGTTGCTTGATG
Source organism: Porticoccaceae bacterium (assembly GCA_047635475.1). Lineage (GTDB taxonomy): Bacteria > Bacteroidota > Bacteroidia > Flavobacteriales > Flavobacteriaceae > Flavobacterium. The sequence goes on from JBLIKQ010000019.1 coordinate 28,288, forward strand.
AAGTTCTTTGGTAAGTACCTATTCTACTTGAGCTTCCTGTTTGGTTAACAATTGGTTGACCATTATCAGCATAGATATAATCGCTACCTCTAATTGTTCCGTAAGGTTGTCCAGGTGTTGCGTTAATTGATATACCACCTTGTAGTGATGCTAATTGTAAGTTATCGATACCATTAAGTAATTCAACTACTAAACTTTTGTTTTGAGACCAGTTTAGGTTTAAATCCCATTGAAAATCAGTTGTTTTAAATGGAGTAGCATTAAATTGTACTTCAACTCCTTTATTTTCAATAGTACCAGCATTTAATACTGCTGAATTATATCCTGTAGATGTAGATAACGGGATACTTGTAATTTGGTTGATGTTTTGATTGTTGTAATAAGAAAGATCAAAGCCAACACGTCTGTTCAAGAAAGACATTTCAAGTCCAAGTTCATAACTATTTTGTCTTTCAGGTAAAAGATTCAAGTTCGCTTGCGCATTAGGGTTTGATGCTATACCTGTTCCATTGAATGGAGTTCCAATGCCAAATGTATTGAAAACTCTGTAAGGAGTTGTGTCACTACCTACTTCTGCATAGTTGGCTCTTACTTTACCAAATGACAACCATGGAGCGTCAATGAAAGAAGAGAATATTAAACTTCCAGAAACGGAGTAGTAACCAAATCTATTATTATCTTTTGGCAATGTAGATGAACGGTCAGTTCTATATGAACCCTCAAGGTAAGCAAAACCATCATAACCTAAACTAGCTCTGATGTATTCACCATCAACCATACTGCTTGAATCGTATTCGTCAGGTGCGTTAATTGGACTTACACTATTCGAAAGTGAGTATAGACTTCTTAAGTTTAAACCACCGTTAGTTGCAGCAAAAATACTTGTTCTAACATTGTTTCTTAAATTAACACCAATATTACCTTCTAGATTTAATTTTTCAGTTAAATCTTTGTTGAAGTTTATCATTCCGTCATAGTTGTATTCAGCAACATTGTTGTTGAATCTTGAATATGACGATACATCTGAACTACCAACGTTGATTCTTTCTTCTTGTAATTCGCTGTAAGTATCAAATGAGAACCTTGCAGTTGCAGATAACCAGTCGTTGATCTTGTTGTCTAAAGCGACATTACCAAATAATCTTGTTCTTGTATCTGTCTGATAATTTTCGTAGAATGTCCAGTATGGATTATCTGAGTAAATTGGTTTTAAATTATCAGGTCCATTAGGATTCCAAGTGATGTTGTCGCCAGTAAGAAGATAAGCGTCTCTTTGCTCATTGAAATCAACATTCATTTGATTCCATTGTCTAAACTGCTGCATGATGTTACCAGCTGAATAACCAGTACCATTTCTACCTCTACCATCATTTTTCACAAAGTTAAAATAAGTAGAAGCTGTCAACTTGTCTGTTAGATCTTGAGATCCAGAGAAAGAGATAGTGTTTCTTTTAATATTACTGTTAGGTAAGTTACCTTCTTGTAATAAGTTTGTGAAACCTAATCTAAATGAGCTTTTGTCAGTACCACCGTCTAAGGAAACAGAGTTTACTGCTGTACTTCCAGTACCCCAAACAGAGTTAGGATTGTTTTTACCAGCTATCCAAGGAGTTGCTTTTTGGTAAGTCTCAGTTAATTGAGGATAAATAGAATTCCATTGGTACACCATTAAACTTGGGTCAAATGCAGCACCATATGATGCGTCTTCGGTAAAAGGAGTTGTTAAATCATCAATACCATCTCCGTTTATGTCAGCTAAATTAAAATAACCGTCAGCAGAGTCGTAGTAAGGACCATAACCTGCTCCGTACTTGTTTTGGTATTTAGGCAATGTTGTTTTATCTGCAGTACCTAAAGTGATACTAGAGTTAATTGTTACTCCAATACCTTTTTGATTCTTTCCTTTTTTGGTAACGATCATTACGACACCATTAGAAGCACGAGAACCATAAAGTGCAGTTGCAGCAGCTCCTTTAAGAACGTTGATAGATGCAATGTCATCAGGGTTAATGTCTGATGCAGCATTACCGTAGTCATAACCACCTCTACCAGTTTTCTGATTATTACTGTTCGAGTTGCTATTATCGATAGGTATTCCATCAATAACAAATAAAGCTTGGTTGTTTCCAGTTATCGAGCTATTACCTCTAATTACTACTTGAGTAGATCCACCTAGATTACCTGATGTTTTAATGTCCAAACCTGCAACCTTACCAGAGAGTGAGTTTACAAAGTTGGAACTTTTTACATTAGATACTTCTTCACCTGAAACTTCTTGAGTTGCATAGCCTAAGGATTTTTTTTCTCTTTTAATCCCTAATGCAGTTACAACAACACCTTCAAGTTCGAAAGCGGTACTTTTCATCTTAACGTTTAGTGACGTTGATGTAGCTTTTAATTCTTGGGTTTCTAACCCAATGTAGCTAAAAATTAAAGTTTGACTTGGCGATGCGTTGATTGCAAATTTTCCGTCAAAATCTGTTTGTGTTCCGAAGTTAGTTCCTTTAACTAATACACTTACACCTGGTATAGGCATTCCTGCATTGTCAGAAACGACACCCGTCACGGCTCTTTCTTGCGCAAAAGTTAGTTGCGCCATAAGTACTATTAATAGTACTAAGATTCCATTGAACTTTAGTTTCATTTTTTATTATTTTGAATTAGTGATACAAAACTCATAATAATTTGTTAACAAACCTAATAAATTAGGCCCTATTTTTAACAGAAAGCAAAATTTAACACTTTAACACAATGTTAATTTTATGTTATAAAATTGTTAGTAACACTCAGTTTTGTTTGGAGTTGAGAAAAATATTACGGCTTATAGTTACTGCTTTTATCAATTATATTGGCTGATTGTTAGGTAGTTGCTTGAAAAGTCTTTGTCTATTTAGTCAGGGAATTTTTTATGGTTCTTTTTAGATTTATTGCTTTAACTTCAATTTGAAGTAGTGGAATTCGTTTGTGATTAAAAATTGTTAAGCTGCTTATTCGTTATTTGTTCAAAGTGGTATACTTGCTTATGCATGCTAATTTGAATCTTTGTTTCATAAATAGGGGTTGAGTTTTTTAAAGTTATATAACAAGGTAAAAACGGATTAGTTCTTGAGTTTAAAACAGCTTGTTCTTGGTAGTAAGATATTTTTGTATTCAGTCTGGTTCAAGTGATAGGTTTTGCTTGGTTTTTTGTCGGTTACTGTTTTATTGCAAATATTTGGATAGCAGTGAATATTTAGTCTTGCTAACAGGCTCTAGTAAGACATTAGGCTGTTGCTTTTGAAAGGGATGTTTTTAGAGTTAACCGGTTAAGCCATAATATAAAAAAGCGATTCGTTAAATTGTATATTTTTTTGATTACGGTTAAAGTAGCAAACTAGTGAATGTTATTGCTAACCCGTGGCTTAGTTTTATTTCATAAGTAAGGTCGAGAATTGCCTGACGTGATTTTATTGCCGTTGGTTGTGCCGCTAGTTGCTATGTAATTTTCTGAATTTTTTTGAGGTTTCTATTTACCCTAATTTTGTTAGAGCTTTGTAGAGAGTATTTTTGCATTTTTAGTGATGAGTCTTTGAAATGGGATTCACTCAGTAGAGCATGGAAGGAAATTGTATAAAGCAGTAAATTGTTTTGCCTTTTGGTTTTTAAATATATTTAAATTTTTGAACTTCTAATGGAATTTCAATATTTATGAAGATTTAGTTCTTTGGTTAGGAGGATAACTGTAGATAATGAATGATTAATGTTTTCTTTTGTATTTTATCTAGCCGCGTTTGTTATCAATAGTTTAGGTTTTTTGATGAAACGATATTATGAAATTTGAATGGTTTGTTGGTGGAAGGGAGGATTTGCTGTACCCTTTATGTCAGTTATACTATTGTGGAAACTGATTAAACTTGTAGAGTGCTTTTTGTGCACCGTTGTTTCAGGACGCTACATTCATTTAAACACGCTGTGTTCGTCACATTTAAAGCAGTATCGTCACTTTTTAACCTGACGCTTAAAGGAATGTTAATGTCTACGCTTTTATTCGATTCTAAAACTTAACATTGTAAGCTATCTGCAGAATAGTATTGTTGAATTTTATTTCTTGTTTGTTAGCGCTTCCGTTGGCAATTGCCAATTTTAATAATCCATTTTTAGTAGTAAGACCAATGCCCAGCCCTATTCCAAGTAAAGTGTCGTTCAAGTCAGAACTACCATCTTGATAATAGGCGTAGTCCAAAATGGAGTGCAAATATAAATCAGGTGATAGTATATAGCGGTATTCGGTAAGAATAGCAGTCATTAGATTTGCTTGTAAGCTGTTCTCTGCAAAGCCTCTAATGGAATTGATTCCTCCAAAACGATACAATTCATTAAGTATATAAGTGTTACTTCGTAAATAAAAATTTTGAGAGGTGATGCTTATGCTGTTTTTTTTGTTAAATTGAAGATTGTGCATAGCATTAATATTCAAGTAGAATTGGCGGTTCGTGCCTGACGCCTCTGTAAGGTTACTTCTAGTTCTTTTTCCGGTTCCTATTGCTATTAATAGGTTTGTTTTCTTGTAAAAAACAGGATTAAGCTTGTCTAATTTGCTGTGTTCAAAGTTAGAAGTAACATACGAATTCGTATAGTCTCTGATCATAGTGTTATTTGTATTCTGAATATCACTTGATATTGTGGATTGGTAGCCTAGATAGACACGGGTAGAGTAATTAAGGTAGTAACTTAAATCTACTGCTACCTTTGTATTTTGAAAAGTGCTGTCCTGTTTAAAAATATTTATCTGGCCGCGTAGTCCCATCGGACTTTTGAAAATGTAAGGTATCTCTAGAGCCGTTTTGAATGTTTTTTGTTCGTTTCCATCGCTTTTCCAGTAAAGAGAAAATTGTTCTCCGACTTTTAAAGTGTTCTGGAGAGAGAGATCAAGGTAGCCATTGAGTGTTAGTTTTTGGTTATCGTTGTTGTTGAATCCTATATAACCATCAAAAGTATTAGCTTTTACTTTTTCTAGGTAAACATAAACCTTAGTCGTGTCTTTTGTGAATAATACTTCGGGGTATTTTATTTGGTTAACAAACGCGTAGTTTTCAAATTCGCTGTGGAGTTGGCTCACTAGTTCTTGGTTGAATATTTTATTGTTGTATTTTCGACTGATTTGAGCCATATTTCCTTTTGGGAAATCGTCTGTAGTTTCGCTTTGTCCATATTTTATAACTACGGAATTCAGTTTTCTTTGATTTTGTGTTTCAAATTTCAACGTCGCAATCAGTTTACCTCCTTTTTTTTGAATGTTAGCTAGGTTTATTTTTGTGAAAGCGTAGCCCTTTTGAGCCATTCTTTTTAGACTTTCATTTAAAAAAGCTTCAGTTTCGCTGTAAGGTAAAACAACGGTGTCTTTAACTGCGTTTGGAAATAGTAATGTTCTTAGAATTGCATTTGTACCTAAATAGATATGTAAATACTTAATTCTGTTCCCCAAGCTTAGTTTCGCAGTATAACTGGAGTCGTTAACTTTAGTTTGCGTAACTATTTTGTTTTCAAGAAAGCCTACTTTTGATAGCTTTTCAGTTGTGAGTTCAATCTCTTCAATGATAGCTTTCGCATTTTTGTGCTTAGAAATATAATTAAGGGAGTCGATTATTTTTGTTTCGGAAATGGAGTTGCCTGTAAGCTCTAAATTTATATTTTGGGCCGAGGAATTAAGTGCGAAATTAAACAGTAAAAAATAAAGTAAAACGGTTTTCAATTAAATGGAAGTTTTTATAAAAGTAATGCAAATATTTCAAGTTAGGAAAACAATTCGAACCAGCTGATAATCTTCTTAAAAATTAATGAGTTGACGCTTGTGGAGTTAAAAAAAAATTATACATTTGCAAACTCGTAAAAAGCGAGAAATAGATATACATAATAAATTTTTAGTATTAATTATGCCAACAATTCAACAATTAGTAAGAACAGGAAGAACTCAGATAACTAAGAAGAGTAAATCGGTTGCTTTAGATTCTTGTCCTCAAAGAAGAGGGGTTTGTACGCGTGTTTACACTACAACACCAAAAAAACCAAACTCTG
>JBLIKQ010000020.1:0-32285 GCA_047635475.1 Porticoccaceae bacterium
TGTTCCTTATATAAACACAAAATACAATACTTCAGGATATAATTCAATTATAGGACACTCAAATACAGCTCACTTTGTTATGTGCTTACCTTTTCAGAATAATAATCCTTTCAATGGAATAATTTCTCTTTCATTAAGCGGAGAATCAATAAACTTTAAAAGAAAAATAAATTCTTATTTATCAACAAATAAAAAGACGAATATATTTATTGGATATGGAACTAAAGATTTTGGATTTAATGAGTTTGCAAAACACTTAAAAGGCAAAGTTGTCAAAGACAATTTGAAAATAAGTGAATTTAATGCTAATCATACTGAAATGCCAGCAATTTCATTGATACAAGGATTAAAATTTCTCTTTAGACAATACAGAAATATCGATGATTTCTATACAGAATCTGAAAAAGAAAATTTTGATATAAAAGAATATCTTGAACATTATAAAACAAGGAATAAAAAAGACTACGGTATTGAGGTAAAAATAAAAGAAGATGATTTTTATTCTTTAATACAAATGAGCATAAATTCTAAAAACAAAAATGCTTTTAATCAAATCCTTGAATACGATTCAAAAGTAAACGGATATCCAACTCAAACTCATATGCTTTTTGTTTATAATGAGGAAATTGGTGATTTTGAAAAGGCTGATTATTATGCAAATAAAATGCTAAATAGTAAAGATGATTTCGAGAACAGAGTATTAAAAGCAAATTTAGATTTTTACTATGATTTTTATATTAATGACCTTAAAGATGTCGAAAAAGCAATTACTTTCTTTGAAAAAGGGAAAAAGAAGTTTAAAAACAATCAACTTGAGTTCAGTTATTTTATAGCAAAGGCTTCCATTGAAAATAATACCAGAAAAAGAGTAGGAAAAACTAATTTAAAGTACTGTCTAAAAAATTATAAACGGAACAGATATTTTAGAGAAATTGATTTGAAAAATTTAGATAAGGAATAAAAAACTATGCACAACAATGTATAAAAATAATAGCGGTTTAATTGCTTAACCGAAAAGCAGTGAATATAAAAAAGGTCTGTGTTTAACCGCAAAGTTAGTGTGTGAAAATCCGCTACTATTCTTATACTAGACCGTTGGCAGCAATAAAAACCTAAACACAATCCTATGAAGTACTCTAAAGTTTTACTTTTAATCCTTTCGCTTATTTTTTCAGTTTATGCAAGTGGACAAGAAAAAACAAAAGTTCTATTATTAGGAACTTATCATTTTGGTGCAACATCTGATAAAAACAAAGTTTCAGATGATGTTTTAAACCCTAAGAAACAGGCCGAATTAAATTTACTTTTAAAAAAATTGAAAGCTTACAATCCTGAAAAAATATATGTGGAAAACCAACCCAATCGACAACAACATTGGGACAGCATTTTTGTTGCCTATCAAGATAACAAAGCGCTAAAAATGAAAAATGAAATATTTCAAATTGGAATCAAATTAGCTGATATTCTAAAACTAAAATCTGGCGTAACCTGTGTAGATTGGCAACAAGATTCTGAAAATTCATTTAATGAGAAAGCGTACGTAGAATATAGTCATAAAATTAATTTGTATAAAAATTCAGTGGAAACTAAAAATCCTTCAGTGGAATCTGAACAAGACAAACAAAATATGATCAAAATTCAAAAAATATATACTGAAATTCCAAAAATGACAATGCTTGATGCTTTTAAAAAAATAAATTCAAAATCTTACATAAATGACATGTTTTATGCTAACATTACTTCTTTTTTAGATATTGATTCAAATCAAAATGGTGTTTTTTCTACTCATAATAATATGATTAGGAATACAAACATCTATAAAAACATCATTCAAGATATTTTAAAAAATAATCCTAAAAAAGCTTTGGTATTATACGGAGCTGGTCATATAAGAGCATTAAAAGATTATTTAGAGTGTCATCCAAGTATTGAAATTATTGAAGTAGATCAGTATTTAAATTAGTTACTACTGCCAACCGCCGTTTGGCAATATGGCGGGTTTAGGCTTTATTTGAAGTTGGTTTTATACTTGGAAAATCAGTCTTTAACCGAAAGTTTAGGCTTCCTTAATCCGCCACATCGCCAAGCGGCCAAACGTTGGCATTAATACATAAAAAGCAGAAAACATATGACATTCCCGTTTGAAGTAACTATAAATCTCAGCAAATCTATGATTGCAGGGATTCAGAATAAAACAATAAAGATAAATGGTGGTTTTACTACTTTTTTAGGACCCAATGGATCTGGAAAAACACAATTGTTAAGAGGCTTAAAAAACAGTTTGGGTTCACATCTAAATAGCAAAAAAATTAGATATGTTTCTGCTGGAAGACTAGGCCCTATGGAAAATTATAGGTCTGATTACGATGGTCAACGAAATGATACACCGAATTTTGATAATGCAACATTTGGAGATAAGTCTGCCACCAAAAGAAGACACAGAACAGAAACAATACTTGGTGATTTTGCAACATTATCCGAAAGACCCGATATTTTAATAAAGGTACAAGAAAGACTGAGAAAACTTTTTAAGCGAGATCTAACAATTGATTGGGATGGTGGTCATCTAAAAGTATATTTTGCTAGAGTTGATCAAGATAATAATGGCAACTATTCGTCAGCAAGAGAAGCAAGCGGACTTCTCCATTTAGTTGCGATATTATCTGCATTATATGATGATGAAGTTGGATGTTTATTAATTGACGAACCAGAGGTTTCATTGCATCCCCAATTACAGTCATTTTTGTTGGACGAAATATCAAAAGTTGCAGGCGCTAATACTGAACAGGGAAAAAAGCTCGTTCTTATTTCAACTCATTCTACCGAATTTATTGAATTAAGCTCAGTCGAACAACTTGCGTGTATTGTTTTCTGTAAGGACATACTTAGTGATCCAATTCAGATAGACCCAACTATAGGTGAATTTCAAAGTAAGAAACTAAAATCTTGTTTAACCAGACTTGGGCAGGAACATAAACTTGCTTTATTCTGCCATACGCCACTTTTAGTCGAAGGTCCAAGTGATCAGATAATGTGTTCTGCTATAAGTCGAAAGCTTTCTCTGAATTTAGAAGCGGCAGGTTCTCAAATTTTACCAGTAACTGGAAAAGGTCAGTTTCCAGTTGTAGTAAAACTAATGAGACTAATTGGTAAAACACCTGCAATACTTGCTGATGCAGATGCACTTACAGACGATTTAGATATTATAAGTGTGTTTACAAATCAAGATAAAGCAAATATAATTGCTAATGAAATGGGGCACCGTGATGCCTCCAAATTTGCTAAAGATATTTATAATGACTTTTGCAAACTTGTTACTACTAATTGGGATGATATAAATACCCATTGTGCGTTACACTATTATTGGATTAATCGCGATAACAATAAGGAGGAAATTATTGCAAAGAAAAGAAGTGCTTTTTGCTGGCTTTTTATCACTGAAAATGAAGAGATACAAAAAAATATAAATGGAGCGGCTTGGTTAAATATAAAAAACAGACTATCTATATTATTATATTTCTTAGAACAACTTGGTTGTTTTATTTTAAGAAAAGGAACTATTGAAGCCTATTACAAACATTCTGAAACACTTACCAATGATGAAAAGCCAAATGCTGCATCTTACGAAGTAAATGGGTTAATGGATGAGACCGTAGAAAATGTAGATATTGCTTATTCTGATATAATTCGTTCAATGTTATTTTGTTCCACAGCTAAAGAAATAAATGAGGCTGAGGCTATTCGAGATTTATTATTAGCTATTGTTTCACCAGCATTAGCTTCAGTAAAAAAAGAAACAACCGATTCAGAATTGCAAACAAATTCGAACAACTTATTTGGTGCAAAATCGAGTCTTTTTAATCTTAAAGTATTATTAGAGGGTGAGGATATTTATTTAATAGTCGAGTTATCATCAAATATTCTTGATGTAGAAGGTTTCCCTTTAAAAATTAAGAAAGGTTCAAATCCTATAGAGATTGTTAATAATGCACTGAAATTAAAATAAAAAAGTACTAATGCCAACTGCTGTTTTGATATAGTGGGGTTTTAGTGGAATTACCGTTCCGTATCAAGTTTTCGTTAAGCCGAAAATTGAGCGGTTATGAATTTCCAGCCATCTCAAAGTGGCAAAACGTTATGTGGCATACTACCATAGTGCAAATCCGAAAAGTACATTCTTATACAACCGTAAGAACTGTGTTTAATAAAAATTATGATACTAAATAGAAACACCTGAAATCCAAAATGAACCAAGATAAAATCGAACAATTTAAAGCAATCTTAAAAGAGTGGAATCCCCTGGGAACTGCTGAAAATAAAATCACTGATTTAAATGACTATGAAACAGAAGTTGACGATATTATTATTAATCTTAAAATAGAATACGACTTTCCAGAAAAAAGTATTACCCAAAAGCAGTTGTCTAAAATCATCAAAGAAGTCTTAAATGAAGCTTTTAATTTGCATTTAACACACTCCGAATGTGATGCTAATTCTGAAGAAATATTGAAGATTCTGAAAGATTAATAAAAGTACGCCACATAACAGCAGTTAGAAAATACACAAGCCTTTAGTGGAATTAACGTTTCGCTTCATATTTTCATTAAGCCGAAAATCGAGCGGTTACGAACTTCCAGCCATCTCAAAGTGGCATAACATTATGTGTAATGCCCCTAGACCGCATAAGAAACCGACAACCGACAAAGAGCACATAAATAGCCAACAAAACAAGATTATAGTTTGTACATTTGCAACAAGTAAAGGATACATTAAAATATTACTTCTAATTCTGATTTGTTGTTGTTATATCAACACCGTATTTGAATTTTCGGATACCGAGAAAAAGGCTAATTTTGAAAATGAAATCCACGCCTATATTCAACAATGTAGTAATCTAATCTTTGAGAACAGCATAACACAAAGTATTCCTAATAGCGATATTAATTGTGACACAGCAATTCAATTCCATTTAAGTGCAATTCTACATGCAACTGAATACAATTGATTTTATAAAAATTGATTCTTTCCAAAAACGAGATAAGCTTTTTATTTTGTATTCATCTTTTTTGATTTGATGATTTTTTGATTTAACTTTTTTAGGCAATTGCTACACAGTTGTCAGTTTTACCATTTCAGAACAATTCTATTTAATTCCAAAATGAAAAAAATAATATTCATTCTTTTGCTATTTCCTTTTTTAGCAACATCCCAAAATACTTTTAAAGCAATCATCAAAGATGAAAAAACAAAAGAAGCACTTGACAGCGTTTCCGTATTTCTAAGCGGAACTCAAAACGGTTCAACTTCTGACGAAAAAGGTTTTGTCATAATTGAAAATATTCCCAACGGCAAACAAACAATTGTTTTCAATTCTTTTGGTTACCGAAAAACTGAAAAAAATATTTTATTCCCTCAAAATGAAACAATTGAAATATTTTTAGAGCCAACATCGGAAGAATTAGAAGAAGTTAAAGTTACTTCAACAAGAAGTAGCCGAACAATAAAAAATACTCCCACTCGAATTGAAGTGATTGCTTCGGGCGAATTAGAAGAAAAATCTTCAATGCAACCAGGGAATATAAAAATGTTGCTTACCGAAAGCACGGGAATTCAAACACAACAAACTTCTCAAGTTTCGGGGAGCGCGAGTATTCGCATTCAAGGATTAGACGGAAAATATACGCAGCTTTTACAGGACGGATTTCCATTGTACTCCGGTTTTGCAAGTGGTTTGAGTATCTTGCAAATTCCTCCTTTGAATTTAAAACGAGTGGAAGTTATCAAAGGTTCCACTTCAACGCTTTATGGTGGCGGAGCCATAGCGGGATTGATAAACTTGATTACAAAAGAACCAACCGACACAAGAGAAATTTCATTTTTGGCAAACATAAATCAAACACAAGCGTCGGATTTAAGCGGTTTCTATGCTGAAAAATACAAGAAATCAGGACTTACAATTTATACTTCAAGTAATTCCCAAAAAGCATACGATGTAAATAATGACGGTTTTTCAGATATACCAAAATTCGAAAGATATACAATAAGTCCAAAATTTTTCTATGATCCAAATGAAAAGACAACATTTAGCTTAGGTGTTAACGCAGGATTTGAAAACCGAATAGGTGGGGATATGCAAGTAATAGACAACAAATCAAATGCTACGCATACATTCTTTGAGCGAAATAACAGTAATCGATATTCGACACAAGCAGAATATGAAAAAACATTTGACAATAAAAATATATTGACAATTAAAAACAGCGTTGGATATTTTAACCGAAAAATAGAAAAACAAACTTATAATTTTGAGGGGCAACAAGCAGCCACTTTTACAGAAGCCAATTATCTGATTCCAAACGAAAAATCAGAATGGAATTTGGGAGCGAATTTAGTTTCGGACAATTTCAAACAAATTAATTTAGTCGCTGATAAATTAGATTATTACAATGTTACCTTTGGTATTTTTGCTCAAAACAATCTGAACATAAACGAAAAATTTATTTTGGAAAGCGGTTTACGTTTAGACATTACAAACAGAAGCAATGTTTTTGTTTTGCCTCGTGTGTCATTATTGTATAAAATCAACGAAAAATTATCTTCACGATTTGGCGGTGGTTTAGGGTACAAATCACCAACCATTTTCTCGGAAGAAACCGAAGAAAAAGCATTTCAAAATATAAATTCACTTGACTTTTCAAAAGTTAGTCCTGAAAAATCGTATGGATTAAATGCTGATATTAATTATAAAACTACAATTTTTGACGAAGTAAGTTTTGCCATTAATCAAATGTTTTTTTACAGCATTATCAAAAATCCGTTAGTTCTTAATCCAGTTTCATTAACTGCAAATTATGCCTTTGAAAATGCCAACGGAAATATAGAAACCAAAGGTTTTGAAACAAACCTAAAACTCCGTTTTGAAGACATTTCTTGTTACATTGGTTACACTTATATTGATGCTCAGAAAAATTTCGATAATAATTCAACCATAAATCCATTAACAGCAAAACACAGGATAAACGCAAACGTAATGTATGAATGGCAAGAAAAATTACGAATCGCTTACGAGGTTTTTTATGTTGGAAATCAGCTTTTGACAAACAACGAAAAAGTCAGACATTATTGGGTAATGGGAGTCTCAGGAGAATACAAATTCAAGTATTTTAGTTTATTTTTGAATCTTGAAAACTTTTTGGATAGCCGACAATCGAAATGGGAAAATATGTATTCGGGAACAATTCAAAATCCACAATTTAGAGAAGTCTATACGCCAACAGATGGATTTATATTGAACGGAGGAATAAAAGTAAGACTCTAATTATGTGGATATTACCACCACACACAACAGCTAGTGAGCAATAGTCGGGAATCAGGCTCAATGCAAAGGTTGTTTTGTACTTGGAAGACCAGTGATTATCAGAAAAACATGCTTTACTTAACCCTACCATCGCCTACTAGCGGGACGTTCTGAGTTATGCTATGAGCGACCGCTTAAAAAGTAGCTGACAGCTATTTGCCGACAACTTCATTTCTAAAATGAATACCCCAATTCAAAATTTCCTCTAACAAACTATTCATTGACAAACCCAGCGGAGTAAGTGAATATTCTGTTGTTACAGGCATTGTGTCGTAAAGTGTACGTTTTACGATTTTGTTCATTTCCAACGCTTTCAATTCCTGCGACAACATTTTTGGAGAAATATCAGCAATATCTCTATTAATTTCACCAAAACGTTTTTTTCCGTAGGTAAGCGAAATAATTATTGGAATTCTCCATTTCCCTTGAATAACATCCATTGCATCTCTTGTCGCTCTTAATCTGTGTGGACAAGCCACTTCAACAATATTTTTTGCCATTGATTTTTATATTACTTACTTAATGGTAACTACTTACCTATAGGTAACAGCTATACTTTAGAATACAAATATAATTACTTTTGTATTATAATTAATTTAAAATTAAAAAAATGACAAACAAAAATTTTAAAATCGGTTTAGTTGGGTTCGTAGTTGCAATGATTGCATTCATTGGTTTTGCATTTACTAACAAGGAGTCTTTAAATGGCAATCAGAAAAGTGCAAATTTTCATGAAACTGATCACACAACTTTTAAAGTAGAAAATACTGTATTGGTTTTAGTAGACCATCAGCTTGGTACCATTGGTTGGGCAGGAGAACTTGCAAATAAAGACGAACAGGATCAACTTAAAATGTGGGTTCGAACAATGGCAAGATTTGCAAAAAGTGCAGGTATCCCTGTAATTTTAACCAGTAGTCTTGAGTCAGAATCTCAAGGCCCTTTATTACCCGAATTCAAAGAAATTCTTCCTGCAGAATATGCAGCACGTATTCAACGCACTGGTGTTATTAATGCGTGGGATGATCCAAAGTTTGTAGCAGCAATAAAAGCAACAGGGAAGAATAACATCATTATGGGTGGTTTAACTACTGACGTATGTTTAGTTCCTCCAGCACTGTCTGCCCAAGCAAACGGCTATAATGTAGTGGCATTGTTAGATATTTCAGCTGCTTGTACAAAAATTGCGGCTCAAAACTCACGAGATTTGCTACAGAAGGCTGGAATTGAAATTATGACTGTGACACCGATGATTACTAGTATGCTAGGCAATTATAAGAACCCTGCATCTGGAGGTTTCTTTGGGGCTTTTGAGAAAGAAGGTGTTTATAGTGCTTTTGCAAAAGGAAACCTACGCTAAAAAGCAAATGAGGAAACAATCATGTACCCTTGATGAAGAAATTTAAAAATTGGGTAAATAATAGTAATCAAGCAGAGGAATTTCAAATTTAGTTCCTCTGCTATTAAAATATATTAAAAATGAAATTTAATATTTGGCATTGCCTATTTATATTTTGTTTGCTTACGATTTCAGCTTACGGACAAGAAATGCCTTTGCAAAATGAAGCAGCAAGCCCAGTTGAATTAAATGTGGGCAATAATCGTTTTGGTTTACAATTTTTAATGAATAAACATTTTAAGCCAGCAAGTAAATTTTCATTTCTTTCTGTTACAAGTTTTGAAAGCACATATAACAACGATATTAATAATTTAGATTTTATAAACATTTCACAAGTTGGATATGAAATCTATAAAGGTTTTGGTATTACCGCAGGTTTATCTGTGAATAGAGTTTCTGGCTTAACACCAATTGTAGGATTAAATTACGTATTTGCCAATAGAGAAATTTTATTGGTTATCACACCTACTTATCATTTATCAAAGTCAAAAAATATTGAAGTTTTAGCATTAATTGAGTATAAACCAAAGTTAACTGATACACTAAAACTCTACAGTAGATTTCAAACCTTATACAACCATAATTCTGATGAAAACCATCACGAAAGAAGTTATATACAATTGCGTTTGGGTTTAGGAGTGGGTAACTATCAATTTGGCTTAGCCACTAATTTAGATTATTATGGACCAACAAAAGTATCAAAAGATAATTATGGTTTATTTTTAAGACATAACTTTAAATAAACAAAAATGAATAAAAACAGATTAGAAGCTTTTAGTGATGGTGTTTTGGCACTAATCATTATCATTATGGTATTGGAAGTTAAAGTACCTGAAACCGACAATTAGGCAGGTATAAAACAAATTTTGCCAATCCTAATAGGTTGTATTTTAAGTTTTGCTTTTATTGGAGTTTATTGGAATCATCATTTGTTGCAAGCATTAAAAAAGTTAGCTCAGCAATAATGTGGTCTAATCTGAACTTATTATTTTTGTTATCACTTCTTCCATTTGGAACAAAATGGATGAGAGAAACTCATTTTGATAGATTTACGGTACTAGCATACAGCATTTTATTAATGATTTGCAGCTTATCTTTTAATATTCTACAAAATAAAATAGCGCACAGCTTAAAAAATGAAATTAACCAACTTTCAAAGATTATCAAAAAGCAAAATTATAAAGTCTTAATTTCTACAATTTGCAATGTACTATCTATTCCTGCTGCATTTATAAACACTAATATTTCACTCCTACTTTTTCACTTGCTTGAGGAATTTGGATTATTCCAAGCAAAGAAATTGAAGAAGAATTATCTAAACTAAACAATGATACAAATACAAAAGAAAAAAGACCAGTTTAATACTAGCATTTTCAATGGCAATTTTATAGTAAATAAGCCTGTCGCGTCCGGCACAAAATCAACTGTTAAGCCCTATTCAAATTTATTTTATTGGTCACATGCTATTGCAATTGACGATTGCGAGTTTGGCTTACATCCACACGAAGGATTTGAAATTATGACATTCATATTAGACGGAAATGTAACTCATTTTGATACTGCCACAAAAGTGTGGACACCTTTGACTACAGGAGATTTTCAAGTAATTCAATCTAATAGTGGCATTCAACACCAAGAACGAGTTGCCAAAGGAACAAGCAGTTTTCAAATTTGGTTTGACCCAAACTTCTATGAAGCTATCAAGCAAAAACCAGCTTATGTAGATTACCACAGTAAGGACTTTGAAACAGAAATTGAAAACGAAATCAAGACAATAACTTATGTAGGTGGAAATAGCAAATCATTTGCAATGACACCTCATTTGGCTATTAAGAAACTTACATTTGACATCCAAACAAAAATAAGTTTACAGTTAGACAGTAATTCAAGTTATACTTTTTATGTGCTTAATGGACAGGGTTTGGCAGACAAGCAACCAATTGAAAAAGATGATGCTATAAGAATATCAAATACCAATTATTTTGACATTGATTTTAAAGGAGAACTCTTTTTCATTCAAACACCAACAGAGTTAGAATATAAACAAGTGTGGATATAAAAAAGCACGACAGCAGTTTTTAGCAACTAGGGTTTTAAGGTTTAATTTAAAGTTTGTTTGGTACTTTTTATTTTAAATGCTTAATCGAAAGTTTCGGGCTTACAAATCCAAACTTCTTGAAGCCGAGAACCGTCAGACTGTAAAAAAACTCCCTTTTTCTCATAATTTTACAAATAAAGCAGATTTTTAAACGCCAATGTAGTCGTGCTACTGCAAGCTATTTTTTAGGCAGCAAATTGTAGCGCATTTTTAATACCGTCTTTATTAAGCCTAACATAATTAGTTATACAGACAAAACAAACTGATTGCGAAGAATTCCTGTGATGTGTTGAATCATTGAATATACAACTTTTCTTGCTTTAGTCTTCAAAAGAAACATTAACTTTGAGAGAAACAAACAATAGTTTTTTCACAGACTGACGTTATGGGCAATACGACCAAAAACATCTAACAACTAAAAAATAAAAATTATGAGCATTGAACATTTTCTAAATAATTTTGATAAACAAAATGAAGACTCTGCTAATCGAAAAATTGAAACAGAGGAAGTAAAGAAAAAAGCAGAAGAAGCTGAAAAAGCTTATTTGGCAGGGTACAAATTATATTTTAATAATAACGTTATAAGAGTAATACAAGTTATCGAAAAAAAATTAGTGGATAAATTTGATTTGGAATATAATGAGCTAACAATTATACAAAGCGATAATTACTTGTCAACAGTATTACTTATTCCAAAATTTGAACATGATGTGAAAAAAGTAGAAATACTATTTACATGTGAAGGTGGAAGAAAATTAATTACTATTTCAGGTAGAGGTAAAACTGAAAAGGAGCAAGCAATGGGAGATGGAGTGCTAACTTTCCAAGATAATTTTGAAACATTTGCCGGATTAAATTTAGAGAATGAATTCACAAAAATTCTTGAAAAATTATTCATAAAACACTAGCTGTTGAGTTTAGAAGTACTGCCCATCACATAGATGTTTTGAGCTAGCTGGAGTTTAGTGGAATTACCGTTGCGCATCATGTTTTCGTAAAGCCGAAAATTGATCGGTGACAAACTTTTAGCCATCTCAAAGTGGCAAAACGACGTTGCCCGCAATATAAAATTCTATATGTAAATTTAACTAATCATAAACAATTCCTAAAATGAAAAGTCTATTATTAATTTTATCACTTATCATTTTTACCGGAAAAACAATTGCAGCTCAAGAGTCTGTTCTTTTTGGTGCTAAGGCTGGGATTAATTTTACTAATATGACTTCCGATAGTTTTTCGGATAACAACACTAAGACTGGAATTCATTTAGGCCTAGTAGCAGAAATTCCTTTATCAAATAGATTTTCAATTCAACCGGAAGTATTGTATGCTCAACAAGGCCCATCGGCCGATGTAATTATGATTGGAAGTGGTCCTAAAAAAACGGAATATAAACTAGATTATATTCAGTTAGCAGTTTTGGCCAAAATTTACCTTACAGAATCTATATCTATAGAAGCAGGTCCATCATTTAATTTTCTAGTGAATGAAGAAATAAGCGGAGAACAAACCGATTGCGGTAGCAGTTTTGAATTTAGTGGAGCAATAGGGGCTTCATATAAGTTCAGAGGTGGTTTTTTTGGTAACCTAAGATATATTAAAGGATTCAGCGACGCCCTTAACAGCGAGAATTACGCAAATACATATAAAAATAGCGCATTTCAATTAGGAGTTGGGTTTATGTTTTAGATAAATTCAGCTGATACAAATAATGAGGCAGCAGTAGGTTTGCCAGATTGCGGTATTATACTTGAATTAAAAGTGATAATCCGAAAGACAAAGCTGAATTTAATCCCAAAAACCAGCAAAGCCTCTGAGACGTTACAAGTACTTGCGAAAATAAGCATCACTAAAAAAGTAATGCCCCTTAAAAATACGATCTCACATAAAAGCATTCTACCATTTTCTAAACCTAAAGCTTTTTTTCCAATGGGTTTAGCACGGCAGTGTTACATTAAGTTTGTTCCCATTTTCTAGGATCACAAAAACATTATAAAATGCCCTTCTATTTTGTTTTCAAGGGTGGCAAGTCAAATGCGGCTGCCTCATGTTCGAATTTGTTGCGGTGTGAACCATCACAAAAAGGCTTGCTAGATGATAATCCGCAACGGCAAATGCCTAACGCAGTTCTTCCTTCTAGTCCGTAAACGGTGCCTTTACTATCCATAATTTCAAAATCACCTTCTATTTTTATAGACCCGTTGTTATTAATTGTTAGTTTTGTCTTGCTCATAATGCTATTTTTTTTCTTTGATGTTAAAGATCACAAAATAAAACCTTGCAGTCGCCAACAATCTGTTTTATTTGTAACTAAACTAGTAGTTTACTTTAATTCTATTTTATCGCAACCCTACTAACTTTTGGATTAGATGTAAAAGAGGAGCAGAAAGCGTCTTTGCTACATAGAAAATAGCATGACCAAACTAGTAGCTATTAATCTTAGAAGCATTCACCAACGATAAAACAAGTTCTCAAAATTTGGCCAAATAAAAAGACTGATTTACCACTAAATAAGATATTATTGTAATGACTAATTTCATGTCGCCCTTTTAGTTTTTAAACGAAAAATAAACGGTAATTTAGTCCTTGCTAACCAGCAGCCTTTAAAGAATGTGAATTCGGGAAAAAAGGCCTTAATCAGAACTATACAAACAAAACTAGTACAACAAAAAGATGAATAAATTAAAATTAGGATGGATAGGACTTGGTAACATGGGAAAGCCGATGGTTAAAAATTTACTGAATGCCGGTTTTGAGGTGGCAGTATTCAACCGCACCAAAGAGAAAGAATCCCAATCGATTGAAGCGGGAGCCACATCAGCGAACAGTCTTCAAGAACTAATGGAAAATTGCGATGTAGTTTTGACCATGTTGTCCGATGATGCAGCAGTAAAAGAAGTTTTTGAAGGCCCATCAGGGCTTTTAAATAGAGAATCCCCAGGAAAAATCATTATCAACATGAGTACAGTTTCTCCAGCAACTTCCCGCTATTTAGCAACCAACTGTAGTAAGAGGGAAGTGACTTTTATTGATGCTCCAGTATCCGGCAGCGTGAAACCTGCACAAGACGGGACCTTGGTGATTTTGGTTGGATCCACCGTGGAAAGTTATGAAAAAGTCCAGCCTATTTTTGATGTATTGGGCAAAATATCAATTCATGTGGGCGCTGCCGGTGTAGCCAGTTCTGCTAAGTTGGCTATTAATTATTTATTGGGACTCAATCTTCAAGGCTTGGCGGAGACCATTATTTTTGCTGAAAACAATGGTGTCAGTAAAGAGGACATGCTAAGCATTATCAACGAAGGAGCCTGTGGAAATGGGATTACTAAAATAAAATCAACTTCTCTTCTAGAGGACTCTTACCCTGCCGCTTTCGCGCTCAAACATCTCGTTAAAGACTTGGGACTGGCTAAAGAAGCGGGGTTAAATACGCCCTTAATCGAACCTTTATTTGATAGCTATGCTACTGCACAATATGAAGGATTAGGTGATGAAGATGTAATGGCGATAATAAAAAGTCTGAGAAAATAAAAAAATACTGTTTACTTGCTACAAAAAGTACTCACTAATTGTGCGTTATGGAAAAATAAGAGAATTTCAATCACAATTAGAAGTTGTTTCAAAAATACATAGAATAAACTGCTACTTTATCAATAGCAGTTTTTTTTATGCAAAAACATCCTAACTCAAAAGACCATCTGCAAGGAGTTATTTATAATCTTATTTTAAAAAGAACGGATGGACACTGCTTCAGGTTTTCAATAAAATGACATTCGTAATCTCCGACCAAATCTTCTTTTAGGCATCTTTAATTTTGTATTTTTGTAACTCAATTAAAAATAATGAGTAAATCACTTTTTTTTAACGTAAGCAATTATGCATTAGGACTTTTATTTTCATTGTCTTATTTGCATGACGACTCTTTTCTAAAAGTTTCCAAAGACTTTAGATAATACTCCCTGCCGAACCCATGGCAGGGAAAACTTCAGATATTCTTTATATATAATTTTAAACCGTCAATAGCTTTTTGATGCAATTTTATCATTAAACACCGATCCTGTCAGGGACCATCTTAATGTTTGGGCCGCTAAAAAAACTTCATCAAAAGCGTTGGTACTAAGAAACAGAAAAATGTCAAAAAATATTATTTTAACAACCGGAATTTTCGATCTAATCAAAGACCATATTAAAAGTAAAAAAGTAACTCCTATAGAAGAGGAGGCTTTAAAATTACAACTTAAGAACGCAAAACAATTAACCCGAAAGAATTTACCAGAGGACGTAGTCGATATAAACAAACGTGTAACCGTTAAAAACTTAGATAGCAATCTTGAAGAAACCTACGTTTTTGTTGCTCCAGATAAAGCAAAAAGAAGAAACAAAACAGAATCAATATTATCTAGGATGGGGCTTGCATTAGTTGGCTGGAAAGTTGGCGATGTTATTAATTGGAACTTTAAAGAAGAAGAAAAGCAACTGGAAATAATGGCCGTTGAAAGACGCGGTTAGAAAATAAATAAATCAGCGTTCCTGATTTAGGAATGCTGATTTTCAATTTAAATCCAAACAGTTTTCTTTACTTTTTTTACGAACAACAACAACATAGATTAGAACGAATAATTGCATAAAAAAAATCCCAAGCTAGCTTGAGAGTTCGTCTATAAAATCTGCTTTTATATATCTAAAGAGTACTATAACACCCGATTAATTTGCGATAATTTTTTACTGTAATACCTTTCTTTTATAGACGAAATAATCACCCCACCACCTACAGACGCATGAATAAATTTGATGTCGCCATCATTGACCTCCACTACCATCCCTACATGATTGATTTGGCGTCTTCCATTAGTCTTAAAGAAAATTAAATCTCCTTTTTGCGCCTCTTCATTATTTACCTGAACCCCCAAGCGTGACTGTTCTATAGATGTTCTTGGCAATTGAATATCAAAAGTCCCAAAAGTGGTACACATTAGTCCTGAACAATCGAAACCCTCTTTTGTAGTTCCGCCGATGCGATAACGTGCCCCTATATTTTCAGAAGCAGTAGAAACCAACTGATCTAAGAAATCACTGCCATAGAAGGGTTTTAGATTGTAAGACGGGCCCACGTTTTCTGGTTCATTATTTCTTGCGTATTCTTCTTCCGCTTTTTTCGTCAAGATTAATTCAGGACTGCGAATGCTCAGTTTATAACCTACGGGAAGTGATTTGACTATTCTCGGATTCTGCCTTTCTAATTCTTGAACCGAAATACCGTATTCTTTAGCAATACCGTATTTAGTTTCTTTGGGTAAAACCTTGCGAATGACTGTTTTTTCAACAATTCTATTATCAACAACCTCCTTTTCAGCGACTACCGTCTCCGTTTTTTGTGTTGTTTTATTTTCAATTGCAATTACCTTCTCGTTCTTGGCTTCTGCTTTGACTGCTAAACTTTTGACACTACTTTCCTCAGTTACTGGAATAATGATTTTTTGACCTATTTGCAAAGCTTCAGTTTCTAAAATGGGATTGGCTTTATCTAATTCAGCTACTGTAATGCCATACTCTTTTGCAATGGCGTACTTAGTTTCATTTGGCAAAACATCGCGAACTATACTTTCTGAAGAAATGTTCTTTGTTACATTGAGTGCTGCAGAACCTGCTGTATTTTGGATGACTTTTGAAGGTTTTATCACCGCGGCTAGAGTATTTTGATCTAAATCACTCCCGGGAACGTTGATTTTTAGTCCAATTCTTAGTCCCAATTTTCCAATTGTAGGATTCATTTTTTGCAAATCATCAACTGTTACTCCGTATTGCTTAGCTATGCCATAAAGGGTTTGCTTATCGAGGACTGTGTGTTTTTTTGAAGGGTAAGCCGCTATAATATCACTTTGAAGTTTTTGAGCTTTCGAATCGGTAATTGGAATCAATAAAACCGACTTGTATTTAATGCCCTTTTTAGCAGTTGGATTGAGTTCATAAATGGCGGCAGTCTTAATATTGTATTGCCCTGCAATTTTAGTAATGGTTTCTCCCTTTAAAATAGTGTGCTTCGTATACTTTTCTTGAGAAAAAGCACTAAACCCACATAAAAAACCTATCGCTAAAACCCAATATTTATACTTCATAAACCCTATTTAAATTTAAAACTTAAATCAACTAACTATTTGAATTTTACCTATATAATCACTATATATTCTTATAAAACCAACAAAAAACTGCACTATAACTGTAAAATGTGCGGAAACATTCGATAAACGAAATTAACTTATAAATACATATACTGTACTTTTTTTATACACTCTTTATAAAAAATTTAACAAATTAGGATACATAAAAAAAACGCACTGTTTTTCACAGTGCGTTTTTAGAATGAGTTATCTAGTCCAAATTCGGGAAAAAAACTGAAGTTTATGCCTTTCCAGCAGCGATTAAGTTTAATGCTGAACCAGCAACGAACCAACCAATTTGTCCTTCATTATAAGTGTGGTTAGCTAAGATTACATTTTTACTCCCATCTGCATGAACGAATTCTAAGCTTAATGGTTTTCCTGGAGCGAAGTCAACTAAATCTGTGAAGTTGATAGTATCATCTTCCTGAATTTTGTCGTAGTCTGCCTCAGTATCGAATACCAAACCTAACAAGCCTTGTTTTTTAAGGTTTGTTTCGTGGATACGGGCGAAGGATTTTACCAATACAGCGTTTACGCCTAAGAATCGAGGCTCCATTGCAGCATGCTCACGAGAAGAGCCTTCTCCATAATTATGGTCACCCACAACAATAGATGGAACTCCAGCCGCCTTGTATGCACGAGCTACAGCAGGAACAGCATCATAGGTTCCTGTCAATTGATTTTTAACCCTATTTGTTTTTTGGTTGAATGCATTGACAGCACTAATCAACATATTATTTGAGATATTATCTAAATGTCCACGGAAACGCAACCATGGTCCTGCCATAGAGATGTGATCTGTAGTACACTTTCCGAATGCTTTGATAAGCAATTTGGCACCCACAATGTTTTTTCCATCCCAAGGAGCAAACGGAGCCAATAATTGCAAGCGTTCTGAGGTTTCACTTACTGTTACCTCAACATCTGAACCATCAGCGGCTGGCTCTTGAAAACCTTTATCTTCAGCATCAAATCCGTTTTTCGGCAATTCGTCACCTGTTGGCGCTTCTAACATCACTTCTTCACCATCCTCATTAATTAAGGTATCAGTCAAAGGATTGAAACTTAAATCACCTGCAATTGCCATAGCGGTAACCAATTCAGGTGAACCTACGAAAGCCAATGTGTTTGGGTTTCCATCAGCACGTTTAGAAAAGTTACGATTAAAAGAGTGAACAATCGTGTTACGCTCTTCTTTATCAGCTCCTTCTCTATCCCACATACCAATACATGGTCCACAGGCATTTGCAAATACTGTCGCACCAATTTTTTCGAAAGTATCGATAAAACCATCACGTTCGATTGTATAACGAACCACTTCAGAACCTGGAGTGATTGTAAATTCTGATTTTAATCTTAATTTTTTGTCGGTAACTTGTTTAGCTATTGAAGCTGCACGAGCGATATCTTCATAAGAAGAGTTGGTACAAGAACCAATCAAACCTACTTCGATTTTTAATGGCCAGTTGTTTTTAATAGCTACTTCTTTCATTTTAGAAATTGGCGTAGCCAAATCTGGCGTAAAAGGACCGTTTAAATGCGGTTCTAATTCGGAAAGATTAATTTCGATAACCTGATCAAAATACTTTTCTGGGTTAGCGTACACTTCAGCATCACCAGTTAAATGTTCCGCTACTTTATCAGCGGCATCTGCCACATCCGATCTGTCGGTAGAACGCAAGTAACGCCCCATAGAATCATCATATCCAAATGTAGAAGTCGTTGCACCAATTTCAGCACCCATATTACAGATTGTTCCTTTTCCTGTACAAGACATAGAAGTAGCGCCTTCACCGAAGTATTCAACAATAGCACCTGTTCCACCTTTAACGGTAAGAATACCAGCAACTTTAAGGATAACATCTTTTGGAGATACCCAACCTGAAAGTTTACCCGTTAGTTTTACTCCTATTAATTTAGGGAATTTTAGTTCCCAAGCCATTCCTGACATTACATCTACCGCATCAGCACCACCAACGCCGATAGCAACCATACCTAAACCACCTGCATTTACGGTATGTGAATCGGTACCAATCATCATTCCACCTGGGAATGCATAGTTCTCAAGAACCACTTGATGAATAATTCCAGCTCCTGGTTTCCAAAAACCAATACCATACTTATTTGATACAGATGAAAGAAAATCAAAAACCTCATTACTTTGAGTTTTTGCTCTAGCTAAGTCAGTAACTGCATCTACTTTGGCCTGAATCAAGTGATCGCAGTGTACCGTTGTAGGAACTGCCACCTGAGATTTACCCGCATGCATAAATTGTAATAATGCCATTTGTGCCGTTGCATCTTGACAAGCTACTCTATCTGGAGAAAAATCTACATAATCAGTACCTCTTGCAAAAGTTTTGGATGGCATGCCGTCCCAAAGGTGATTGTATAAAATTTTCTCAGTTAAAGTAAGTGGATGACCCACAATTTCACGTGCTTTATCAACACGAGTTGCCATGTTGTTATACACTTTTTTAATCATTTCAATGTCAAAAGCCATAATATATAGGTATTTTTTGTTGTTCAATATTAGATATCACAATATACAAAAAAAGCCCGAGTTTATAACTCAGGCTTTTTACTATATTTATTAGACAGTCTGTAATTATCTAACTAATTGTTTATGAGGCGGTGCAAATTTAGTCAAGTTAATCCCTTTTACAGCAGCTTTATACTCTTCTAGAGTAGGAGTTCTACCTAAGATCGTCGATAAAACTACAACAGGCGTAGACGAAAGTAAAGATTCTCCTTTTTTACCTTCAGTGTCCTCAACAACTCTTCCTTGGAAAAGACGTGTAGAAGTTGCCATTACAGTATCTCCTTTGGCTGCCTTTTCTTGGTTACCCATACATAGATTACATCCAGGACGCTCTAAATACAACATTTTTTCATACGAAGTACGTGCTACCGCTTTAGGTACGTTATCATCAAATTCAAAACCTGAATATTTCTGTAAAATTTCCCAGTCTCCTTCCTTCTTAAGCTCATCTACGATATTGTAAGTAGGAGGAGCAACAACTAGCGGTGCTTTGAACTCCACCTTGCCGTGTTTCTCATCTATATTCTTAAGCATTTGTGCCAGAATTTTCATATCTCCCTTGTGAACCATACAAGAACCAATAAAACCAAGATCAACTTTTTTATCACCACCGTAGAAAGAAAGTGGTCTAATTGTATCGTGGGTATATCGTTTAGAAACATCAATATTATTTACATCTGGATCCGCAATCATTGGCTCTGCAATCACATCAAGATCAACAACAACTTCAGCAAAATACTTAGCATCTGCATCTGGAGCCAATGCCGGTTTCTCACCAGATTTAATCTCTGCTATTCGCTTATCAGCAATTGCGATCAATCCCTTCAGAACTTCTGTTTTATTATCCATTCCTTTATCAATCATGATCTGGATTCTACCTTTTGCAATCTCTAATGATTCGATCAAAGTAGCGTCTTCAGAAATACAGATAGAAGCTTTCGCTTTCATCTCTGCAGTCCAATCCGTAAATGTAAATGATTGGTCAGCTGTAAGAGTACCAATATGCACCTCAATAACCCTACCTTGGAAAACGTTATCTCCTTTAAACTGATGAAGCATCTGAGATTGAGTAGCATGAACTACATCACGGAAATCCATATATTCCTTCATCTGCCCTTTGAACGTTACCTTCACTGATTGCGGAATTGGCATAGAAGCCTCACCTGTAGCTAATGCAAGCGCAACAGTTCCTGAGTCAGCACCAAAAGCGACACCTTTAGACATTCTTGTATGAGAGTCACCACCAATAGTAATTGCCCAATCATCAACTGTAAGATCATTAAGTACTTTGTGGATCACATCCGTCATTGCAAGATATTCTCCTTTAGGGTCACGTGCAGTAATCAAACCGAAGTCGTTCATAAACTTCATTAAACGTGGAATATTTGCCTTAGACTTATTATCCCAAACTGAAGCAGTATGACAACCTGATTGGTAAGCTCCGTCAACAATTGGAGAAATCACAGTTGCAGCCATAGACTCTAATTCCTGAGAGGTCATCAAACCAGTCGTATCCTGAGACCCAACAATATTTACTTCGACACGCACATCTGAACCTGCATGCAAAACTTTGCCTGGAGTTGTTCCAACAGCGTTTTTATTGAATATTTTCTCTACTGCGGTAAGACCTTGTCCATCGATAGAAATTTCTTTTGACGCAGCATATACCTGAGGTATATCTATATTTAAAGTTGTAGCAGCAAATGTTTGTAGCTTTTTACCGAATACAATAGCATACGATCCACCAGCTTTTATAAACTCGACTTTTTGAGGAGTTAAAGATGCCGAAATATCAATCAATTCCTTTTCTCCATTAAAAAGTTTCTTCGTTTTAGTGTTGATCGTAAGAACAGTTCCAGTAGCAACAGAGTATACTTGTTCAAGAGTAGCTTCTCCAGCTTCATCAAAAACAATGTTCCCTTGCGAATCTAGCTTTTTTGCCCAGTTTTTTAAATCAATCCCAATTCCACCTGTAACTCCTACTGTTGTTAGGAAAATGGGCGAAATACCATTTGTACCAGCAATAATTGGAGCGATATTGATAAATGGAACATAAGGACTTGCTTTTTTACCCGTCCATAAGGCTACGTTGTTTACACCTGACATTCTTGACGATCCAACACCCATAGTTCCTCTCTCGGCAATTAACATAACGCTCTTATCTGGATTCGCTTCTGCTAATGCTTTTATTTCATCTTGAGCTTCAGGAGAAATCAAACATTTACCATGAAGTTCACGATCCGATCTTGAGTGCGCTTGGTTTCCTGGAGAAAGCAAATCAGTTGAAATGTCTCCTTCACCCGCGATATAAGTAATCACCTTAATTTCTTCTGCTATTTCTGGTAATTTAGTAAAGAACTCAGCCTGCGCGTAGCTCTCTAGAATTCCCTGAACTATTGGGTTACCTTTTTTGAACGCTTCTTCTAAACGATCAGTATCAGCCTCATATAGAAAAACTTGTGTTTTTAAAACGTCTGCAGCTTGTTTAGCAATAGCTGTATCAGCTCCTAAAGCCAAATCAAGTAAAACTTCAACAGAAGTTCCCCCTTTCATATGTGATAGCAATTCTAAAGCAAAACTTGGAGTAATTTCATCAACTACTGATTCACCTAGAATGATCTCTTTCAAAAATTTAGCTTTCAAACCAGCAGCACTTGTAGTCCCAGGAACGACATTATAAATAAAGAAATTAAGAGAATCGGCTCTATCCTTGTTTTCCAAATCTTTGATTTGGAAAATAATTTCGCTTAGTAATTCGACTCCATCGATTGGCTTCGGACTAAGCCCTTGGTTTTTTCTTTCTTCAATCTCTTGAATGTAATCATTATAAGTATTCATATTAGAAGTATTTTTTAATTTTAATAGCAGAATCCATTGATAACTTCGCTGCCAAAAGCCATAATATATATATTATTTACTTTTTTTGTCCGGCAAATTTAACGCTTTAAGCTGAGAATTAAAAAAATTTAATAGAGCTGCCCTTTTCAAAAATTATTATTATCTAATACTGATTTTTAATACACATAATTGGCGAAAATAGAAAAAATTAACGTTTTTATGATTAATCCATAATTAATCATTTGCATTAGTATTTTTTCTAAAATGCAAAAAAGCAATCTACTAAGAAAACGTTGTAGTACTATTCAAAATCCAAGTATAAAACAACTAATAAAAATCATTTTACAGCAACTTTGCGATAATCATTTCTTCGGTTATCCCTTCGGCATCCGCCTTGTAGTTTTTAATAATCCTGTGACGTAAAATTCCAGTTGCCACCGCTTTTACATCTTTGATATCTGGAGAAAAATTACCATTGAAAGCAGCATGGGCTTTTGCCGCTAAAATTAGGTTTTGCGAAGCTCTTGGCCCTGCCCCCCAATCCAAGTAACTTTTAATATAATCATTAGACAATTCATTATCGGGACGTGTTTTACTAACTAAAGTCACTGCATATTCAATAACGTTGTCTGCTACAGGGATCCTGCGTATTAAGGCCTGAAAATCGATAATCTCTTGTGCCGTAAATAATGGGTTGATGGTATTGACTGTATCTGAAGTAGTTCGTTTTACCACTTGAACTTCTTCTTGAAAAGAAGGGTATTCGAGTTTGATAGCGAACATAAAACGGTCTAATTGCGCTTCAGGTAATGGATAAGTACCTTCTTGCTCAATTGGATTTTGGGTTGCCAAAACAAAATAAGGCAAGTCCAATTTATAGTTTTCACCTGCAATGGTAACAGACCGTTCTTGCATCGCTTCTAACAATGCAGCCTGCGTTTTTGGAGGTGTTCTATTTATTTCGTCTGCGAGGACTATGTTTGAAAAAACAGGTCCTTTTAAGAATTTGAATTGGCGGTTTTCATCTAGTATTTCACTTCCTAATATGTCTGAAGGCATCAAATCCGGAGTAAATTGGATTCTTTTGAAATTAAGCCCTAAGGCTTGCGCCAGGGTGTTCACCATTAAAGTTTTGGCTAATCCCGGAACTCCAACTAGCAAAGCATGACCACCAGAGAAAATGCAAAGCAATATCTGATCAACCACTGCGTCTTGGCCAACAATAATCTTTGCAATTTCGCTTTTTAATTCATTCCGCTTTTTGACCAAATTGTGTATTGCAGCTACGTCAGACATTTTCAAATATATTTTAAATTAAAAAAGAGTTAACTCTATGATTTCATAAAGCTAACTCTTTTTATTTGTTTAACAGGAATTATTTCGTTACCCAATTGTTGGTGAAATCACAGTCTCTATATTCACCCAGGATTTTTATGTAGGTTTCCTTTATTTTTTCATCAAACCATTTTCCTATGGCTCTAATTTGTTTTTCTTTTAGGGCCAATTCTTTGATTTTAAGATAATCAGTTGCATAATCCGCGATATGCTCATTAATTCTATTTGTAACAGTAATTAACTTATAACTTTTTCTGCCTTGTTCATCACTATCAATAATGGGTTGAGAAACATCACTGTCTTTTAAATTAGATACCTGGCCGTAAAGTGAAGGATCCATTTTTGTCAATTCAAAGCGGGTGTCTTGTGTTTTAGGGTTAATTAAAGCTCCTCCATTTGCCCTAGTTTCCTTTTCATCAGAAAATTTTCTTGCCGCATCTGCAAAAGTTAATTCTTTATCCTCAACTCTTTTCCTGATCAAAGTTGTTTTCTCTTTCGCCTCGTTTAAAACATCATCTGTTACTGTTGGTGTCAATAATATATGACGTAGTTCCAACTCTTGACCTTTGATTTTTTGAATATATATAATATGGAATCCAAAATCAGTTTCAAAAGGTTCCGAAATTTCACCCTCAGCCAAACTGAAAGCAACATCTTTAAATTCTTTTATGAAGGCTGTTTTTCTATTCATTTTATAAAAACCTCCGTTCGACCTTGAACCAGGGTCTTGAGAGTACAAGACTGCTTTGGTTGCAAAACTTGAGCCCTCTTTAATTTCTTTTTTGAACTGGTTCAATTTATCAATTACTTTTTGCTTTTCTGCATCAGAAACTTTAGGTGTCACTACAATTTGAGCTACTTCCATTTCTGCCCCAAAAAGAGGTAATTCTTCTTTTGGTATTGTTTTGAAAAAATTACGAACCTCTTCAGGTGTAATTTCCACTTCCCCAATAATCTTTTTTTGCATTTCTGAAGTCAATTTCTGCTCTTTTAAAATATCAAAGAAATAGCTTCTGAATTCTTCTTCTGAACTTTTATTGTAATATTCAACCACTTTATCGATAGAACCGATTTGGCCCACCATATAACTTACCCTATCTTCCAATAGACCTTTCACTTCAGCATCTGTAACCTTGACACTATCCTGAATAGCCTGATGTGCATATAGTTTATCTTCCAATAGTTTCCCTAGCATTTGACATCTAGTAATGTCCTTTATTGACCCACCTTGACTTGAAATCTCCAAGTACGATTTATCAATATCAGAATCTAAAACAATATAGTTTCCTACTGTAGCAACAATACCGTCTATTTTCTGTCTTTGATTAGATTGTACTTTCTTGACAGGAGCAATTACACTGTCTTTAATAATTTCTTGTGCTCTACTAATCGTACTTGAAAACAGTAAAAGAAAAAACATTATTGCAATTTTGCTATTTACTGACTTCATCTGTATTTTTTTTAATGGCATTATTTGATATTTATATTTTATTGTAAGCATCTTTTTTTAAACCTGCGAAGATTCTATTTATTAAGTCTTAATTAATATGGTCAAATATACACCATAAGTAACCAGAAATAAAAATGTCACTACGTACTTCTCACAAAGTTAAGGCAAACAAAAATAGCAATTCAATTACATAATACAAGTTTCCATACTAGTATTAACATAATATTATAGGCACTTTCACTAATTCTCCCATTTCGATAATTGCTCTTGCCAATTCCTTTAATTACCAACTTCTAATTCGTGACTTTGTAGCTGAAAAAAGCACATAAATGTCATGGGGGTTTTCATTGATCAGCCAAAGCTTTGAGACTTTACATAACCCATCTTCCCAATTCTACAAAACGTATTTATTAAAAAAAAATGTTACCGCATAAAAGTGAAACAAACTACTCATTTTTAATACAATACACTAAAAGTTGTCAACACTACAACGTTTTCGTTATCGAATAACAAATCAGTAAAGTATTTCGTACTTAAATTTGCATAGATTAGCGAAGTGACAAAGACAATACTCTCAAATAAACTGAATATTTAAAATACGTATCACAATAAAATAGCACTAATTTTATTGATATAATGTCCGTTTTATTATTATTTCTAGTAAAAAAACAATCTTAATTTAAAAATGAACCTGTTTTTCAACACTTTATAAAAAATAAAAGTTACTTAGTTCCAAAAATATTAATTAACCTAAATTAACAATTTCATGAAAAAGCCAAATTTTAAAATTTACCTACTTTCAGTCCTATTAGTTGGGTTCTATTCGTGTAACTTAAACGAGGAGATAATAACCGATTCTGCTTTGGCAGCCTCACAATTTAAAGTTATAAATGTCACCCATCACGATGGACATTCTTTCACTACAGGGAAAACAGCTTCAATCACAGGGAAATATATAGCGAATCCCGGAGGTGGTGTTATGATGCAAGCTTTTTATTGGGATGTTCCAGCAGGCGGAAATTGGTGGAATACTATAAGCACAAAAGTAACTGCCTGGTCCAATGCCGGAATCGCTTCTATCTGGTTACCGCCGGTATCAAAAGCACAAAACGGTCCTTTCTCCATGGGGTATGACCCTACTGATTATTTTGATTTTGGCAACTATAATCAAAATGGTACTACAGAAACTCGTTTCGGTTCTAAAACTGAATTAGTAAGCTTAATTTCTAAAGCACATTCTGGAAACATACAAGTATATGCTGACATGGTACTTAATCATAATAGTGGCGGACAATTGGAAAACAACCCTTATACCGGAACTCAAACCTACACAGACTTTACCGGTATAGCTTCAGGAAAATTTCCAAGAACAAGCGCTGATTTTTATAAAAATGCCTACGCAAACAATGATGAAGGCGTTTTTGGCGGTTTCCCAGACTTAGCCCATGTGGCTCCTAATGTGCAGGATTGGCTTTGGCTACGATCTGATGGCGTAGGTAAATATTATAAAAACACGATGAAGTTTGATGGCTGGAGATTCGATTATGTAAAAGGCTTCGGCCCATGGGTTGTCAAAGATTGGAACGCCAACGTCGGAGGGTTCTCTGTGGGAGAATATTGGGATTCAAACGTAAATACTTTAGAATGGTGGGCCAATAATGCAAACAGTTCTGTATTCGATTTCGCTTGCTATTATAAAATGAATGACGCTTTTGATGGTAACAACCTCAATCTGTTGAACGATGATATGATGTGGAAAAGAAACCCCTACAAAGCAGTTACTTTCGTAACGAATCATGATACAGATGAAATATACAATAAACAATTGGCTTACGCTTATATTCTAACACACGAGGGTTATCCAACAATATTTTACCAAGATTATGAAGAATGGCTAGACAAGTCAAAAATGGACAACCTAATTTGGATACACAATAATAAAGCCACTGGAACAACATCCATTTTATATGCAGACAACGACGAGTATATAGCTCGAAGAAACGGCTATAACGGAAACCCTGGACTAGTCGTTTACATAAACAACTCTTCCTCCTGGCTAGAAAAATGGATACCTACCAATTGGGCAAATGCTCAGATTAAAGATTTTACAGGCAACTCTAGTTGGTTTCCGACAACTCAAGGAGACACATGGGTAAAAATCCAAAGTCCACCAAACAGTTATTCAGTGTGGTCAATTAATATGTAAAGAGTGTGAATTTTCAATATAAATGAGCCTATCTTAAAAGACAGCCTCATTTTTTTTTATTAGCATATATAAATAGTACTTTTGCAAACTATTTAAACGATACATGAACTTTCTAACAGAAATACAGAGAAGAAGAACTTTCGGAATTATCTCGCATCCCGATGCAGGTAAAACGACACTTACAGAAAAACTCCTCCTATTTGGTGGTGCCATACAAGAAGCAGGTGCTGTAAAAAACAATAAAATTAAAAAAGGAGCCACAAGTGATTTCATGGAAATTGAACGTCAGAGAGGGATTTCTGTTTCCACCTCCGTTTTAGCTTTTAATTACAAAGAAAAAAAAATAAACATTCTAGATACTCCAGGGCACAAAGATTTCGCAGAAGACACATTTAGGACTCTAACTGCAGTTGATAGTGTCATTGTGGTAATTGATGTTGCCAAAGGGGTTGAGGAACAAACGGAAAAATTAGTCTCCGTATGTAGAATGCGCAAAATACCCATAATCATTTTCATAAATAAAATGGACCGTGAAGGAAAAGATGCGTTTGATCTAATGGATGAAGTAGAACAAAAACTGGGACTCACAGTTACCCCGCTAAGCTTCCCAATCGGAATGGGCTATGATTTCCAGGGAATATATAATTTATGGGAACAAAACATAAATTTATTCAGTGGTGACAATCGCAAGAATATCGAGGAAACCATTGCTTTTTCGGACGTACAAAACCCAGAACTAGAAACAATAATTGGTAAAAAACCAGCCGACACACTAAGGGAAGAGTTAGAATTGATTGATGAAGTTTATCCTAAGTTTGATCGTCAGGATTACCTAGACGGAAAATTACAACCCGTTTTCTTTGGTTCGGCATTGAATAATTTTGGTGTCCGAGAACTGTTGGATTGTTTTGTTTCTATAGCCCCATCACCACGACCCAAAGAATCTGAAACTAGATTAGTCGATCCTAAAGAGGAAAAAATGTCAGGGTTTGTTTTTAAAATCCATGCCAATATGGACCCTAAACATAGAGATCGTTTGGCATTTATAAAAATTGTTTCCGGAACCTTTGAAAGAAACAAACCCTATTACCACGTACGTCTAAAAAAGAATTTAAAATTCTCAAGCCCGAATGCCTTTTTTGCAGAGAAAAAAGAAATAGTAGATATCTCTTATCCTGGTGATATTGTAGGTCTTCATGATACAGGAAACTTTAAAATTGGGGACACATTAACTGAAAGCGAAATAATGAGCTTTAAAGGTATCCCAAGTTTTTCCCCAGAACATTTTAGATACATCAACAATGCTGACCCTATGAAAGCCAAGCAGCTTGACAAAGGTATTGACCAGTTGATGGATGAAGGTGTTGCTCAGTTATTTGTACTGGAAATGAACAACAGAAAAATTATTGGAACAGTTGGAGCACTTCAATACGAAGTTATCCAATATCGTTTAGAACACGAATATGGCGCTAAATGTACCTATGAAAATTTCCCAGTACACAAAGCCTGCTGGGTAAAACCAGATGATGCTAAAAGTGATGAGTTTAAAGAATTTAGGAGAATAAAACAAAAGTATTTAGCCCATGATAAATATGGTCAATTAGTATTTCTGGCCGATTCAGATTTTACCATTCAAATGACCCAAAACAAATACCCACATGTGAAACTGTTTTTCACCTCAGAATTTGACTAAATAGTTTAAAAACGCAATGCACATAAAAAAACGCTAATTTAGAAATTAACGTTTTTTTTTATGTCTAGAAAAGTCTAGGCTACTTTATGTTTAAGCTAAAGCAGATTCAAAATTAACGGCTTCTTTAAAAAAGCTTTAATAAGTATGCAATTTGGCGCTAAACCAATAGTCATTATTTTTTTCTTCGTATTTGCTACTTCTATTGCAATTGTACTATTTGGGTCCTGTTTTGAACCCATAAACCACAGAACGAAATCCATATTAGAGCTTGACGTACTTTCTTCCTTTGCACCACTCACGATTTCATTAGTATTCGATATAATTATCCTATTTTCAATTTTTTGCCCAAAAACAGGAACGTAACATAGCGCTACAAAAGCCAAAATTAATAGAGTATTCATGCTTTATACTGTATCATCTTTATCTAAAGAATAGCTCATAGATGATTTTTTGTTTAAAACGATAATCTTCTGTCGTCCTTGCAGCGAAAAAATTAACCCGATAATACAACACTATAATATCTTTCCGATGAACAATAAATATTATCTGTTGAAAAAGCAAAAAACTTCTTAGAAGAGCCGAAACATCATTTCACATTCAATAAAAAATAGAGAGTAGTGAAATACTATACACAGGAAACAAACCGCAAAAGAAGCAATTTCCCATCCGTATATTGTATTAAAATTATACGCATAAAAAAAGGCCCCATTTCTGGAGCCTTTCTTGTAAAATTATGCTTGTCCCGGGGGACCAAAGTTAAGCGGAACTGGAGGTTGTTCTGTGTCTTTAATTTCGCCATGAGCGAGTTCAAAACGGTGAATGTTTTCTCCTATTGCTTTTAGCAACCTTTTAGCATGTTGTGGTGTCAAGACAATTCTTGATTTCACTTTAGCCTTGGGAATACCAGGCATGATACTTACAAAATCTAAAACAAATTCAGATGACGAATGATTAATTATAGCTAAATTAGAATAAATTCCCTCGGCTATTTTTTCATCCAGTTCGATATTAATTTGCTCTTGTTGTTGCTTAGAATTACTCATGTCTTAATATATATATTCCTCTTTATTTGCCATCATATCATTATAATCTTCTTTTGAACCTACAATCGTATGATCATATTCTCTCATACCAGTACCGGCAGGAATTCTATGACCTACAATTACATTTTCTTTTAGTCCTTCCAAGTAGTCAATTTTACCTGCAACAGCAGCTTCATTCAACACCTTAGTAGTTTCTTGGAAAGAAGCAGCCGAAATAAATGATTTCGTTTGAAGCGACGCTCTTGTAATTCCTTGTAAAACAGGAGTTCCAGTTGCTGTGATTACCTCACGAGCCACAACGATGTTTTTATCCGTACGTTTCAAAAGAGAATTTTCATCACGCAACTCACGAGGCGAGACAATTTGACCTTCTTTTAAGTTAACAGAATCACCAGCATCTTCAATTACTTTCATACCGTACAATTTATCATTCTGGAAGATAAAGTCTTTAGTGTGAATCAATTGATCCTCTAAGAATAATGTATCCCCTGGATCTTGAACTCTAACTTTACGCATCATTTGACGTATTACTACTTCAAAGTGCTTGTCGTTAATTTTCACCCCTTGTAAACGGTATACTTCTTGAATCTCATTTACCAAGTACTGTTGAACAGCGGCTGGTCCTTTAATTCTTAAGATATCTTCTGGAGTAATTGCCCCATCAGACAAAGGAACACCAGCTCTAACGAAGTCATTTTCTTGTACAAGAATTTGACTTGAAAGTTTAACTAGGTACTTCCTAACATCACCAAACTTAGATTCAATGATAATCTCACGGTTACCTCTTTTAATTTTTCCAAAAGAAACAACACCATCGATTTCTGAAACTACAGCTGGATTAGAAGGGTTACGTGCTTCAAGCAATTCAGTAATTCTCGGTAAACCTCCTGTAATATCTCCTGATTTAGAAGAACGACGTGGGATTTTAACCAATACTTTACCTGCTTTAATTTTCTCACCGTTTTCAACCATAAGGTGTGCTCCAACAGGTAAGTTATAAGAACGTATCAATTCACCATCTTTACCATAAACTAATAAAGTAGGAATTAATTTTTTAGCTCTTGACTCAGAAATTACTTTTTCTTGGAAACCAGTTTGCTCATCAATTTCAACCATAAACGATTGACCTTGCTCTAAATCTTCGTAAGCAATTTTACCAGTGAATTCAGAAACGATAACTCCATTATATGGATCCCATTTACAGATAACTTCACCTTTTTCAACTGACTGACCGTCTTTCACAAAAATACTTGAACCGTAAGGAATATTATGTGTATTTAAAAGAATTCCCGTTTTCTGATCAACTAATTTCAACTCAGTTGAACGAGAAACAACGACATCAATCGCATTTCCTTCACCGTCTTCACCTTTAACAGTTTTTAAATCTTCAATTTCAAGTTTACCCTTGAATTTTGTTATGATACTTGATTCCTCAGAAATACCACCCGCTACCCCTCCAACGTGGAAAGTACGTAATGTTAACTGCGTTCCCGGCTCACCAATAGATTGTGCTGCAATAACTCCTACTGCTTCACCTCTTTGTGTCATTTTTCCAGTAGCTAAGTTTCTACCGTAACATTTAGCACAAATACCTTTTAACGCTTCACATACAAGAGGAGAACGAACTTCTACTTTCTCGATTGGAGAAGCTTCAATGATTTTCATTATCGCTTCAGTGATTTGTTGTCCAGATTCAACTAAAACCTCATTAGTTAAAGGATTTATTACGTCTTGCAGTGCAACACGTCCTAAGATTCTTTCTCCTAATGATTCAACTATTTCTTCATTCTTTTTCAATGCTGATACTTCAACACCTCTTAATGTTCCACAATCATCGATGTTAACAATAACATCTTGAGAAACATCATGCAGCCTTCTTGTTAAATATCCTGCATCGGCAGTTTTCAAAGCCGTATCCGCAAGACCTTTACGCGCACCGTGAGTAGAGATAAAGTACTCAAGGATCGAAAGACCTTCCTTAAAGTTAGAAAGAATAGGGTTTTCAATAATTTCACCACCACCAGCAGTAGATTTTTTAGGCTTAGCCATCAAACCACGCATACCAGTTAACTGACGAATTTGTTCTTTGGAACCCCTCGCTCCAGAATCAAGCATCATATACACCGAGTTGAAACCTTGTTGGTCTTCTCTAATGTTTTTCAT
>JBLIKQ010000021.1:0-32254 GCA_047635475.1 Porticoccaceae bacterium
GGATTACTTCGATTTCGATTATTTTGATCATTCCAGCACTAATTCCTAGTTAGTATGAAACTAATGTGACTAATAACTTAAAAGGGGTCAAATAAATTTTCTTGGGATTGTCATTTCCGTATTTTTTTGTGTTCGTTGAAAAGAAGATGGTAGATTTGGTAAAAACAGATTTCAACTTCATTATTATTTTTAACATTAGGAATTTAGTCTGATTTACCATTAGAAAGTTTTAATTTTTTGAGTTCAATTCTTCGAAGCTCTGCTTCGACTCTTTTTTTTGTACTATTATACTGTGAGTGAATATATCCATAAAAGTCAGAATGATTCTGTACCGTTGTATCATTTTGTATGTCATGCAAAATATAGTAGGATTGTAGTTAGTGCTAATGTTGAACAAAGTTTGAAGCAAATTTGTATTGATATTTCGAAATAATTTGATATTGCTTATATTGAAATAGCCACAGAGCACGACCATGTTCATTTTCTTACTCAAAGCGTTCCAATGGAAAACTCGACAAAAACAATCAGAAGAGTAAAAAGTATTGTAGCAAAAGAAATATTTAAACGGCATCAAGAAGTAAAGCAAAAATTATGGGCGGTGAGTTTTGGACTAAAGGTTTTTATGTACATGCAATAGGGAAGTACAAGGATGAAAACACAATTCAAAATTATGTAAAATTTCAAGAAAAAGAAGAAGAGTATAAAAAAATACATAGTCAACAGTTATCTATGTTCTAGTACCTCGGGCCTCTGACGCGAGGTAGTTTATTTCCCAAAAAGTGATTTTAAATTCAAGTTTAATCCTGTATTTAATATTAAATGGGAACTGTGTATTTCATCAATACACATCGAATAATGGTCTGTGTTAGTGCTAAAGTTATAGTGGCCGCTTACTTTAGTAAAGTTTTTTTGCATGTTTTAGGATAGAACAAATTTATAGAGTACATTTATTTTCCAAAGAACTTCCTATCTCATGAGAAAAAAAATATTGTTTTTATTCGTGCTTTGTTTTGGTATTACTCATGCGCAAAATGACTATCTGAATTATCAAAATCTTACTAAAAACCTAAAAGCGCTAGACGCCAAAAGTAACTATTGCACTGTCAAATCAATTGGAAAAAGCAGTGGTGGTAAAGAAATATGGTTGTTAACAATTTCTAAATCAACTAACCCAAAACCAGCTTTGCTTATTACAGCGGGACTTGACGGTAAAAGCCGTGTTGGTACGCAGATTGCCTTAAAAATGATTGAGAACTTATTAAATAGCGATCAATTGTCAAAGATTTTAGAGGAAAAAACAATTTATTTTGTTCCTGCTGTAAATCCGGATGCCATAGACGCCGCTTTTGCTAATGTAAAAATGGAAAAGAGAGGTAATGCTAGAGAAACTGATGATGATAGAGATGGTAGAATTGGAGAAGATCCTTTTGAAGATTTGAATAAAGATGGTTTAATTACTCAAATACGCATTGAAGATATAACTGGAAGTTATATTGAAAGTCCAGAGGATTCGCGAATTTTAATAAATGCAAATCCAACGAAAAATCAGGTTGGAAAGTATATTTTGATTTCAGAGGGAATAGATAATGATAAGGACGGAATGTTTAATGAAGATTTTTCAGAAGGAGTCAATATCGACAAAAATTTTACTTATGACTATCCTGTTTTTGAAAAAGGGGCAGGTATCTATGTGGCATCTGAACCAGAAACCAGAGCCCTTCTTGATTTTTTATATTTGAATCAGAATATATATGCAGTACTTACTTTTGGCATGCATAATAATTTATCTGAAACTCCAAAGTATGACGGTAAGTTAACCAGTTCCAGAATTATTAAGGGATGGTTAGAAAAAGATATAAAAATTGCGGAGCAGATTTCTAAATTATATACCCAAAAAGCAGCAATCAAAGACGGACCTAAAATGCCAATGACCAAAGGAAACTTTGCGCAAACCGCTTATTTCCATGCAGGGAGATTCAGTTTTTCTACGCCAGGCTGGTGGGTTCCTATAGTGGAGGCCAAAAAAGATTCGCTTGATTCTAAATTAGAAAAGCCAAAAGAAAAAGATAAAGAGGAATTGAATTCAGAAGTCTCTTTTTTAAAATGGTCTGATAGCCAGAATATAAAAGATGTTTTTGTGGACTGGTCAGTTATTAAACATCCTGATTTTCCAAATCAAAAAGTAGAAGTAGGGGGTTTTGTTCCTTATGCTCTGAACAATCCGCCTGTGAATTTTTTACAAGAAACAGCTACTAAACATGTGCTTTTTGTAGAAGAACTTTTGGCGGCCATGCCAAAGATTGAAACAAATATTCCCGAAGTAGAAAAGATCAATGAGAACTTGTATCGCGTCACTATAAAAGTAGCCAACAAAGGACTACTGCCTACCTACGCTGAAATAGGAGACAAAATCCGGTTTGTTTCTAAAATGAAAACAGAAATAATACTCCAAAAAAATCAACTTATGGTTTCTGGCAGGAAATATTTTATTCGTAATAGTATGCAAGCTGATGAATCAGATGAATATTCATGGCTGATTTCAGGTGCAGGAAAAGTGACTATTACTACAGGTTGTGCGACTGCAGGATTCAAAGAGGTAATCGCTGATTTGAATTAGTAAGTTGACTTCAAATAAATAAAAAAGGATGTTGAGTCCTCATAGCTAAAAATTAATGAAATGAAGAAATACATACTACTCAGCTTGCTCAGTTTTGTTTTTGGGGTTACAAATGCTCAAAAAAATGATATTGCTCCACAAGATTTAAATGGTATCCGTGCCATCGGTTCTCCTGCTAATCCCAAAGTAAAAATGACTTGGGATCAGTACCATGATTATGCACAGCTGAGTCAGCTAGGAAGAGATTTGGTTAAAGCCTATCCCAATTTGGTTAAAATGGAGTCTGTTGGTAAATCCTATGAAGGAAGAGACCTTTGGGTTTTAACCATATCCGATTTTGATTCAGATAAAGTTGAAAACAAGCCTGGTTTCTATATAGATGGCGGAATTCACGCAAATGAAATGCAAGGTGTGGAGGTTGCCATGTATACGGCATGGTACCTAGCAGAGAGTTTTCAAACTATTAAATTCATAAACACTTTATTAAAAGAAAAGGTATTTTATATTGTAATGACTATCAGTCCTGACGGTCGGGAAAATTTTATTTATAAACCGAATAACTCTAACAGCTCTCGTTCAGGAATGCGCCCTTTTGATAACGATGGCGATGGTCTTGTGAATGAAGATAAACTGGATGATTTGGATAATGACGGGAATATTGTAATGATGCGCAGAAAATCAAAAACAGGACGTTGGAAGACAGATCCTAAATATCCTACTCGAATGTATCAGGTTAAGGGAGATGAAATAGGAGAATATGAAATGTTGGGTTATGAAGGCATAGATAACGATAAAGATGGTTTAGTAAATGAGGACTTGATTGGGACGTATGATCCAAACCGAGATTGGGGATGGAATTGGCAACCTAATTATGTTCAAAATGGTGCATTATTTTATCCAGGTACGCTTCCTGAAACCCGCGCGATAAAAGCCTTTATCATCAATCATCCTAATATTGCTGGGGCTCAGAGCTACCATAATTATGGAGGAATGTTTCTAAGAGGTCCGGGTGCTGCAGAAGATGATGCTTTATTTGCAACTCAAGATATTGAAGTGTATGATAATATTGGTAAGTTAGGAGAAAAAATGATTCCGGGTTATAATTATTTTGTAATTCACAAAGATTTGTACACTGTTTATGGTGGAGAAATTGATTTTTTGTCTTTGACTCGAGGGATATTTACCTTTAGTAATGAATTGATGACTTCGTATAAATTATTTAACCAAAAGAATACTGCTGGACGATGGGATAATGACGAATTCAATGAGTTTGATAAATACCTTTTGTTTGGTGATGGCTATGTCGAATGGAAGGCGTTTAATCATCCGCAGTTTGGCGATATTGAAATAGGGGGTCCTAAGAAAAATTACATTCGGAATCATCCTGGGTTCATGATTCAGGAAGATGCGCACAGAAACATGGCGTTTTCATTGTACCATGCTTATCAGACTCCAAAATTAGAAATTGTACGTATTGAAACTGAAAAGCTTTCAGGAGATTTAGTTGCGGTGACTGCCACAATTATGAATACAAGGATTATTCCAACCCATTCACAACATGATATAAAAAACAAGATAGAGCGCCCTAATTATATTAGTCTAGCGGGTAGTACCGTGGTCGCGGGAATGACGGTTCAAAATGAAGATTTGAATTTATTTACGGAACAAAAATTTAGTCCAGAAACCATTGCAGTATCCAATATTGAAGGTATGGGTAATGTAAAAGTAAGATGGATCGTTAAAGGAAATCCGTCAGGAGCAACGGTTAACGTTTCCAGTGCCAAAGGCGGAGCGGTCTCTGAGAAAGTAAAATAGATAAATGCCCACTAGAAGCACGTTCTCTCTTAATAAAAAAATCATTAATTTTAAAACTCTAAATTATAACAACATTTGTTTTGGAAAAACAATAATAGATCATTAGCTCCTAAATTATTTCCAATTTTTTTATGTTTTTATGTGTTATTTTTATCTGTTTGATCTTGTTAAGATGAAATTTAGTCAATATTTCACTTGGTTTTTTGTAAAATTGGACACAAAAGAAACTAGCTAAATTATGTGAAGGTGAATTGTGATTGTATCGTTCATATGATTTTTAGGGTTTTATATTATGTTAACGTAATTTAAATTTTTTCTAATCTGTTAATTTTTATTTTGAATGTTTTGATGTTTAATTGCTACTATATTTTTGAAGTTTTATGCTCTGTAAAAGGAAATAAATCATTTCTTGAAAAATAAAAATAATTTTAACTAAGACCATCTAAATAATTTCGAGAAGGCTTATTTCAAAATAAGACTAAGGCTGTTTTATCTAACTCTTAATTGTTGAAAGGTTATTTTTATTGCCTGTTATCAAGCTCGATTTTAGCGGCAGAAGTCATGGTATTATTGGTGGTGAAACTGACAATATGTAAATAAAGACTGTGGTTAAGTGGTCACATTATTTATGCAGCTGAATAGGTAAAGACCTGAAGTTTAACGATCCGGTGAATTGCTGTCGTTATTGGTCACTAATTATACTAATAGTTAAAAAGTATTCATTGATAATTTCAAACCGAAAGGAAAACGGGCAATCGTAATTGCAGATGTTATTTTGGTAACGGAAAACGAAATTATTTTAGAGTATGCTAATCATCAAGATTTGTTACTAGGAAAATAGAAGCATCTTGAATTGTGGTGCAAGTAGAGTTTGTTTTAATCAATTAATAATCCCCTTTCCCCTTAAATCGAGGGTCATCTTTTTTGATAAATTCTGTTCTTCTTTTTGGCACGTCCTCTTTTTGTAAACTCGCTTCTTCTGTTTTGCTGGAAGGTTCTATAAGTGCGTTTAATTCTTTTATTTCGGCATCAGTCAGATCGCGGTATCTTCCCATGGGGATGTCAAGCGAAATATTGATAATACGGATCCGTTTCAGAGCAGTTACTTCATAACCTAAGTATTCTGTCATTCTGCGAATTTGACGGTTTAAGCCTTGTGTTAGAATAATTTTGAAAATGTATTTGCTAATTTGTTCGACTTTACATTTTCGGGTTATAGTATCTAAAATGGGAATGCCATTCCCCATTCTTTCTATAAATCGATCCGTTATAGGTTTATTAACTGTTACGGTATATTCCTTTTCGTGATTATTTCTGGCGCGAAGTATTTTATTGACAATATCGCCGTCATTAGTCATGAAAATTAATCCTTCACTGGCTTTGTCCAGTCTTCCAATTGGGAAAATACGTTTAGGGTAATTGATATAATCAACAATGTTGTTACGAACATCTAAATTTGTTGTGCATTCTATTCCGACAGGCTTGTAGAAAGCAAGGTAAACAGATTTTTCTGTTTTTTCACGAATCAGTTTTCCATCGATACGCACTTCGTCGCTGGGGGAAACCTTTGTGCCTAGC
The DNA here is from genome assembly GCA_047635475.1 of Porticoccaceae bacterium. Taxonomy (GTDB): domain Bacteria; phylum Bacteroidota; class Bacteroidia; order Flavobacteriales; family Flavobacteriaceae; genus Flavobacterium. The sequence continues at coordinate 6,011 of JBLIKQ010000021.1, forward strand.
TCAGGAACGATACCATTGATAGTAACGCGACCTTGTTCAATTATTTTGTCAGCTTCTCGACGTGAGCAATATCCTGTTTCTCCTATGAATTTGTTAAGACGTTTCAAACTTTCTTCCATAGTACAAAAGTAATACTAAATTGTTTAATCGTTTGTAGCCTAGTTTGTTTATTTGAGTAAGAGGAAAAAAAGAGTGAAGATTAGTGATAGAATGGTATGATCTATTAAGTTTCAAATAAAAAACTGGCAATTTTACTGTAAAGGGCATCATCGTGCAAGCTGTGACCAAGGCCGGTTGTTTCAATGAAAGTAGAGTTTTTCCAGTTACTGGCAATCTTTTTTCCTTCCGCAAATAATACAACTGTGTCTCCGATATCATGAGCGATAAAACCTTTTGTTTTTATTTTAGAGACGTAGTGCTTTGCTGAAAAATTTTCTAATTTTAGGTTGAAGTTTGTTAAGTAATATTCTTCTAGACCTTTGCTGACAGTGTAGTTCAAACTCAGTAATGCAATGTAATTATTTAGAATGATATTAAAGTCGCTTGGAGATCCTAATACTACAATTTTTTTGAGATCATTATTTTGATATACAGATTGATAATACAAGCATGTTTTCGCACCTAAGGAGTGCCCTATGAGATATTTAGGCTTGAATTTTTGGAATAGAACATGAATAAATTCCGCATATTGTGGAATGTTAAATTCGCTTCCACCAGACAAACCATGTGCGGGAGCATCTATGGCAATAATAGTGCTTCCTGATTTTTGTAAATAGGGTAGTATTTTTTTCCAGCGTGAGGAATTACTTTCCCAGCCATGGACTAATAGGATGACGGTGTCATTTCCCTTCCAAATGTAGGATTGAAAATGATGCTCATTATGCTGAAAAGTTTCGTTGTCCGTCTCTTGAAGTACTAGAGGAAGACTAGTTTTTGTTAATCGGCCTTTCCTAGGCTCACTGAAAATATTATAGGCAATTTGTGTTGCTTTTTCAGGAAACACAAAGCTCAAAATGTTAATATATACGCCTAAAGATTTAGTGTAAAAAAAATAGATTGTTTTTTTCATAAAAAAAAGTCCCGATGTTTATCGGGACTTAAATATAATTAAAATTTAGAAAATAATTTTTCCATTTTTTCTTTTTCTTCATCAGCCATTACGCTGTCAACTAAAATTCTTCCTGAATGCTCATCAATAATGATTTTCTTTCTAGAAGCAATTTCCACTTGTGTTTGCGGTGGGATAGTAAAGAAAGATCCTGCAGAAGCGCCTCTTTCGATAGAAACAACTGCTAAGCCATTACGAACGCTAGTTCTGATTCTAGTGTAGGCAGCTAATAATCTTTCTTCAATTAAGTTTTGGTATTCAGCAGATTTCTCTGTTAAAAACTCCTCTTCCTTAGCTGTTTCAGCCATGATAGCGTCCAATTCTAACTTTTTATGCTTTAAGTGATTAGATTTAGTTTCTAATCTTTCTTTTGATTGGGTGATTGTGTCTTTCTTGTGTTCAATAGACGCTTTCATTTCTTTCATCTGCTTTTCAGCTAATTGAATTTCAAGCTCTTGAAACTCAATCTCTTTTGTTAAAGAGTTAAATTCTCTATTGTTACGAACAGTTTCCTGTTGTTTTGTGTATTTTTTGATGGCTTCTTTGTGCTCATCAATTCCATTCTTTTTTGATTTGATAAGATCCTCGATAACATCAAGCTCACTTTTCAATTTTTCAGAACGTGTGCTTAAACCCGCAACTTCATCTTCTAAATCTTCTACTTCAAGAGGAAGCTCTCCTCTTACGTTTCTGATTTCGTCAATTCTAGAGTCAATAAGTTGTAAGTCGTAAATTGCTCTTAACTTGTCCTCAACACTTAATTCTTTCGTATTCGCCATATTCTATAAGTACTTAACTGGATTTGTATTTTCTTCAGATAAAATGATTGCAAAATTAAGGATTTTTTTCCGAAGATAGTCAACAATATAATTTTTTGTATGACGTTCGCTTTCAAAATGTCCAATATCTGCTAAAAGAAGTCGATTTTCTGCTTCATAAAATTGATGGTACTTCAAATCGGCGGTCAAAAAAGCATCTGCTCCAGACGAAATCGCCTTTTTTATAGCGTAACTTCCAGATCCACCTAAAACGGCTACCTTTTTTATTGGTTTTCCTAAAAAAGACGAATGGCGGATAGCTTCCGATGTCATTTTTTCTTTCACAAATAATAAAAAATCCTGCTCATCCATGGGAGTTTCAAATTCACCTACCATTCCCAAGCCTATATTTTGATGTTTGTTTTGCAGTTCATAAACTTCATAAGCTACTTCCTCGTATACATGATTACTGAAAAGTGCTTTAAGAATTTTGCTTTCCAAGTGCTTTTCAAAAGTAACTTCAATTTTTATTTCATCGCCTTGCACAAATTCAAAACGTTCTCCTAGTTGAGGGTTACTGTTTTCATTACCCATGTAGGTTCCGATCCCTTTGGAGCTAAAACTGCAATCTTCATAATTGCCTATATTGCCTGCGCCAGCGTCAAATAGTGCATTTCGTAGTTTTTCGGCATTTTCAGCGATAGTATAGGTAAGCAGTTTTCGAATAAAGTTTTCTTTCGGGATTAAAATTTTAGTGTTTTTTAAGCCAAGCGCGTTGCAAAATATTTTATTAACGCCCTCTTGGTGGTTGTCTAAAGCGGTGTGGACGGCGTAAATTGCAATGTCATTTTTAATTGCTTTTATGATGGAACGCTCCACATAATTCTTTCCAGTTATTTTTTTTATGCCTGAAAATAAAATGGGGTGAAAACAAACGACCAAATTACAATCCATGGCAATAGCTTCCTCTAGCACGCTTTCCAGCGCGTCATGGCAAACCAAAACTCCTGTAGCCTGCGCTTCAGGGTTGCCTACCAAAAGACCTACATTGTCAAAATCTTCAGCATAAGCGAGGGGCGCCATTTCTTCTAGTACAGAAAGAATTTCTTTTATTTTCATGATTTTTTAGTTTAAAGTGTAAGGTTTAAAGTTTGATGGATTAGTAGCTTTAAACTGTAAACAAAAACTACAAAATATTTAATTCAAAGATAATTTATTATACTTTCGTATTATGACATTACTGCGAAAAATACTCTTCCCCTTTGCCATGCTTTATGGTTTGATTACGAGTAGTCGGAATTTACTTTTTGATAAAGGATTTTTGAAATCATATGCCTTCGATTTGCCAATTATAGCTGTTGGGAATTTAAGTGTTGGCGGTACAGGGAAAACACCACAAATAGAGTATTTAATTAGTTTGCTTTCTGACAGCTATAAAGTCGCCACTTTAAGCAGGGGTTACAAAAGAAAGTCTAAGGGTTTTATATTGGCTGATGGGACTTCAAATGCTGAAGTTTTGGGTGATGAGCCGTTTCAGTTCTATCAAAAATTTGATAACATTCAAGTTGCCGTTGACGCTGATCGTAGAAACGGAATTGAACAATTACTTTCGCAAGAGCCAGTCCCTGAAGTGATTTTACTTGATGATGCATTCCAACACCGAAAAGTAAAGGCAGGGTTTTATATCATACTAACTTCTTATGGGGACTTCTATTGTAAGGACTTTATGCTTCCGACTGGGAATTTAAGGGAATGCAGAAGGGGAGCCAAAAGAGCTAATATAATTGTTGTTACAAAATGCCCTCCTAGGCTTTCAGTTAAAGAACAAAACCAAATTAAAAAAAGTTTAAAAATTTCGAATAATCAGGAACTATACTTCACAACAATCGTATATGATGATCGGATATATTCCAAGAATCAAAGTTTAAAAGTAAGTGAAATAAGAGAAACTAAGAAATTATTAGTAGCCGGAATTGCTAAGCCAGAACCATTTTTTAAGTTTTTGAAAGATAAAAATGACGAGTGTTTGACTTTTGCGGATCATCATCATTTTAGTGAAAAAGACATATTAGATATTAAAAACAAATCAATAAATAAAATTATTGTGACTACTGAGAAAGATTATGTGCGATTAAAAGGAAGTGTTCTCGGTGAACAACTGTTTTATTTGCCAATAAAAAGCCAGTTTCTTGGGCGAAGCAATACGTTTAATAAAACAATACTTAATTATGTGGGATCAAGTACAACAAACAGTTAGTTATATTAAGGGAAAAGTTAATTTTACTCCTGAATATGGGGTGATTTTGGGTTCAGGTTTAGGAAGTTTTACCGAGGAGATAAAGGTGGAATTTACTTTGTCGTACAATGAAATTCCAAACTTTCCAGTCTCTACGGTTCAAGGTCACAATGGCGCTTTGGTTTTTGGGACAATTGGCGATAAGAAAGTGGTCGCTATGCAGGGAAGGTTTCATTTCTATGAAGGCTATTCCATGAAGGAAGTGACTTTTCCAGTTCGGGTCATGAAGTATTTAGGAATAAATAAATTGATTGTGTCTAATGCTTCTGGTGGTGTAAACCCTGAGTATAGAGTGGGAGATATAGTCATAATTAAAGATCATATCAATTTAACGCCGGAACATCCTTTGCGCGGAATAAATGATGAGCGTTTTGGACCTCGATTTGTAAATATGAGTGAGCCGTATTCAAGAAAGATGATCGCAAAAGTTAAAGAATTGGCGGGCAATCTAAATATCGAAGTCAAAGATGGGGTTTACTTAGGACTACAAGGTCCTACTTTCGAAACCTTGGCTGAGTACAAGATGGTCAAAATTCTTGGTGCAGACTGTGTAGGGATGTCGACCGTCCCAGAGGTTATTGTGGCACGTCACATGAATATTGAAACTTTTGGTGTTTCGGTAATTACAGATATAGGAGACAAAGACAGTATTGATACGATTTCTCATGATGAAGTTCTGGAAGCTGCCCAAAAAGCGGAACCCAAAGTAAGGAACTTAATTAAAGCGTTAATTTTAGAATATTAGATATTTTGCTTTTTTGTCAAAAGTATTAAATCAATTATTCGCGAAGAATAGCCTATTTCATTATCATACCAGCCCACCACTTTGACCATCTTATCGATTACCGAAGTCAGTTTCGCGTCAAATACGCAAGAGTTCCTGTTGCCGAATTTTTTTTACAAAAAGAAAGAGAAGAGAAATTTTTATCGGCGATAAAATACTCCAAATAGTGTCAAACTTCTGGGGGAAGTTTACATTCTATTAAGTATTTGATTTTTTTGAAGACACCCATTTTAGTTAGTCTGTACTAATAAAACACTCACATTTAGACAATAATATTACGGATTATTTCAATTTTTTTATCCGACAAACCCCCTGTGAAGCAGTTCTTTAAATATTGGAACAGACAGATGAATTTATACACTTAATGTTTTAAGCTTCTATTTTGGTGACTTATATCCGGTTTTAAAGTTAACTGACCTTGATCTTGCGCTTTCAAATATTTATAGGACTCATTTTAAAAACAAAAGACATGATTTAAAACTAGTGCAGCAATGGCTTTTAAAATGTAAATTCCATGATTATTAAATACGCAATAAGAGGGGCAATCTTTTTATGGCTGCCCTAAAATATAAACTACCCGAATTGTACGATGTAGAATTTAGACATACTGTTTTGTCTTTTTAAAACCCTAAATACGGACGTTGTGCAGTCGAAATTCCTATGAAGAGTAGGTTATACGACAAAGGGTTAAAATATAAAGTTAGTGTGATTATTGCCATCAGCAATATAAGTGAAAAGAGACTAATACAAAAAAAAGTAGCAGTAAGAACAGCGGTTGGCTGGCTTTTACTTTCGTTCTTATTGAAGTTGTAGTTGATTCATAATTACTTGTTTTGAGATTGTTTATTTAATTTGCTATTGGTTTTTATAAAAGTAGAAAGCCATAAAAATTAATTTGTGGCTTTCTACAAACATTTTAGTAATAAGAAGCTTCTTATTTTTTTAGCACTTTAAAAGTTTCTATTTGGTTATTTGATTTGATCTCGATGATATAAATACCGATAGGCAAAACTGTCATATCCAAGGTTGTATCCGCAGTATTTGGATGTGATTCTAAAAATACTTGTCCCTCTATATTTAAAGCTCTAACTGAATCAACTGTATAGCTATTGTTAATTATGAGGTTGTTAGAGACTGGGTTTGGATAGTATTTTAATTCTGACTTATTGAACGAATCAACTTTTAGTTTATTGATGGTAACATTCACTGTTGCTACCTCTGTACTAGTGCAATCAGAAACCGTTTGTGTGGCATAATAAGTAGTGCCGTCTAGTATAATAGTTTCAGGGTCTAAGGCATTCGTATTATTCAATGCATCCGATTTAGAAGCGTACCAACTGATATGTGTGCCTTCAATTACTATATCTTTAATTTTAGGACTGCTACTTTCGAAAGTTTGGTTCAAAGGGGCCGTAGGACGAAGAATTTGATTAATAGTTACTAGAAATTCTGCTCTGCTACTTTCACAACCATTTTCGGTTTGTGATACAAAATAAGATCCACTAGTTAATGCTGCATCATTCGCTAGGGCAGCACCTTCAGCAGTTTTATACCATCTGATAGCTGTTCCTATCGCTGATAAATTGCCCACGACTGCGCTATTACAAAATATTTGTGAGCTAACAGTAGGTATTGCAGTTTGATTAATAGTCACTAGAAATTCTACTCTGCTACTTTCACAACCATTTTCGGTTTGTGAGACAAAATAAGATCCACTAGTTAATGCTGCATCATTCGCTAGGGCAGCACCTTCAGCAGTTTTACACCATCTGATAGCTGTTCCTATCGCTGATAAATCGCCCACTACTGCGCCATTACAAAATATTTGTGAGCTAACAGTAGGTATTGCAGTTTGATTAATAGTCACTAGAAATTCTGCTCTGCTACTTTCACAACCATTTTCAGTTTGTGAGACAAAATAAGATCCACTAGTTAATGCTGCATCATTCGCTAGGGCAGCACCTTCAGCAGTTTTATACCATCTGATAGCTGTTCCTATCGCTGATAAATCGCCCACGGCTGCGCTATTACAAAATATTTGTGAGCTAACAGTAGGTATTGCAGTTTGATTAATAGTCACTAGAAATTCTACTCTATTACTTTCACAACCATTTTCAGTTTGTGAGACAAAATAAGATCCATTAGTTAAGGCTACATCGTTTGTTAAGGCCGAACCTTCAGCAGTTTCATACCATTTAACTTCTGTTCCAGTAGCTATTAGATCCCCCACGACTGCTAATTCACAAAATATTTGCGGTATAACTGTTGGTGCGTCTGTAATATTAATTGTTATTGATTTAGTGTCTTTGTAAACACAACCACTACTTGAAGTTAGGTTGTAACTGACTATAGTTGTTCCAGCCGAAGCCGCAGTAAGCAATCCGTTAAGATCTATACTTGCCACATTGGTGTTAGAAGAGGACCAAGAACCTGTTCCGTCTTCCTGAGAAAAAAGTAAGGTATTGCCGAGACCACAAATGCTGTTTGTTCCATTTTCGGAAGTAATAGTAACCGTAGGAGATAATCCTGTTAAGAAGCTCCAGCCATTGTTATTGCTGATGTCTTGACTGTTAGGGCCAGCATTAAAGCTGCCGCCACCGATTGCATTGATATCTTGAATATGAATAAAATCGGTACAAATTGACCCCGTTGCCATTGAAATTATTGCTTGAGTTCCTGCTGAACTTGACTTCATATTAGTAGGATCTGAACTTGTTCCGTTTTCAATATTTAAGAAGTTATCAATAGTTTGAGTAGAGCCAGAACCAAAGGTATATGTAGTTCCTGCAGCGCCAGTTAAATTTAATGTTCCAAAAGTATTTGACTCAAGAAAGGAGCTAGAGCCTTTAAAAGTAGCTGTTTCTATAGTACTACTTCCGTTCATACCAGTAAAGGTTCCGTTGACGGTTAGCGTTCCAATGGTGTTATTTCCTCTGAAATACCTCACGTTGTGATTGAATGTCATCGTATTTGCAATATATGGGCCGTAATTAAGATCTAAGCCTAGATTAGGACTCGTAAAATTAATTGCATCAAAGCTTAAACCTACAGTGGAAAATGCTCCATCACCTGTAATGTTTATAGTTGAATTATTTCCTGAAAAAATTAGGTTTGTCGTGTTGGTTATCAGCATTGCCGGACCAGAACTGAAGTTCATAACTGAAGTTCCCAGATCCAAGGACCGTACATTATTATTTGTACTCTGCAATCCCGCAAAATTACAAGTATTATTATTTGTGTTTAAAGTACCATTTGTTAAAATAACATAGCCTGCATTAGCTTCATCCTGAAAAGTCCATCCCCCTCCAACTTCATTAAAAAGTAAGTTTCCTAAAGTTTTTCCAGAAAAGCTTATCGTTTGCCCCGTTGTGTTTGCTAAAAAATTAATTGAAGGAAGTTTACTCAATATCATGTCAGGAGATAGTGTCAGCGAACCGTAAATATTTAAAGCAATGTTATTTGAATTAAAGGTGGGTGATACAGTCGCTAGATCTGACCAAGTCATGTCCTTACAAGTAGGAGTCATTCCATCAAGGGTTATTGTTTGGTCGGTAGAGGAGAATGAACTGGAGTCAAATATAACATTGTCAGCAGGAGTAGGGGCACACCCAGAAGGGGTACCGCCGCTAGTAATTGCCCAATGATTCTCGTTGCTCCAATTACCGCTACCTCCTACCCAATAATAGTTTTTAGAAGGAGATGTCGATAAAGACCAACCGGTATTATTTCCGAAGTCAATGGCGTTATTGGCTAAAAAAGTTGCGCCACCTTGCGCATTAATATCTTTTAAATTGACATAATCAAGGGTTGTGGTCCCAGAAGGGATATTAAGGGTAGCTTGATTTCCAGTTGCCGTTGAGTTCACATTAATCATTGCTCTACAATTACCAGGCTCGACATTAAGAGCTGTATTAATAGTTTGAGTAGAGCCAGAACCAAAGGTATATGTAGTTCCTGCAGCGCCAGTTAAATTTAATGTTCCAAAAGTATTTGACTCAAGAAAGGAGCTAGAGCCTTTAAAAGTAGCTGTTTCTATAGTACTACTTCCGTTCATACCAGTAAAGGTTCCGTTGACGGTTAGCGTTCCAATGGTGTTATTTCCTCTGAAATACCTCACGTTGTGATTGAATGTCATCGTATTTGCAATATATGGGCCGTAATTAAGATCTAAGCCTAGATTAGGACTCGTAAAATTAATTGCATCAAAGCTTAAACCTACAGTGGAAAATGCTCCATCACCTGTAATGTTTATAGTTGAATTATTTCCTGAAAAAATTAGGTTTGTCGTGTTGGTTATCAGCATTGCCGGACCAGAACTGAAGTTCATAACTGAAGTTCCCAGATCCAAGGACCGTACATTATTATTTGTACTCTGCAATCCCGCAAAATTACAAGTATTATTATTTGTGTTTAAAGTACCATTTGTTAAAATAACATAGCCTGCATTAGCTTCATCCTGAAAAGTCCATCCCCCTCCAACTTCATTAAAAAGTAAGTTTCCTAAAGTTTTTCCAGAAAAGCTTATCGTTTGCCCCGTTGTGTTTGCTAAAAAATTAATTGAAGGAAGTTTACTCAATATCATGTCAGGAGATAATGTCAGCGAACCGTAAACATTTAAAGCAATGTTATTTGAATTAAAGGTGGGCGATACAGTCGCTAGATCTGACCAAGTCATGTCCTTACAAGTAGGATTTGCTCCGTTTAGGGTTACGGTTTGGTTAGGTCCGTCAAACGAGTTTATATCAAAAATTACATTATCGATAGCGGATGGTCCTCGCAGGTAAAAATCAGAGCCACCAGAACTAGTAGCCCAGTGACTAGATGTGTCCGACCAGTTTCCTGATCCGCCAACCCAATAGTAGTTTTCTGGAGAAAGTGAAATGGTGGCGGCAAAAAAGCTGATAGAGTAAAAAAAGAGAAGAAAGAACAGTGGGTAGATTTTTTTCATTTTAATTTAGATTACTTTATTGTTTGGTATAGAGCTATGAGGGAATAAATTTTATCACTTACCCCTAGGTTGTCCGGCGAAAATAACAGGTAAATAGACAGAATAACTATGTAGGTTTCGCTTTTTAGGTTATTGATAACTACTTTCCCCTTAATAATAAGCTATTGAGTTTTTTTTATAGACCTATTCTTGTTATAAATGTACACTTGTAAAATAAATAAAGGTTTAGTAATATTTGATTGCCTTAAGTTTATTTTGTTTAGTAAACTAATACATCACGTTGATAGGCTTCATGAAGTTGACAAATCACTTTTTTTGCTTGTTTAATTGTAAAAAGCAGAATTTACTTAGGACTACAAGGTCCTACTTTCGAAACCTTGGCTGAGTACAAGATGGTCAAAATTCTTGGTGCAGACTGTGTAGGGATGTCGAACGTCCCAGAGGTTATTGTGGCACGTCACATGAATATTGAAACTTTTGGTGTTTCGGTAATTACAGATATAGGAGATAAAGACAGTATTGATACGATTTCTCATGATGAGGTTCTGGAAGCTGCCCAAAAAGCGGAACCCAAAGTAAGGAACTTAATTAAAGCGTTAATTTTAGAATATTAGATATTTTGCTTTTTTGTCAAAAGTATTAAATCAATTATTCGCGAAGAATAGCCTATTTCATTATCATACCAGCCCACCACTTTGACCATCTTATCGATTACCGAAGTTAGTTGCGCGTCAAATACGCAAGAGTTCCTATTACCAATAATATCAACTGAAACAATGGGGTCTTCGGTGTAATCTAGGATTCCTTTTAGGCTGCCTGCTGCTGCAGTTTTGAAAGCTGCATTTATTTCAGCTATCGAAACAGTCCGTTTTACGTTAAAGGTAATATCAGTCAATGAGCCGTCGGGGACTGGGACCCTAATGCCACAGCCACCTATTTTTCCTTCCAGTGGAGGAAAAATTTTCGATAATGCCTTAGCTGCTCCAGTTGTTGTAGGTACAATGGACTGACTAGCCCCGCGTGCCCTACGTAAATCTTTGTGCGGTTGATCGTGTAAGCTTTGATCTGTAGTGTAGGAATGAATCGTTGTAATATAAGCTTGTTTGATACCACAAAGTTCATCTATCACTTTCATCATGGGTGCGGCATTATTTGTTGTGCAACTCGCATTAGATATAATGGTCTCTGATCCATCAAGAATAAACTCATTTACTCCCAAGACGACCGTTTTTATTGAATCTACTTCAGAGGGAGCCGAAAGAATCACTTTTTTAGCACCGGCAACAATGTGTGCATTAAGTTCTTCGTAAGTCTTGTATTTTCCGGTACATTCAATTACAAAATCTATTTTTATGCTTTTCCAATCTAAGTTTGAAATGTTTTTTTCATTAAAAAACAAAAAATGCTTTGAGTCCACCAGAATTCCTTTATCATCCGAACCAACTGTGTATGGCAGAACTCCGTGAATACTATCGTACTTGACCAAGTGAGCCATTGTTTTAGTGTCCGCAATATCGTTTATAGCTACAACTTCAATAGTGGGATGGTTTAAAAGTAAACGAAATATATTTCGACCAATTCTTCCAAAACCATTTATGGCAATTCTTGTTTTCAATCTGTTTTGTTTAAAGCTTCAGGTTTCAGGTTGAAATATTCTCAACTTGAAACTTGAAGCATTTTTTTAAAGAAGGTGTTTTTGTGCTTTATAAGAAGAGCGGACTAAAGGACCGCTTTCTACATGACGAAAACCTAACTCCAGTCCAAACTTTTCATAAACGGCAAATTGATCTGGTGTAATAAACTCCTTAACTGGCAGGTGTTTCTTGCTTGGTTGCAAATACTGCCCTATCGTTACGATGTCTACATTAACAGCTCGTAAGTCTCTCATTGTTTGAAAAACTTCTTCTTCTTGTTCGCCAAGGCCAAGCATAATTCCTGACTTAGTTCTGTTGATTCCTTTTTCTTTTAGGTATCTCAAAACTTCTAAGCTACGGTCGTATTTTGCTTGAATGCGCACTTCACGAGTCAGTCTACGTACTGTTTCTACGTTATGCGAAACGACTTCAGGATTAGCTTCTACAATCCGATCTATATTCCTTTCGATACCTTGAAAATCAGAAATCAAAGTTTCTAGAGTAGTATTAGGGTTCATTCTACGAATTGCTTTTACGGTTTCGATCCAAATAATTGAACCACCATCTTTCAAATCATCTCTGTCAACACTAGTAATTACAGCATGCTTGATATTCATAATTTTAATAGAACGAGCCACTTTTTCCGGTTCATCCCAGTCTACCGTTTCTGGTCTACCGGTTTTAACACCACAAAAACCGCAAGAACGGGTACAGGTGTTTCCCAGAATCATAAAAGTTGCTGTGCCTTCACCCCAACATTCTCCCATATTTGGACAACTTCCGGAGGCGCAAATCGTGTTCAAGCTATATTTGTCGACTAAAGTTCGAAGCTCAGTATATTTTTTTCCTATTGGTAGCTTTACCTTCAACCATTTTGGCTTTGCAGTTGGTAAAGTCTTTTCTAAAACTGTTTCCATATTTGTTTTTTCAAAGTACAAAGATAAGCAAAGAGGATTTAAAATAAGGGGTTTAGGCTCCAAGCTTTAGTATTGATTTGGCACAAAATAATAAGTCTAAATTATAGTAGCTCTTTCCAGCTTTTCGTTTCCATTTTGTATTTTTAAATATAAGAATATTCTTCGGAATCGGGGTTATGGTAGTATTTAGGATATACTTTTCCAGTTTTAAATAAACATAGAAAGCAGAACCTCCCGATTCTGCTTTTCATAATTTTTTCTAAAATTAGTTCAGCTGAACGGTAATGGGCAAATTATATGATGTTCGCACTGGTTTTGAACCAATCATTCCTGGTGTCCATTTTGTTCTCAAGGATTTCAAAACTCGTATGGCTTCTTTTGCTAATCCGTAACCAGGGTTATTTTTGACTTGAATGTTTGACATGCGGCCGTCTTTTTCAACTACAAATGAAATATAAATACGTATGTTCTTTTCTCCGTTTATTTCTGGCGTTTCAAATGTTTTACCGATGTAAGTATAGAAATTGGAAATACCACCCGGGAATTCTGGGAGTTTATCCAGAACTGCAGCCGTTACAACCGTATTTCCATATTCTATCGGTGCAGCGTTCTCTATGCCGTTTACTTCTGTAGAGTTGGGATTTGTTATTCCGTTCACTGTATTTTGTAATATTTCGATAAGTTCATTGTTTGTTGCAAGGTCTGGGGTTGCAAGTGCAGCTTGTACAATGGTAAGGTTTATAAGCTGCTTTTTCAGCGGCAGCTTAGTAGGCTTTTTTGCTATAGTTGCTATTGGAATTTGTTTTTCTATTTTTTTTATTTCAGGAGGGTTTATAGTCGTTAGTTGTATAATTCTGTCGAGAGGCTCCTGAATTTCAACTGGCATGTTTTTTCCAAGATCAAAATAATTTAAAACTTTTGGAATAGCCATCAATGAGGCACATAGTAATAAACCCATGAAAAGGGCAAACAAGGAGGTTCTCGAACTTTCCTGACGAAGTTGATAGGCTCCATACTTTTTGTTTCTGTTTTCGAAAACTAGATTAATCCAGTTGGTTTCGTAAATGCTTAGCTTTGACATATTTCATGGATTTAATGGTTAGGTAGCAGTTAAATCATAAGCGTCCGTTATTTTAGATTATAACGCAAACAACAAGAAATTTAGTATACTAATCACGTTTTTTTTGAGGTAAAAAAAGGAGTTAATAAGATTGGCCAAGTACGGCTGATTTAATATTGAAGTTAAATTGCAAAATGGAACTTGCTATCTTCGATCTCTAATAATTTCTGCCAATATTTTTTTGGCACGAAGTAGTTTTACTTTTACATTACTTAGTGGCTCGTCAATCGAATTGGCAATTTCCTGATAAGTCATTTCTTGGAAATAACGCAACTGAATCACTTCTTGATAATGGGGTTTCAATTCCTTTATGTAGCGCAGTAACTGCGATAGGTTTTGTTCTGTGATTAGCTCGTCTTCCTTAGACGGTGTGGTGTCTGCAATATTGTATGCCTTTTGGTCTTCCTTATCAGTAGTTTCCACAAAAAGGCTTGACTTTTTTTTTCGAAGTAAATCAATATGGACATTTTTAGCAATGCTGATCAGCCAGGTGTTGAACTGAAATTCAGGATTGTAAGTTGCTATTTTATCAAATGCTTTCGAAAAAGTTTCAATAGTAATATCCTCAGCAGTAGTCTCGTTTTCTACGCGTTTTAACATGAAGCCATATACTTCGTTCCAATAATAATTCAAGAGAAAGGTAAAGGCGGCTTGGTCCCCCTTTTTTGCTTTTTCTAGTTGTATATTTATTTCCAATGTACTGGTTTTGAGAAGATATTTTTGATAAAGATATTAATTTGTGTAAATATAAGCACTAACTCTATAATAGGGAACCAATATTTTAAATCATTCTCCTTTAGTTTGCCGGCTGAAAAACCAACGACAATCCAAGCGCTTAAATATCGGATTGCTATTAAGCCCAAAACTAATATCCATTGAAATTGAAAGGCTAATAATGCTACAGGAAGTAAGATAAATAACAATTGGGAGCTGTAGAAAGTACCTAGTTGCAGTTTGTCAAATTTTTTGTAATGGTTGGCGGTGGAAACATGCCTTCTTTTTTGCCTAATCCAGTCCTTAAATGTTGTTTTAGGTTTAGAATACGTAAAGCTTTCTGGAGTATAGTTGATAGTTGTGTTTTTTCCGAAAGCGGCTTCGTTAATGAATAAGTCATCATCGCCAGAACGAACTTGAATATGGCTTATAAACCCATTTACATTAAAAAACTCTTCTTTTTTATAAGCTAAATTTCTTCCCACGCCCATATAAGGAAGTCCTACTTTTGCCCATGAAAAATATTGAATTGCTGTAAGTAAAGTCTCGAAGCGAATCAGTTTATTAAGGAAAGATTTTTCTATTTTCTCATAGCCGCCGTACCCCAACACAATAGTTTTTTCCGTGGTAAACTGCGAACTCATTGCGGTAATCCATTCTTTCGAGGTAGGGTAGCAATCGGCATCCGTAAACAATAGATAATCCTTTTTTGCAGCTTTTATCCCTAAGGTCATCGCGTATTTCTTGTTTCCCCAGAAGGCTTCGTTATTTTGGACTTTTACCAAACGGATATTACTATATTGTTTTTCAAAACCTTCAAGAATTTCCAGAGTATCGTCACTTGACGCATCATCAATCAATATGATTTCAAAATCAGGATAGTCTTGTTCAGCTAATAACGGGATGAAGTTGACTAGATTTTCTTCTTCGTTTTTGGCACAAACAATAATTGATATAGAGATTTTTTTTGGTGCTGTTTTTTGTGCTTTCGCAAAAGCAAATTTACCAAAAACACCTAAATAAAAAGAGAGTTGAATGGCGACAACAGCAATAAAAATGTAAAGAATTAGTATGAGCATTTGAGTTTTATGTATTATGAAATCGAGCGCAAAGGTAATTCGCAATTGTCAATTATCAACATGTTAATTTCAATTACTTTCGGCATTTTATCATTTCTTTCGCGACGGCAACCGAATGCGTTTCTTTTGTTTTTTCTAACTCTAAAATTATAGTTGCATGGTCAATGTCTTCTCGATTTTGGGACATTTTTTTGTAGCTTGGATATCTTGAATTTCGATTTCAAATGCGACAATTCCACGGCTTTGCATCATGGTTTTCTCTGACAAATCTTCTATTCGAATAGGGTTTTCAGAATGCTTTTCGTATTTTTCGACGAGTTTTTTAAGCGAATTGGTAACCGCTTCGCCTTCTATAATTTTAATTTTTCCGTAGATATGAATTGCAATATAATTCCAGGTTGGTACATTTTCGTGATTGTACCAGGAGGACGAGATATAGGAATTGGGTCCAGAAAAAATAGCTAAAACTTGGTCATTGTCAGCGAATCCTTTCCATTGTGGGTTTTCTTTTGAAATATGGCCCAACAAAGTTTCTTTGCCCTCTTTATTTGTGTCTAATTCAAGCGGAATATGGGTCGCACATAATTTTCCATTAGTTTGATTGACTAGAATGCCAAAACTATTCTGGATCAGAAAAGCTCTGATTTCTTCTTGATTTTCGTTTTTGTAAATATCAGAAATGAACATGTCTTAGATGTTAAAGATTTCAGATCTAAAATTAGATAATATTGACTTCAGCCTCAATTTGGATACCAAATTTATTTAAAATAGTTTCTTGGATATTCTTTGAAATATTTAAAACTTCTTGTCCTGTGGCATTACCATAATTCACTATAACAAGAGCTTGGTTTTTATGGACTCCGGCGTTGCCAAAACGTTTTCCTTTAAAACCGGCTTGTTCAATTAGCCAGCCAGCGGGCACTTTTACTTCAGTTTCAGAAATGTCATAATATTTCATTTCAGGAAACTGTTGGTGAATTTTTGCAAAATCTGACTTCAGCAAAATGGGGTTTTTAAAGAAACTGCCACTATTCCCCAATTCTTTTGGATCGGGCAACTTGCTCTGGCGAATTGCAATTACGGCGTTACTAACATCCTTTAGAGTAGGATTACTAATGTTGGTTTTGGCTAGTTCGTTCGTAATGTCACCATACGAAGTGTTGATTTTGTGATTCCGTTTGGTCAATATGAAAACAACTGACGTAATAATATAGCGGTCTTTTGCCTCATTTTTAAAAATGCTTTCCCGATAACCAAAATGGCAATCCTCGTTTGTAAATTGTATCGTTTCCTGATTTTCTTTAGAAACGGCTTTGCAAGAGACGAAAGTATCCTTGATTTCAGTACCGTAAGCACCTATGTTTTGAACGGGAGTAGTCCCGACATTTCCAGGAATAAGCGACATGTTTTCCAGTCCGCCAAAATTTTGATCTATAGTCCAAAGCACAAATTCATGCCAGTTCTCCCCAGCTTCGCTTTCGACCCATACAAAATCTTCATTTTGCGCTATGATTTTTTTACCTTTCAGATCGATGTGAATGACCAAAGCGTCTATGTCTCTCGTTAGAAGCATATTGCTTCCGCCGCCAAGTATGAATTTATCATCTGATTTGTGTTGTTCTAAAACGGTTTTCAATTCGGCAACAGAGTGAACTGAAACAAATTGCTTTGCTTTGGCTTCAATGCCAAAGCTGTTGTGATTTTTTAAAGAGAAATTGTTTTGTATTTCCATTTCCATAAAAGAAAGTTCTTTTTAATGTTGAATTCTGGCTTCAAAAGTAACGATTATATTTTATTTTCATGATTCTACCTCCAAACATCCTTCATAAATAACAGCATGATTTACGGAATCATTCGAGTAGTTCTTTCTTGTAAACTCTTGATACATTCATAGCGAAATTCCGTTGATTCGACCAAGTTAATTAGAGCTATTTGCGTTGATTAACTCGTGGTATTTATTGGCTATGATCTTCATGTTGATTTTGTAATCTATATGCTGTTCAATAAATTTTCGGTTAATCAATACAGCTTCGTCTCTATGTGTTTTGTTTTTAAAGGACCATAACAGTTCCTCAGCGAGCATCTTGGAATCATTTAAAGAAACAAGTTGTCCGTTTTTGCGATGCTCTATCCAACTTTGATTTCCGGGAATATCTGTTACAATTGGATAACAATTTGACGCCATAGCTTCAAACAGTGATGCTGAAACCCCTTCAGTTATGGGCATACTTATATAAAAGTTTGATGCTTGTAACAATTTTGGCAATTTTGTATTCGGAATGCGTCCGGTAAAAAGGACCTTGTTTTCTATATTTAGTTTTTTAGCTAAACTCATCAATAGCCCTCGCTGTGTTCCTTCTCCTACGATGGTAAGTTTAAAATCGATTCCTTTGTTCTTTAAAATAGCAAAAGCTTGTAGAATGATATCATGACGGTATTCGGGCATCAATGAGCGGGTTACGATTGCAGAAATTTTCGCCGAATTACTTGAATCCGTATTGCTGAACTTAGCCAAGTCAATTCCTTTTGGCAAGATTAGGACTTTGTCCATGTTGACATTGGCTTTTGCCATCGAAACGGCCATTACGGGACCCCAAGCATGTATTAACGTCGCTTTTTTGAAAGCATAATTTTGCAATAGTTTTTTGAATGGCAAAAGAAGGGAGTTTTCGGGCCATAAATCTGTTCTTCCCTGTTGAGCTACGGCTATGATTTTGACACCGGATAAGGCAGCCAAGAAACCATAACTCGTGGTTCTTTCAGCAATAACCATATCAGGTTGATGCTGTTTTATAATTTTTTTTATTTTAAAAAGCGCGAATGTATATTCTAAAATTCGCTTCAGTTTCTTAAAAGGAGTATTGGTTGCTGTCTTTAATTCCCAACCGATAATTTCAAAATGGCCAAACTCTTTGAGACCATTCGCCCAAGTAATGGCGTCAGCTCTATAGGACTCTCCAAGAAAAAGTATCTTTCTTTTTTTCATTGCGAAAAATTAAAACTCTTCAGTGGTTAGTGCCCTATTAATGAATTCATTTAAAGGTTTTAAAAGAATCAGTTTTTTGCTCATTTTTGAAACGAAATCTTTTTGCATTACTTCCGAGATATCGAATCTTTGGGAAGTCTCAAAGCTCTTCAGTTTTAATAGTTCAATCGCGGGATGATCTTTTTCGTAACCTTTTGGGCCGTTTTTGAGGATACTTTTTTCGTTTCGATCAAAATCGCCAAACTCTTTTTTAAAACTTTCAGCCTTGAGGATTTCTTTTAGATCTTCGTAGAAAAAAGCAATTTCTTTGCGTACTTTCTTTAAGTCTTCCGCTTCAGGAGCATAAAAGCCACCTGCAATAAAGCTAGCTCCTTTTTCTAAATGAACATAGTATCCCGCTCGACTTTGACCTTTTGTGCCTGAAGAGAGCCAAACACCAATATGGGATTTATAAGGAGATTTGTCTTTTGAAAACCGAATGTCCCGATTGATTCTGAAAGTACAGTTTTTTACTTCCAGCATTTCTAATGATGCATCCAAGGGTTTCAGAGCATCTAGAAAATCGGTAACCAATTGATGGTAGTCTTTTTTGAAAACTTCGTATCTTTTTTTATTATCCAAAAACCAATCTCTATTGTTATTGGTTGTTAGGTCTTCCAGAAATTGCAGGCTGTTTTTTGAAATCATATATTGACTTTTATTAAAGTATTTCTAAATTATCACTTTGGTTCTATTCTATATTTTAGAAAGACCTTCTTCATCCCATTTCAAAAAACCGCCTTCAAGCTCATAGATGTTTCTGAATCCTAGTTCTTGTAGCTTTTCTGTTGCTTTTTTACTTCTAGCGCCACTTCTGCAATAAACAAAAACGGGTTTTGTTTTATTGTACTTTTCAGAATTTTTGACAAAACTGTCACCAAGCCAATTGACATTATTAGAATTTTCTAAATGACCAGCTTTGAATTCTTCGGGTGTACGGACATCCAGAATTTGTGGTTTTTGAGTTGTTTTTATTATTTCGGCAAAAGCTTTTGCTTCAATCTTTTTGATTTCTTTTGGCGTTTGTCCATTGCAGGAGAAAATGAAAAAGGATACTAGTAATAAAAATACAGAGCGAATTTTCATTTGTATTTATTTTAGAGGTTTAGCAAGCTAAATTAATCAAATTTTCAATACTTGAAGGATTTATACGGCTATTTACAAGTTAAAGATTTTATAAGATTGATGTGTTGATTTAACGATGGCCTCGGTTCGCTCTGGATGCGTATCGGATATAAAGAGCTGCCCAAAAGTGTCGCTATTGACCATCTCAATTATTTTACCAACGCGGCTTTCATCTAATTTGTCAAAAATGTCATCAAACAATAAAATAGGCTTTACGCCACTTTGTTTTTTTAGAAATTCAAATTGGGCCAATTTTAAAGCTATTAAAAATGATTTTTGTTGTCCCTGCGAACCAAACTTCTTAATGGGGTGTCCATCGATTTCAAACGATAGGTCGTCTTTATGGATACCAACACTGGTATATTGCAAGGCGCGGTCCTTATTTATATTCTCTTGTAAAAGCGGCAATAGGTCTTTTTCGAATAGATGACTTTCATACACCAATTGAACCGTTTCTTCGGAACCAGTTATAGCATGATGGTGGCTATTAAAAATAGGTTTGAACTGTTCAATAAATTCTTTTCTTTTTTCGAAAATGTATCTGGCAAAAGTATCGAGTTGCTCATTGTAAATGGCGAGAGTGTCATTATCAAAAACATGGTTCAACGCAAAGTATTTCAGCAAAGCATTGCGTTGATTCATTACTTTTTGGTATTGGATAAGTTGTTTTAAATAATGGGAATCCAACTGAGAGATGACGCTATCCATGAATTTTCTTCTGGTTTCGCTTCCTTCAACAATCAAATCGCGGTCTGCGGGCGAGATGATAACCAGTGGAATAAAGCCAATATGGTCCGAAAATTTATCATATGATTTGCCGTTACGTTTCAATACCTTTTTCTGGCCTTTTTTCAAACTGCACACCACTTGTTCGTTTCTTTCATTCTTTATGAATTCAGCATCTATAACGAAGAATTCTTCACCGTGTTTGATATTCTGCACTGCTAATGGGTTGAAGTAGCTTTTACCATAGGATAAGTGATAGATAGCATCAAGTACATTCGTTTTTCCAATACCGTTTTTGCCTACGAAACATATAATTTTGCCCTCAAATTCGAAATTTGCTTCTGAAAAATTCTTATAATTGAATAGTGAAATCTTTTTTAAATACATCTTTAAGGCTTGCTGATATTGAAGGTTTTCTTATTTTAGATTGGCTCATTTAAAGTAGGTGCAAATTATTGAAAATTATCGATATAATAAGCTTTTGGAGCATTTCTATCATAAAGTTTTTACTCTAATGAAGAAAGCTCCGGGATGGCTAGAATATGTTTTTTTTATATTTATATATAAAATCCTAATTTTTTTGTGTCGGTTTGAATAAAAATTTTATTTTTGCGGTTCACTAAATTAAATTTAAATGGCTACGTACAGTAAAAGAGGATATAAAGCACCAAAAGAAAGAGCAGTTGATGATTCAGCTGAGAATGGAAATGTTGATGAAAAAGACAGTACAACAGCGGGTGTATTTTCAACATTAGATGAAACTGCTGGGAAAACAGAAGCTTTTGTTGCTAAAAATCAAAATTTTATCATTGCTGTTGTAGGGGCAGTAGCTTTAATAACTATCGGTTATTTATCTTATCAGAAGTTTATCGCTGAACCAAAACAAGTAGAAGCGGCCAACGAAATGTTTGTAGCACAACAAAATTTTCAACAAGCTACTGATGGAGTGGCGAGTGATTCATTATATAATTTGTCTTTAAATGGTTCTGAAGGTAAGTTTGGATTTATCAAAATTGCAGATGAATACTCAGGTACAGATGCGGCTAATTTAGCTAATTATTACGCAGGAATGGCTTATTTAAATACAGCTAAGTATACTGAAGCAATTGATTATTTAAGTAAGTTCAAATCTGAAGATGTTGTTTTAGGTGCTTTGGCAAAAGGTGCAATCGGAGATGCTTATGCACAAAACAAACAACCAGAAGAGGCTTTAGATAATTATCTGAAAGCAGTTGCGGTAAATAAGAATGATTTTACTACGCCACGTTTCTTATTAAAAGCAGGTAAAACGGCCTTGGAATTGGGTAAGAAAGAAGAGGCACTAAAATATTTTACAGATATTAAGGATAATTTTGATGCAAGTCCAGAGGCTGCTTCAGTAGATGTTCTGATTGGATTAGCACAATAGTAAAATTGATTTAAAAATTATTGACTGTAGACTTTAGATTGTTAATTCAAAAATCTACCTTTAGTATTGAAATTAAAATTTAAATCAAAAAACTAAAATCAAATGGCAACCATAAATAAAAATTTATCTGTTTATGACAAAAACACTGTTCCAAAGGCGAAGTATTTTCGTTTTGGGGTTGTTGTGGCAGAATGGAATGATACTATAACAGAAGGTTTGTATAATGGTGCGCATGAAGCTTTTTTGGAAAATGAAGTTCCTGAGGAGCACATTATTCGCTGGAATGTTCCTGGAAGTTTTGAACTTGTTTATGGATGCAAAAAAATGTTGCAAACTCAAAATGTGGATGCTGTAATCGCTATAGGTAGCGTAATTCAAGGGCAAACCAAGCATTTTGATTTTGTTTGTGAGGGTGTAACGCAAGGAATAAAGGATTTGAATGTGCAAAGCGACGTTCCGGTTATTTTCTGTGTTCTGACTGACAATACAATGCAACAGTCCGTTGACAGAAGTGGAGGAATTCATGGTAATAAAGGCACAGAAGCTGCTATTGCTGCTATCAAAATGGCTTTCATTCGCCAACAGGCATCTTTGACGCATCAAAAACCTAACGGACCTTTGCTGTCAGCTGGTGCTAAGCAACTAGAAGAAGGATCGCATTTAGAACTCAAGGAATAACGGAGTAAATATTTAATTGTGAAACCTATATTGTTCTAAAAACGGTATAGGTTTTTTTGTTTTATTTATGATCGACTAAACGATAAAACCAAGCAGAATTTCATTAAATTTGTACACTTTTGCTTTTTAAAAATTTTAAATATATTTCTTTTAATGTCGAGTATAATTCAATTACTTCCTGATCATGTTGCCAACCAAATTGCTGCTGGAGAAGTTGTTCAAAGACCAGCTTCAGTAGTCAAGGAGTTACTTGAAAATGCTGTAGATGCCGGGGCTACGGATATTAAATTGATTATAAAAGATGCCGGAAAAGCATTGGTTCAAGTTGTAGATAATGGTTTGGGAATGAGTGTTACTGATGCACGTTTATCTTTTGAACGTCATGCGACATCAAAAATTCGTAAGGCAGAGGATTTGTTTTCCTTGCATACCAAAGGTTTTCGTGGGGAAGCATTGGCTTCAATCGCTGCGATTGCCCACGTAGAAATGAAGACCAAACAAGATCAAGAAGAGTTGGGAACCCAAATTGTAGTTGAAGGAAGCAAATTCATGTCACAAGAGGTAGCCGTTTTGCCAAAAGGAACTTCATTTGCGGTTAAAAACTTATTTTTCAATATCCCTGCCCGTCGTAACTTCTTAAAGTCGGATACGGTTGAATACCGCCATATAGTTGATGAATTTCAACGCGTCGCTTTGGCACACCCCAATATTTATTTTACTTTTTACCATAACGGTAGTGAAATGTTTAATTTGCCGTCCTCTAGTTTGAGACAGCGAATTGTCAATATATTTTCTGGTAAAACCAATCAAAAGCTGGTTCCGGTGCAGGAAGAAACTGAAATAGTGACTATTCAGGGTTTTGTTAGTAAGCCTGAATTTGCCAAAAAAAATAGAGGTGAACAATTTTTCTTTGTCAATGATCGCTACATAAAAAGTGGTTATTTGCATCATGCTGTAATGGCTGCATATGACGGTATTTTGAAAGATGGAGCACAACCAAGTTATTTTTTATATTTAACCGTGCCACCAAACACGATTGATATTAATATACACCCCACTAAAACTGAGGTGAAGTTTGATGATGAGCATGCGTTATATGCAATCTTACGAGCTTCCATTAAGCATAGTTTGGGTCAATTTAATGTGGCACCCATTTTAGATTTTAATCGGGATTCAAATTTAGATACTCCCTATCATTATAAAGATTTACAAGGAGCTACACCTACCATTCAGGTTGACAATAGCTTCAATCCTTTTTCAGATGATAAAATCAACAAACACTATTCAGCGTATAAGAAGCCAGAGCCAACAGCAAATTGGGAAAGCTTGTATGTTGGATTAAAACAAGATTCAGAATTTAGCATAGGTAATGCTGATTTTTCGTTCGAAAGCGAAGAGGTGACCGGTTCTTTATTCAATGATGGAGAAGTTGAGCAAACTGTTCATAGTGCGTACCAAATTCACAAAAAGTATATTGTTTCCTCGATAAAATCGGGAATGGTTATTGTAGATCAACAGCGTGCACATCAACGGGTTTTGTATGAGCAATTTTTGGTCAATATGACCGTTAATCAGGCCTCAAGCCAACAATTATTATTTCCTTTGGACTTGTTCTTTTCTTCAGTTGAGATGGAGCTTATAGAAGAATTAAAGCTTTCACTAGTCAATACTGGTTTCGTTTTTGAGGAAACAAATAGTGACCATATTGTTATTTCTGGAATTCCAGTAAACGTCACAGAAAGTGAAGTCTCTTTGGTGTTGGAACAGTTATTGAGTGATTTGCAAGATGGTATTCCCGATAGTAGCTTTAGTCAGAATGATTCAATAGCAAAGTCTATGGCCAAAAGTTTGGCTGTAAAAACAGGAATAGTGTTAACAGTAAAGGAGCAGGAAAATTTGGTAAATGGCCTTTTTGCCTGTAAAGAGCCCAACGTTTCCCCTTTTCAGAAACCCACTTTCATCACCATGCGTGTGGAAGATTTAGATAAAAAATTCGCAATATGAGAAACGTAACCGAAACGGTAAAACAATTAATTATAATTAACATCTTGTTTTTTATAGGAACACAAATAGTGGGAGATGGCGCTTATAAAATGTTGGCCATGTATTTTCCTGAAAATGCAGGTTTTCAGTATTGGCAAACTATTACGCATATGTTCATGCACGGGGGATATATGCATATATTTTTCAATATGTTTGCTTTGTACTCGTTTGGATCGGCGTTAGAAAGCATTTGGGGTAGCAAGAAGTTTCTATTCTTTTATATATCCTGTGGTTTAGGTGCAGCATTACTTCACACGGGAATAAACTATTATTATTTCAGTGAAGGAATTAATATACTGGGCGAAAACGGATTTTCCAAAGCAGAGGTTTTACAACTCTTAAATGAAGGCAAAATCAATACCCAATGGCAGGAGATTATGACAGTTTCTCAGTTCCGAGATTTTACCAGTGCTTTTTTAGGGACCGTAGTAGGAGCTTCGGGGGCCATTTATGGAGTGATAGTTGCATTTGCGTTTATGTTTCCTGATGCAGAGCTGGCTTTATTATTCATTCCCGTGCCAATTAAGGCAAAATATTTTGTACCAGGTTTAGTATTAGTAGATTTATATCTAGGTATCTCAGGTCAATCGATTTTTGGTGGTGGCGGTATTGCTCATTTTGCACACGTAGGTGGGGCATTATTTGGTTTTTTAATCATGTGGTACTGGAAAAAAAATCAGTTCAATGATAACCGCTGGAATTAAATATTATAAGAAATTATTTGGAACAAATTCTAAACTAAAAACATGAATATTTTAGACGACTTAAAGTCACAGTACAAATTAGGAGGTATCGCTCAAAGGCTGATCTATTGGAATATAGCTTGTTTTCTGGTTTCATTGCTGTTTTTTTATCAATTTAATGTAGGGTCGTTTAATTTTCCAACTTGGGCAGCTCTGTCTACCGAACCTTCGAATTTTGTAGCAAAACCCTGGACGTTCTTGACGTATTCATTTTTCCATGATGGTTTTTGGCATCTACTTTTTAATATGGTAATTCTGAATTTTGCTAGTTCCTATTTTCTAACGTTTTTCACGCAGAAGCAATTATTAGGAGTTTATGTTTTGAGTGCAATTTTTGCGGGTATTGCATTTGTTGCTGGTTATTCTATTTTAAATTTAAGTGCATCTATCGTCGGTGCGTCTGCTGCAATAATGGGAATATTAGTTGCCGTGACTACATACCAGCCTTTAATGAATGTGCGAATGTTGCTTATTGGGAATGTAAAATTATGGCATATCACGGCAGTAGTTCTTTTACTCGACTTAATGCAATTTCGTTTAGATAACACTGGAGGGCATATTTCTCATTTAGCTGGCGCTTTATTTGGGTTTGTTTATATCAAATTATTGCAAAACGGTACTGATTTGAGTAAAATAGTCTCTTTGGTTATCGCTTTTTTCGCTAGTTCATTTAAAAAAAGGGAATCGACTCCATTTAGAAAAGTGCACAAAAATTATAGTAAACCGGTAGAAACAAGAGCATCTAAAA
This sequence comes from Porticoccaceae bacterium, assembly GCA_047635475.1. Classification (GTDB taxonomy): domain Bacteria; phylum Bacteroidota; class Bacteroidia; order Flavobacteriales; family Flavobacteriaceae; genus Flavobacterium. The sequence goes on from JBLIKQ010000021.1 coordinate 31,865, forward strand.
TAATAACAAAAGACAAAGCGCAGCAACAGATCGACGAGATTTTAGATAAAATCAGTAAGTCTGGATATGATAGTTTGACTAAGGCAGAGAAAGAATTTTTGTTCAAAGCCGGTAAATAATAGGGTTGTAGTAAATAACTAAAAAAGTAAATTAGCGATAGTATTTTAATTGAACAAAAAGGAATATGAAAAACCTCTCCTGGTTAAATAAAGGGATGTTTAGTTTGAACGTTCTTTTAGTGATAATTACATTTGTTGCCTATATTTTGCCTTTTTTAGCGCCAAAGATATTTCCAATTTTATCTGTTTTGACACTGTTTATCCCCTTGTTTTTCGTGCTGAATGGCTTGTTCTTTTTGTATTGGGCTATTCATTTTAAAAAACAGATGGT
>JBLIKQ010000022.1:0-31869 GCA_047635475.1 Porticoccaceae bacterium
TTCCGTCCGTTAATAAAGCGCTCAAAGAGTCTTTTACTATTGGCTTAGCTTCTACCGTGTTAATTTCTGTTTTTTTCAATGACTCATTTGCAGCTACTAAAAAGCTACCCATCTCATCAATTTTATACGTTTCCCAAAACTCTAATTGAGCAGTACTTTGTAATAATTTTTTTATTCTGTCTACATCTTTAGCACCAGGAAGTTCAACGAGAATTTGTCCTGACTCTCCTAGCTTTTGAATATTAGGTTGAGTAACGCCAAATTTATCGATACGTTTTCTCAAAACGCCGAATGCACTTTCTACTGACTCATCAACTTTTCTTTTAATCACTTTCTGAACTTCAGAATCAGTCATTTGATAATCAACTCCACCTTCACCTTGTAAACTTCTGTTTGCAAAAATATCTGGCGATGCCAATTTAACTGTTCCTTTGGAATTAGCTTCAAAAGCTTCAAAGAAAGCATCAATATAATTCTGGTTTCCCTTCAAGTTTGCAGTAGCATCCGCTAAAGATTTATTGAAAACCGGATTTTTCGAATTATTAGATAATCCCTTCAATATGTCTTTAACTGAGATTTGCAATATCACATTGATACCACCTTCCAAGTCAAGACCTTTGTTAATCTGCTTGTCTTTTACCTCATCAAAAGTAAAATCTGCAAATCCTAAGTTGAACACTTTTTCTTTACCAATAGAATCTAAATATCTCGCTTCTTTTTCGGGATTCCCGTTAGCGATAGATTGAGCATCGTTTTTTATTTTGCTTGAAACAAAAGTGAAAGAAAGCTGGTAAATACTCACCAATGCAAATATTATTGCGAAAAATTTAATAAGTCCTTTATTCTGCATTATTACTAAAAATTAATTATTTTATATTTATTCATTTTTCGATTCTTATAACACATTAGCTATCAATTATTTATATATAAAAAAGAAAAATTAGCTATTATATTATTTTTTTTTAACCGAGCAAATATATAATTAACGCTAACATTAACCAATTTATTTATTGATTAATGTCAAAAAAAAGACTGCAAAAGTGCAGCCTTCGTTAATATATAACATTTTGATTAAGCTAAAATTGATTTCAAGGCATCATTCATTTGTCTAACTGCATCAGCACTTTTAGCAAACGATGCTTTTTCCTTCTCATTTAATTCAATCTCAACAATTTCTTCCACTCCATTTTTACCAATGATGCAAGGCACACCTATACATATGTCATTTTGATCATATTCCCCTTCAACAAATACAGAACAGGCAATCATTTTCCTTTGGTCATTCAGAATACTATCTACCAAATAAGCAACTGATGCTCCCGGCGCGTACCAAGCTGAAGTTCCCAAAAGTCCTGTTAGTGTCGCTCCCCCTACCATCGTATCGGCTGCTACTTTTTGCAGCGCATCTTCTGATAAAAATTGCGATACTGGAATACCATTATAAGATGCTAAACGAGTCAAAGGAATCATAGTGGTATCACCATGCCCACCTATTACCATGGCAGAAATATCATTAGCTGGTTTATTTAAAGTCATTGACAAGTATGTTCTAAAACGAGAACTGTCAAGTGCTCCACCCATTCCTATTATTCTGTTTTTTGGTAATCCAGTAGATTTTAATGCCAAATAAGTCATTGTATCCATTGGATTTGAAACTACTACAATAATTGCATTTGGAGAATGAACCAGCACACTTTCAACTACAGTTTTTACAATTCCTGCATTGATTCCTATTAATTCTTCACGAGTCATTCCAGGTTTTCTTGGAATTCCAGAGGTAATTACTACAACACTACTATCGGCTGTTTTTGAATAATCATTAGTAACTCCCGATACTTTTGTGTTAAAACCAGTATTGGTGGCACACTGCATGATATCCAACGCCTTACCTTCAGCAAATCCTTCTTTGATGTCTAACAATACAACTTCACTTGCAATCCCTCTATAAGAAATTGCATCTGCGCATGTTGCACCTACATTTCCTGCTCCTACAATAGTAACTTTCATATTATATGTCTGTATTTTTTGGTTAGTTAATTAGTATTTGGACGCCTTATTACGCATCTATATTGGCATAAACAGCATTCTTCTCGATGAATTCTCTTCTTGGAGGAACCTCGTCTCCCATTAGCATAGAGAAAACCCTATCAGCTTCTGCCATACTATCAATGGTTATCTGTCTCAATGTTCTAAAACTAGGGTCCATTGTGGTTTCCCATAATTGTTCCGCATTCATCTCCCCAAGACCTTTATATCGTTGAATGGATGCGCTTCCGCCCATTCTTTCATTTGCTTGATCTCTCTGCGCATCATTCCATGCATACTCCTTCTTATTCCCCTTTTTAACTAAATATAAAGGTGGAGCAGCGATATATACATGCCCCTCTTCAATGAGTTCCTTCATGAATCTAAAGAAGAACGTTAGTATCAAAGTTGATATGTGACTACCATCGACATCGGCATCACACATTATGATTACTTTGTGGTAGCGCAACTTAGAAATATTCAAAGCTTTACTATCCTCTTCTGTACCAACAGTAACTCCAAGTGCAGTAAAAATATTTCTGATCTCCTCGTTTTCGAAAACTTTGTGATGCATCGCTTTCTCTACATTCAAAATCTTACCACGCAATGGCAAAATTGCTTGAAACGCTCGGTCACGTCCTTGCTTTGCAGTTCCTCCAGCCGAATCTCCCTCGACAAGGTATACCTCACACTTTGCAGGGTCTTGCTCCGCACAATCAGAAAGTTTTCCTGGCAATCCGCCACCACCCATTACGGTTTTGCGCTGTACCATTTCACGAGCTTTTTTAGCCGCATGACGTGCCTGTGCAGCCAAAATAACTTTTTGAACAATAATACGAGCGTCATTTGGATTTTCTTCCAAGTAATTCTCAATCATTTCACTCACTGCCTGACTTACTGGCGAAACTACTTCCCTGTTTCCAAGTTTAGTTTTCGTTTGCCCCTCAAACTGAGGTTCAGCTACTTTTACGGAAATAATTGCAGTTAAACCTTCACGGAAATCATCCCCTGAGATATCAAACTTCAATTTATCTAACATTCCAGATGCGTCTGCATATTTCTTCAACGATCTGGTCAGACCAGTTCTGAAACCCTGCAAGTGCGTACCTCCTTCATGTGTATTGATATTATTCACATAAGAAAAGATATTCTCCGTGTAACTTGTATTGTAAATCAAAGCCACCTCAACAGGAATTTCTCCTTTTTCGTTATCCATCGAAATAACATGCGCGATAATTGGCTCCCGATTTCCGTCTAAGTAACGAATGTATTCTTTTAAGCCTTCATCAGAGTGAAAAATTTCAAAAACGAAATTACCGTCTTTATCTAACTCTCTTTTATCAGTAAAAGTAATTGTAATACCTTTATTTAAATATGACAATTCACGCATACGTGCCGACAAAGTATCGTATGAAAAATCCGTGGTTTGTGTAAAAATACTTGAATCAGGATAAAAAGTAACGATGGTACCTCTTTTTGTAGTTTCCCCAATTTGTTTTACTGGATATAAAGCCTTCCCTTTTTCATATTCTTGCTCGTACACTTTCCCGTCACTACTATGAACCGTAGCTCTAAGATGGTTTGACAATGCATTTACTACCGAAACCCCAACACCGTGAAGTCCTCCAGAAACTTTATAGGAATCCTTATCAAATTTACCTCCTGCACCAATTTTAGTCATTACAACTTCAAGCGCCGAAACTCCTTCTTTTTTATGGATACCAACGGGAATACCACGTCCATTATCTTCAACAGTTATAGATCCATCTTCATTTATGTCAACTACGATTGTATCGCAATAGCCTCCCATTGCCTCATCGATAGAGTTATCTACCACTTCATAAACTAAATGATGAAGTCCTCGAACCCCCACATCCCCAATATACATAGATGGACGCATTCTGACATGCTCCATTCCTTCTAATGCCTGAATACTATCCGCTGAATAACTGTCCTTCTTGATTTCTTCGCTCATATGATTTATTATAATAATGTAATTTTGTCTAACACGCAAATATATAAAAACCTAAGCTATTTAACCATTAAAATGCCTTTTTAAGGCGTTAAGTTATTAACATTTTTAGGACTTAAGCCAAAAAAAAAGCTCTCAAAGCAGATTGTTTTTTTATCTTAACGCAATACTCTACAACTATCCATATTTTACCTTTTCTGTATCCATTTCCAGCTAGTCCACATTTGTCCTTGGGCATCTACCTTAGCTTTTTCGCTATTTTGACATTCATTGATTAATTTCTTCCTACTCAAGAACGAGCTAAGAAACTTTATGAAATATCTTGCTGTAAACTTATTATTTTTTGACGACTGGACAATTTTTAAGGAGACTTTTTTTCTTTAGTAGACTAAGCACCGATATACTAGTATTTACATACCTGTACATATATTTCAGCTTAAACAAAGCTATTCAGATAAAAAGCCTAATCGACACTATAAAAATAAATGAATACAATATAAAACGCAAAATAACACTTTTATAACAGCTCTTTTATTTGACCTTAACTCCTTTTAGATAAGTGTTAGAAGCTTTCATTTCCAAAATTTTACTCTCCTCTATTTTCATGATATCTTTATCGTAAATCACAAAATCTGCCCATTTCCCTACTTCGAGACTTCCTTTCTCTTTTTCTTCGAAATTAGAATAAGCAGCCCAAATAGTCATTCCCCTTAATGTCTCAATTCTAGTTAATGCATTTTCCATTTGGAAACCACCTCTTGGATAGCCTTTACTGTCTTTTCTCGCTACTGCTGCATGGAAAGTCAACATAGGATTTACTTCCTCTACAGGAAAGTCAGTTCCTAAAGCAATAATGCCCGATTTTTTAAGTAATTTTTTATAGGCATAAGCATTTTTCAAACGATCGCTTCCTAATCTTTCGCCAGCCCAATACATATCTGATGTGGCATGTGTAGGCTGTACAGAAGGGATTATCCCCGATTTAAAATAATCAAAATCCTGCTCCCGTAAAACTTGCGCATGTTCAATTTTCCATCTTCTGTCTTTCTCGCCAGTCAAAGCTTCTTTATATATCTTCAATAACACCGTGTTAGCGGAATCTCCAATAGCATGTGAGTTCAATTGAAAGTCAGAGTTGGCTATTTGTTTCGCAACAGATCTTAATTCCTTTATGGGAGATAGTAAGGCTCCATATTGTTTTGGCATATCTGAATATGATTTATGAAGACAAGCACCTCGGGAACCTAAAGCACCATCACCATACATTTTAAAGGAGCGCACATCTAAATTATCTGTTTTATAAATTCCCTTTTTAAGATACATATCGATATTCTTTTGATTTGCAGAAATCATAGCATACACATTCAACTTCATCACTTTTGCTTTTTGCAAACTATCCATTAAATTGATGATATCAGGATCAAGACCCGCGTCATTTACGGTTGTCAAACCGTAATCAAACATTACCTTTTCGGCATCCAATAAAGCTGCTATTTGTGTTTTTCGGCTTGGTTTTGGTATTATTTTAAAAACAAGTTCCATTGGATTATCTACTAAAATCCCTGTTGGCTCACCATTTTTAATTTCAATTTGGCCACCAACAGCCTTTGTATCTTTAGTTATCCCTGCTAATGCCAATGCTCTGCTGTTAACAATAATAGCGTGCCCATCAACTCTATTTAGCACCACGGGTATGTTTGGGAAATATTTGTCCAAAATAGCTTTGGAAGGAAACTCTTTTATTTTCCAATCATTTTGGTCCCATCCGTTTCCAACAATAAAGTTTGATTTTTTTTCTATTTGAAAAGCCTGAATCCGCTTTACCACATCCTCCATGCTTTTTGTACCACGCAAATCGACTTCCTGAAGACTTAGTCCAAAACCATAAAAATGACAATGCGCATCTATTAGACCTGGGTAGATAAACTTCCCTTTTGCCTCTATTGTATTTTTCGATTCAAAAGATTTTAAAATTTCATCATCACTCCCGACCGCTACAATTTTACCATCACTAACCGCCATGGCAGTTGCAGTATCGAATGCTTCATCTACAGTATAAATCGTAGCGTTTGTAACGATGGTGTCGACAGCAGTCTTGTTCTTTTTTAGGCAAGAAGTAAGTAGCAGCAGACTGAAAATTAAAATATAGGGTTTCATAATATGGTGTTTAGATACGCTAATATAAAAAAGAAGACCAATATAAAAGAGACCAAGTCTATTTATTTAAGAAAATAGCTAGTTATTATTACAATTGTCTGTTTTGCATAATAAAACAAAGGCGTCTCCGAGATCGAGAACGCCTTGATATTTTTAAAAATTGAAGGTTCATTGCAAAAACAATTTTCTACCCTTTTACGTAGGAATCGGTATGGACATTAGCCACTGCTCTTCCTGAAGGGTCATTCATATTCTTGAATGCTTCGTCCCATTCTAGTGCAATTTTAGTGCTACAAGCAACGCTAGCCTCTTGTGGAACGCATAATGCAGCTGCATCACTTGGGAAATGTTCTGCAAAAATAGAGCGATAATAATATTCCTCTTTAGATGTTGGCGTTTGTAATGGGAACTTGTACTTAGCATTTGCCAGTTGCTCATCCGAGACTTCTACGGCTACCACTTCTTTCAGGTTGTCAATCCAACCGTAACCAACACCATCACTAAATTGTTCTTTTTGTCTCCAGGCAATACTTTCGGGCAACATGTCTTCAAATGCTTTACGTACCACCCATTTTTCCATTGGATGCTCCTTATTGATCATTTTGTCTTGTGGATTAACTCTCATCGCCACATCCATAAATTCTTTATCTAAAAATGGCACACGTCCTTCAATACCCCAAGCTGCTAAACTTTTGTTGGCACGAAGACAGTCATACATATGCAACTTACTTAACTTACGAACTGTTTCTTCGTGAAATTCTTGAGCATTTGGAGCTTTGTGAAAATACAAATACCCTCCAAAAAGTTCATCTGCTCCTTCACCTGATAATACCATTTTAATTCCCATTGACTTGATGACTCTGGCCATTAACCACATTGGAGTCGATGCTCTAATTGTAGTTACATCGTAGGTCTCTAAGTTATAAATAACGTCTTTGACAGCATCTAGACCTTCTTGAATAGTAAACTTAATTTCGTGGTGAATCGTACCAATATGATCTGCCACTTTTTGGGCTGCAGCCAAATCTGGAGAACCTTCTAAGCCTACAGAAAAAGAATGCAATTGCGGATACCAGGCATCGACTGTATCGCCTGACTCAATACGTTTTTGGGCATATTTTTTAGCCACTGCCGAAGTTATAGAAGAATCTAAACCTCCCGAGAGTAATACCCCATAAGGCACGTCACTCATCAATTGCCTGTGAACAGCCGCTTCAAGAGATACTTTAATTTCCTCAATACTTGTTTCATTATCTTTTACAGCATCAAATTCTGTCCATTCTCTTTTGTACCATTGTACAAATTCCCCGTCTTTACTCGTCATATAATGTCCTGGAGGAAACAATTGAATCTTTGTACAATAACCTTCCAACGCTTTCAGTTCTGAAGCCACATAAAAAGTTCCATGCTGATCCCAACCAATGTATAGCGGAATAATCCCCATGTGATCGCGGGCAACAAAATACTCGTCTTTTTCTACGTCGTAAATGGCAAATCCAAAAATACCGTTCATTTCGTCTATAAAGTGCGGTCCTTTTTCTTTATAAAGAGCTAAAATAACTTCGCAGTCACTTTCGGTTTGAAAGTTATATTTTCCCTCAAATTGCTTCCGTAATACTCTGTGATTATAAATTTCACCGTTTGCGGCTAAAATCAGTTGTTTATCCTCACTAAATAATGGCTGTTTACCAGAAGACGGATCAACAATAGCCAATCGCTCATGAGACATAATCGCTTTTTCATTACTAAAAATACCACTCCAGTCCGGTCCACGATGACGGATAATTTTAGACATTTCTAACACTTGTGGTCTTAAAGCTTCTGCTTTTTGTTTTAGGTCAAAGGCACATACTATTCCGCACATAACTATATATTTTTATTGGTTTGCTTAATTTGATAAGGCAAAATTGCAACTTATGTTACAATTCAGAAACACTTATCACCTATATAGTTATAAATTGAAACTAAAAATTAGTTTTTGCATAAAATAAGTAATTAAAAAATTCAGAAAAGTAAGTTTAAAGTTCAGAATGACGAATTAATTTGTCAAGAACTACACTGCTATACCAACAAAGACTACATCTTAAAATTAAAAGCTATGAAGTCTCTTCTATCTCATAAGTCGTTCCATTAATCTCAAAAGTAAAACCAACAACATTTCCCATTAACTTGTTTCCTAAGGGAGACTGAGGGGACAAGGCGATAACATTGACTCCCTCAATATTGATTTTTGGCAGCGCTAAACTCATATACAGATAGATTCCGTTAGCCTTTATCAGGCTGCCAACTATAATTGTTTGGGCTATTTTTTCAGCGTCAATTTTGTCCAAAATTGCTTTTTGGTTCAACAACTCTCTCAATTTAGTATTGAGTTTTTCTTGTTCAATATGCATCATCGACAACGCTGTTTCGTGCTTATCTCCTGCGGAACCTTTGGCATCATTTTTAGAATCTTCGGTAAGAGCAACAATCATATCTCTAAAAACATCGATTTTATCTTGAACCTGTTGTAAGTAATATTGATATATCTTTTGCTTGAAAGTCATGTTTTTATTTTTAAATACAGATAATAAAAGTGAAATAATCCGCTCACCAAAGAATCAGAACTGTCTCACCAATGAAAGATGAGCCCAAAGTTATGCTATTAATCTAGAGACTCACTATTTAATTTGGACCCAGTTTAAAGTTTGTGCCCAATTTTAATGTGATCTTTTTAGCTTTATTCAGACATAATTAATAATTTTAACCTTCTAACATTTTAAAACATACCATGAAAAAATCTATCATTACCACAATTGCATTTGCTTTTATGATACTTCTATCCTCTAATCTGCATGCCCAAAAATTTCCTGATTTAGACAAAAGTCAAATGGATATGGCTTCCTTTCCGACTGATTACAAAGACGCTGCTAAAATAGCTAGAATAATCTACAGCAGACCTCTGCTAAAAGGGCGTAGTATTAGCGAATTGGCGCCAAACGGGAAAGTATGGAGAACTGGAGCCAATGAAGCGGTTGAAATCACTTTATACAAGGATATGCGTTTAGGCCAAAACAAAATTAAGGCCGGTTCTTATACTTTATACAGCATTCCTGAAAAAGATTCCTACACGATTATTATTAACAAAGACCTTAATGTTTGGGGTGCCTATTTTTACAAAGCAGAAAATGATGTCGCCAGACTAAGCGTTCCTGTAACCGAAGCAACCGAATCACTTGACGCTTTTTCAATGATTTTTACCAAGGCTGACAGCGGTATCGTATTAAATATGGGCTGGGACAAGATGAGAATAGCTGTTCCATTTACTGAATAAACCTATTTATAGATATGAAAAATGGCTTCCAGAATATGGAGGCCATTTTTTTTTAAATTCTTTTACTAACACAAACTCTGTAACTGTTTAACGGATTAAATTAAAAATCAAATTTATAATTTGCAGCTGCAACAATCTGGAAGCCTTGAACTTGATAGTTTAACCATTTTTCATAGGCTTGGTTCGTAATATTGTTGGCTCTAATAAAACCGGTCAAACGATCATTGTATTTATAGCCCACATGTGCATTAACATCAAAGTAACTATCTAATGTTATTGGACTAGGAGCAACTATGTTAATAATGTCAGTATTTCCCTGAATATCCTTACGTTCTCCAACATAGAAAACAGCAGCTCCTGCAAACCATTTTGGTGTAATATTAAAATCAATATTCGAATTTAATTTTACTTCCGGTAAATTCCAGGCTTCCTGCTGAAAATCATTCGTATAACTGTTAAAAGTCCCACTGACTCCAAAAGTCACATTATCCGCAAAATTAGCTTTTAAATCTCCCGACAAACTGAATGTTCGCATATTGTCATAAACAACTCGCATCGAATTCCCAAAAGCGTAATTTTCATTTGCGTCATTCTCATTATAGTTTTTGTAATCGTTGCTTGTAAACAAGGCTTTATTTCGTTCATTGACGTAAGACCCGCGAACATTATAACTCACATTGTTGATCAACTTCCCTTTCAAACCCGCAAAAAGATCGTATTGTTTGTCAGTAGGGGCAATATTTAAAGTTGGTGACAAGAACGCATTTTCACTGGCAAAATCTAAATAAGAATTTTGCTGCAAACTCCCTTCAGCTCCAGCATAAAAAATCATCAGGTTCCCAACCACTTTGTAACTTGCATTGACTTGCGGATAGACAAAAAATTTATTACTACTGTTTTGATTGTCCAAACTATAAAAAAAAGCAGCACCAATATCTAAAGTCCAATCGTCCTCTTCCATCACAAAAGTGGGGGCGATTCCAAAATTAGTGAAACCGTATTTTAAAGGTTCCGTATTTGTATTTGTATGATTTTTATCGAAAGTTCCACCCACATAATCTAAGATTATATTGGCGTTAATGGACTCATCCATTAGGTCAAATTGCAAAGAAGGCTTCGCGTAAAATCTGTTCTCAGCCGAACCAAAGCTATCAGTAAAGTGACTAAGCTTGAGATTAGCATCATTCAACAGTCCTTCATTAAAATCAATTTTTCCTCCAAAAGAAAAAGTATTATAGACATGCTGGGGATCAATTCCGCTTACCAAAAGAGTACGATCAGTTGGTGACAAGTTTTTAGCAAACCCTGATGGCAAACCATACCAATTGTAAACCTGATTTTGATAACCCAAATCCAAGTTCCAGGACATGTCGTTCGTATTTGCTCCGTAGATTAAATCTATCGTTGTATCATAATAATGATTATCAAGTTCAACTTCTTTTATCCCACCTTGAGAAGAAAGATGGCGAAACATTCCGCCCACATAGTCGTTATCACCCAAATCCTGATTTAAAAACAACTCGGCATTTAGTGTTCTGTAATTACCAAATCCCAAGGTGGCATAATTATCATACAAATGAGCTTGTTTTGTTTTATCGACTCCTTCGGCTATTCCTTTTGAAGGCGTAAAAGTGGAAGCAACTGGAAAAGAGAAGATAGAATAATTAATTGTCTCTTTTTTGGCATTTCCCTCGTCATCAAGCACAACTGACTCCTGCACCTTAAAGGCGTCAGATAGTGTTGGCGTATATGGCTTAACCACATTGACTACTTCAGACCCAATGTTATCCTCCTTTTTTTGAGCAAACGAAAACTGGAAAGCGACTAAAGTCAGTACAACTGCAATTTTATTTTGGAACTTAAATTTCATATTTTTTTTTATAAAAGAAGAAAGAAATACGACTTTTCAAAATTGCCTTATCACTAAACTTCACATATTTTTATTCTCTTGACTATTTTTACTTTTTATTTAGAACTCCTGGAATTTAAATTTCCCATTCGCCCTTCGCGATGAATTGCGTTTTTCCACCTATTTTTATGTCAAAATAATTTTTAGTCACTTTCCCGTCAAAATAAATTTGGGATGATCTATTAATAAAATCACCTTGATGATTGATAGTCTGAATTTCTGTCGAGTAATACTTTAAAAGAAAAGCTTGCAAACAACTGCTCGCACTTCCTGTTGCCGCATCTTCTATAAGCTGATTATTTTCAACACAAAACATCCTGCTAGCGAGCTCTGTATCCTCTAAATAGTAAAAATATAAGGCTCTATGGTCTGTTTTACAATGCCCATGCAACCATTCATTCATTTTAATGAGATCGAGAACTAAATTCTCTAAGGCTATTTTATTTCTGATTGGGATAATTACAAAAGCACTTCCCGTTGAAACTTCTTGAATTGGGAAATTTTGATCAAAATCAGCAATCTTTAAATTACTAAACGATACAAAATCCTCAACTAAAAAAGTATCTAAGAACTTGGGCTGAGCTGCCTGTAACCAAATTAATTCTCCTGCTTGATGAACCGGAATGTCACCAATAGGAACCGATAACGTAATCGCTGTAGGCTGATTACTAAATACTTTATTCATCAAAACCCACGATGTCCCTATGATTGGATGCCCCGCAAACTTCATTTCATGCTCTGGAGTAAAAATTCTAATTTCTGCAGCGGCATTTTCCGGATCGAGCTTAGTAATAAAAGTACTTTCTGCAAAATTAATTTCACAAGCAATTTTCTGCATCTCCTCGCCACTCAAGTTGTTCGCCCCTAAGAAAACAGCCAATTGATTACCTGCATACTTCTTCTCTGCGAAAACATCAACAATGTAAAAAGATATATTCATTCCGTATATTTTTAGCTGTCAATTATTTTACAAATATCAACCCTATTCTCTGACTTCTTTACTTTACAATTGATGAGTTTGTTTTGGATTCTTCCATCTTAATTGCGTCTAATTCCCTTTGTGCTTCTGAAACTACATCTTCAAAATCAGTGAAATTTTGAATGACATTATCTAAAATATAAGTCGCTTGAAAACTATCTTTCAGTCCATAGAAATTTTTGGCCATAAGAATTAGTCCCTTCGCTCCAAAATAGCGGTAACTAGAATAATTTTTAGCAAGCTTTTGAACTGCCACATTTGAAGCTTCAAATTTTCCATCCTTATTTTTAAAATACGCATCATAATACAATGCTTCGGCAGCTAACTCGCCCTTAGCAATAGCAAGAAGCTTAGCATATCCTAACCTAGCTTTCGATTCGTCCCCCGTTTTAATTGCTGAACGAGCGATGATAATTTCAGCATCACTTTTAACATTATCATCCATTTTAGCATTATTCAAAACTTTTTCTGCATAGACCACCGAACTAGAATAGTCTTGTTTATCATAATAACATTTCATCAAATTAGACTGTGCAAACACTTTGTTTTGCGGAAAATCAGCTTCATTCTCTAAACGAATTAGTACCGGAATCGCTTTCTCTTTTTCATCATTATCTAGTAACACCTGTGAAAACCTCGCCAAAGATTGCTCGGTAAATTCGCTTCTTGGCTGGTCAATAACATATTGATAATTTGCAATCGAATTGTCTTTCTGTCCTTCAGAATAGTAAGCTTGCGCCAAATAAAAATTAGCCTGCACTGAATGGATACCCGTTGGAAAACTGGCAATATAAGCGTTAAACCCCGAAATAGCTTGCTTATTATTGTTCTGTTCGAATTGCTTCACTGCTGATTCGTAAGAATCATTATCCAATTCCACATCGGTAACAGTAACGAAGTCTAATGTTCGCACCCAGGTCGCATATTCATTTACTCTACCTCCGTCGACATATATTAACCTTGCTGTTGAGACAGCTTCCAGAGCTTCTGGAGTTTTTGAGAAATCAGCTGCTACTTTTTTAAATTTATTTAAAGCCTCATTACTTCTATCTGAGTTGTAATATATTAAACCTTGTCTCAAAATTGATTTTGCAGTATAAGAACCGTTTTTATATTCAGCGATTAATCGATCAAAAGTTTTCAAAGCAATATCCTGTTGTTTATTGGCTACATAAGTATTTGCCAATTCATACATCACATCGTCACGGTAACTTGATTTTGGATACGATTGTAAAAATGAATTTAACTCTTCAATTTTTTTCTCATTTTTAGCTATAAAGCCGTAACACATGGCTTTTTGATAAAGTGCATAATCCGCATCCACCGACTTTGATTCGATTACTTTATTGTAAGCTTCCATTGCTGGCCAATATTTAGAAGTAACAAATCGGCAGTCGCCCAAGCGTAGATAGCTATCATTTAGTCGCACTTTATCTGCTTTTACTGCTTCAATCTGCTTTTCAAAATAATCTCCTGATTGATCATATTCCTTTAATTTAAAATAGGCATAGGCTATATTGTAATTGATGTTCTTAAATTCGGGAGTAGTACGAGCAGCAGCTAAACCAGCAAATTGCTTATAACTCAATACCGCATTTTTAAAAATATCCAAAACATATTCTGTTTCTCCTTTCCAAAATGTAGCTCTTGCACTAAAACTAGCATCTATCTGACCATCGATGGATTTTTCAAACATAGTTGCCGCCTCTTGATAATTTCTATCAGCATATAATTCCAATCCTCTATAAAAAGTCACTTTTTGATACGCAAGTTTATTTTCTGGACTTTTATTTTTATCTAATAAAGCCAATGCCTCTTTATAGTTTTTAGACGATATATACGAGTCGATCAATAGTTTTTCAATTACGGAACGGCTAGCATTATCGGGATATTCTTTTATAAAACCTAACAAAACTGCGGGAACACTTTGGTATGAATTACCAATTTCATAACTTATTTTCGCATAATTTAAAGCTGCATCTTCTTGTATTGATTCGTCAAACGCCATTTCGGAAGCGTTCTTGAACGCATTTAAAGCTTGCTGTTTCTGGTCTAATTTCAAATAGCTTTCTCCTAAATGATAGTAGGCATTTTGGGCCACAAAATCTTTTCCGTTTATTATTTTATTGAATTGGGAAACAGCATTTTCAAAATCATTTTGTTTGTAATATGCATATCCTAACTGGTAAAAATCAGTATTATTCCATCTTCCTTTTTTTCCTTTATAAGCAGCTAAATAAGGCACCGCTTTGTCATATCGTTTTAAATTAAAATAACTTTCGCCGATTATTTTATTCAATTCTGATTTTTCGATAGCATTAGACTTAGTCATTGCTTTCTCGCCCAATTCAATTGCTTTTTGAAAGTCACCAAGCTTAAAATTCATATCTGCCTGATAGTACGAAAGCTTTTCTTTGTATTTTTCTTCTCCTGACACTTCGTCAAAATACTTCGCTGCTTCTTTGTAATCGTCTCCTTCATAAGCAATAAAACCTAAGTAGTACTTGGCTTGCGAACCATATTCAGCCGAGTTTATTACTCTGTTAAAATAGGATGTAGCCTCTTTTTTATTCTTGGAACTAAAAAAAGCATATCCTTTTTGGAAATTAAACTTATCTCTGTCGCTATAACTCATTTGGCTTTCGTCGACCTTTTCAAACCAAGATAGCGCTTGCGAATAATTTCCTTGTTCAAAATAATAATGTGCTACTTCTATAAACGCTTGATTGCTCTTAGCACTCGTAGGATAATCTGAAACGAAGTTTTCTATCAAGACATCAGCGTTAGCTCGATTCAGACGAATGGCACAATTGGCGTCATAATACGCGCAATCTGATTTCAATTCCTCGTCATTTGTTCCCAGTTTTACTTTTTCAAAAATAATTTGAGCCGAGGCATATTGCATATCATTAAACAATGAAAATGCTTTATTGAAATCCGCTAAATCATGAGTATAGATTGTTGACTTTTGCGCTAAAATGGTAGAAGATCCAACAAAAATAAATAAATAAAAGAGACAGGAAAGTATACGCATTTTGATTTTTTTTTAATATTCAAATGTATCATAACTAATGTCTATAACGTCCTATAATTCGGTTTTATTGTAAACAAATGTTTTAACAAAAAATAAAAAAAAGCATAATTGATAATTGCTAATTGACAATTGATAATTACTTTTACAACATAAACAACATCAAATTATGTCTCGAGCTGTACTGTCTTTAAAAAACGCAAGCATTTATCAGGAAGATAAAGTCATCTTATCAAACATAAATTTGGAAGTAAACCATGGTGAATTCTTATACATCATCGGGAAAACAGGATCAGGGAAAAGCAGCTTAATGAAGACACTTTACGCTGATTTACCTTTGTCAGAGGGCGAAGGACATATTGTGGATTTTAATTTAGTCAATTTAAAAGAATCAGATATTCCGTTTCTTAGACGGAAAATCGGCATTGTATTCCAAGATTTTAAATTATTACCGGACCGTACTATCAAAGACAATATGCTATTTGTACTCAAAGCGACAGGCTGGGTTGACAAAGAGGGAATGAATAATAAAATCGACGAAGTTTTAGACAAAGTGAGTATGAAAGAATATTCAAACAAAATGCCACATCAAATCTCTGGAGGGGAACAGCAACGCGTCGCTATCGCTAGAGCGCTGCTAAATGATCCCGAACTTATCCTTGCTGATGAGCCAACGGGAAATCTAGATCCACAAACGAGTGCTGAAGTTCTTGAGGTTTTAAGAAGTATCAATGCTAATGGTAAAACGATAATTATGGCAACTCACGATTATGCTTTATTAATGAAGTTTCCTTCAAAAACATTAAAATGTGAAGACTCTAAAATCTTCGAAGTGGTTCAGAGAACAGTATAATGATTTCCATCCTTATTCCTATATACAATTACAATGCATATCCATTAGTTCAGGAATTGCATCGACAGTGTGTGGACTGCGGAATAGATTTTGAAATCATATGTCAAGATGATGCTTCAAACTCCAGTTTGAATGCGTTCAATATAAATATAAATGCGTTATCGAATAGTAGCTTTGTTTCATTAAACAAAAATCTGGCACACCGAGAAAATAGAAATTCGCTAGCAAAGAAAGCCAAATTTGACTATTTGCTCTTTATTGATGGTGACTCCATAGTCATTAATGATAATTATATAAAAAAATACCTTGGTAATCTTACTGGTTTTGATGTCATTTATGGAGGTCGTTTGCATCCTGAAAAATGTGATTCTGCCAATCAAAAACTACGCTGGAAATACGGCAGGCTTATCGAAGATACATCTGCAACAGACAGAAAAAAGAAACCCTACCAATCGTTACTTTTTAACAATACGATAATTAAAAAAGACTGCTTTAACAAGGTGAAGTTCGACAAAGTCATGAAAAAATATGGTCACGATGACAGCCAACTTTCGTTTCAACTCAGCATATTAAAATCTAAAATACACCATCTAGAAAACCCCATTGAACATGGAGATATTGACACTAATTTAGATTATTTAAAAAAAACAAAAGAATCGTTAGAAAATTTGATCACGCTTTATGAAGAACAGAAAATTGATGTTGGATTTATAAAATTACTTCAGCTGTATCATCTTTTTAAAAGAACCAAAACAACTTTTTTACTTTCAAAGGCATATGTGATTTTGGAAAAGTATCTAATCAAGAATCTAACAGGAAGCAATCCTAATTTATTAGCTTTTAATATATTTAGGGTCGGATATTTATGTTCGATAAGGCCTAAATAGCATTAGGCTTTTAATCTTTTTTAATTTCAATAAACAATTGATCCCAAGCTAGCATAATTTCGTCGATATGGTACTTTTTACTAGATAGCTTTGCTTTTTGCGCCATTTCTCTTCTCAATACCACATTTTCAATTAAAGTATCAATTGCATTAACATAATCAGACTCATTACTGTTTTCAATCAAAAACCCATCTTCATTATGAGCGATTATTGCTCTAGGTCCACAAGGGCAGTCGTAAGCAATACATGGTAGCCCGGAAGCCATTGCTTCAATTAAAACCATTCCAAAACCTTCAAATCGAGAAGTCATTAAATAGAAAGAGGCCTCTAAATATTTATCATTAATATTATGAACTGGCTCGTAGAAGACTACATTTTCTGAAATATTCAGGTTCTTAGTCAATAGTTTTAAATGATTATTCTCACTTGATTTTCCATAAATATCCAAGATCCAATCGGGATGCTTAACGAGCACCTTTTTCCAAATTTGCAACATTCTGTCAAATCCCTTCTCGTAGGTATGTCTCCCAACAGCAATTACTTTTTTGTTATTTAAATCACTCAGCACTTGAGTAGTAAACCATAAAGGATTTGGAATTGCAATAGTATCTTTCACTTTCCATTCTAAAATACTTTCCTTCGTTTCAACGATAAATCGATCGTATCTTTCAATTCCATTTTTCTTTAATAGAGAAATAGAATTGAATAGCAATTTGCTGAAAACATTTTTGTTAATTTCACTTTCCTCAATAAACTTAGAACTGTGCATTTCTAAAACAAGAGGAACATTTTTTTTTAAAACAAAAGGAATAGTATATGCTTTTAAACCATTATCACAGACAACTATAATATCTGGTTTGATTGCTTTAATATTGCTTTTCAACCCCTGAATATATGACTTAAAGAACTGAAAAAAATTACCTTTCAATACCATATCATGAAAAGTAATATTCGCGTTGAAAGAATAGAATAAAGGAAAAAAACCTTCATTCTGAGTCAAAATATGGACTTCATAACCTAACTTTTCAACTAAATAGTTGGCTTTTATCGAAAGAACCCTAGCAACGCCACCTTCATTATTTATGTTTGGAACTATATATAAAATCTTCATCTTTTAGATACTAAAAATTCATCAAAATCTCTGATATAATCGTCTTCATTATAAATATCAGATGAAAAAACTAGACAAACCGCTCCAGATGAAAAATTTTCTAACTCTCGCCACATTCCTACTGGGATATACAATCCAATATTAGGTTTATTCAAAAGGAATGATTTTTTTTCGAACCCATCGTTTAGAACAACTTCAAAACTTCCGCTCAATGCAATTAAAACTTCACTTTGCGCAATATGCGAATGGCTCCCACGAAAAGAATTACTGGGCACATCAAAAAGATAATAAACGCGCTTAAATTCAAATGGTAAAATATCATTTTGAATAAATGCCAAATTCCCACGTGCATCTTCGATAACAGGAATTTTAATTAATCGTACATCATTTATTTTCATCCTACCATATTTAATTTGTAATTTTCATCAAGTCCAACCATTGTTGTCCAATAGTCGAAAGCAAAAAAGGCTGAACACTTTGCAAAGTATGTTTTTTGCAATATTTATACAGATCTTCATCCTCGACAAATAAATTCATAGCTTCGGTCAGTTTTTCAATATTTTGATTTTCAACCAGCAACCCATTTTCTTTATCTTGAATCATTTCGCTCGGGCCAGAGCGACAATTAAAAGCAATAACAGGAGTTTCGCAAGCTAATGATTCCAAAATAACATTTGGCAAACCCTCATTCAAACTACTCAAAACAAAATACCTAGCCTTACTCAAAAATTTAAATGGATTATCTTGATATCCCAAAAAATGAACTTTATCTGCAATATTCCTTTCATTAGCCAACTTTTGAAGTTTCACTATTCTGTGACCTTTACCGAGTAAAACTAAATGAATATTTGCTTGCGGTAAAGTAGAATTGGAATACGCCTCGATCAATTTATCAAATTGCTTAATGCTCGTTTCCATTTGACCTACGCCAATAATATAATCGTATGGAAGCTCATTTACTTCATTAGCCTTCGCTACAATATCATCAATATCGATCGGGTTATAAATTCTAACAACGTTTTTAAGCTGGTGTTTCTTTTCGATCAATTCTTTGGATTCATTTGTGATACTAACCACTTTATAACAGTCCCCATACATCAATCTAGTAAGAAAAGACCAATTAGGCATATAATGATCTATTAAATAGCTGTGAACCATAAAAATAGATTTCGTCTTATAAAGCCATTTTGCAACTAAAACTTCCTGAAATGGTTTTATTCTAAATCGGAAGTCTATAACGAAATCAAAATTACTCTCTTTAAGATATTTTTTAAGAAAAACCAATCGCTTCCACTTATTTAAGAGCCCATTAGAAGTGTTTTTCATTTTCCCCAAATTGATTAATTTCCCTGAATAAGAATAGGAAACTTCATCAAGCACAATAATATTATGAATTTCAATACCTTGCTTTTCAAAAAACTGAGACAAGATTGCCATGACTTTTTCAGCTCCACCATGACTTAACCGATATCCTATTAAAGCAATTTTAATTTTTTTGTTAGGCAAAATCATTATTGATTTGTTATTTTGGTCTCAAATATAACTATTTAAAAAAAATATGCAAGACAATCCATTGGTTACCATCATTTGCCTGTGTTATAATCAGGAAGATTATGTATTGGAGAGTCTATCTTCTGTATTGAATCAAGATTACCCATCCTTAGAGCTCATTATTGTCGACGATTGCAGTACCGATAATTCTAAATCAGTAATTGAGAAATGGCTTATTGACTTTCCACAAATTCAATTTATCACAAATTCAATTAATTTAGGAAGCACGAAATCTTTTAATAAAGCTCTAAAAAAAGCCAACGGAAAGTATATCATTGATTTAGCTGCTGATGATGTTTTATTAGCTAACTGCGTTGTTTCTCAAATTAAAGCTTTCAACGACACAAGCTTTAAAAATCTAGGAGTTGTTTACGGAAATGTTGCTTTAATTACTGAAAAAGGAGAGCTTAAATCTTATTATTTTGCTGTTGATAGTTTTCAAAAGGTAACAAAAAAAAGGAAAACAGGTGACATTTATAAGTCTGTTCTTTCTGGTGGAGATAGTATTTGTTCGGTTTCGGCAATGGTCAAAAAAACCGTTTTCGATCATTTAGAAGGATACGATGAGTCACTAGTTTACGAGGATTTGGACTTTTGGATTCGTGCTTCCCGAATTTACGATTTTGATTTTATCGACGAAGTTCTAATTCAAAAAAGAGTCGTTGCTAACTCTTTAGGAAGCTTTTTTTTTAAGAAAAATGACCTTCGAGCAAAAAAAATCAATCACTCAACATACCTGATATTGAAAAAAGCTATTGGCCTCAATAAACGAAAAGAAGAAGACAAAGCCATTTTAAAACGAATTCACTTCGAAATAATTTTGGCATATAGAACATCCAATATCATCTTATTATTGAAATATGCTGCTCTTGAAATCAAATTAAGAACACATTTATTGATTTCATAAATTATAGGATTAAGTAATCGTCTAACGAAGTTTTTTCCGCTTCCCAATCTCTAGAAACACAATCTTTTATGAATTTTGCGGGGATCCCTCCTATTAAAATATTTGAACCATATGAAATGTATTCAGTATTGCATAAACTATTAGATGCTATGGTACAATAATCTGGTGTTTTAGTGTTTTGTAAGATAGAAACCCTACTTGCTACATAGTTATAATTTCCAATTAGAATCGGAGACGTAATTTTGTACTTTTCCCCAGTTTCGGTATCGACCATCTGATGAAAGTTAGTATCCATAATTTGAGATTCAGATCCAAAACGGGCGTAATTTCCCAATACAATATTTTCAATACAAATCAATTTTGCATTGGAACCCAATGAAGCCATATGGCCGAATTCGCATATTCCATTCTCCCCAATGTAGATAAAATAATCTTTCCCAAATTGTACGTGACCCTTGAAAGCAAGTGTCCCAAGAATATTAATTTCGGCAATTCCCTTGTGAAGCGTATTCATTTCATATGGTTGTCCAAAACCAATCATTCCTCTTTTAACAGCTCCCTTAATTTCAACATTACCCGCTATTGAAGTAAATTTTACTTTCCCATAAAAAAAAATAGGAAGTTTCTTAGCAACACGCAAGGGTAGTTTTTTAAAGTTAAAGTACAGTGTTTTAGTCCAGTTTACGGAATAATAAAGCTTAAGTTTTTGACGCCCTAACTTTACTTTTCTATAGTTTCTTTTTAAAAATTCAGTCATTCTTATTCTTAATTATAGAATTGAACAATCCTTTTAGTGATGTCCTTTTATTCATTTGAAATAAAACAAAAATAAGGGAAAACACAACCATTATTGACATTAAACTGTACTTTAAAATTGGATTTGGGATGTATCGAAACAAAAAAGTAACCACGCACATCAAGATGCAAATCAAATATAATTTATAAAAATCACTGTCAAAATAAAAACTATATCTTTTTTTAGTGATTATTTTTAAACCAACAAAATGAATCAAATAATAAAGCAGAAAACCAAGCCCAAGGCCTTCCAAACCGTAATAGTAATAGCCTAAAATATTTAAAACTAAAGATATACTATTAAATCCAATCGCAGTTCGTATAAATATTTTTGAATCTCCTTTGGCAATCAAAACATAGCCCATTGACCATGAAACTGCTCGAAACAACATCCCTACTATTCCAAAACAAACCATTGGAATAATAGCGTTGAATTCCGGTGTAAATATAATTTTCACGATAAGAGGAATAAACGTTAAAAACAAAATTATTATGGGTGTAATAATCAATATTGAAACCAACGATTGCTGAGCAACACTGATTCTAACTTTTTCATTATCATTACTAATAGAGGCTAATCTTGGAAAATAATCTGTACTCATTACCGTAAAAATTATCCCAACATAGGAATTCAACAAGGTGAAACCCGCATTATAAAACCCTACTTCTTCTAAACCTCCTTGTTTCCCAACATAGATTTGGATTAGATATGTTACTAACAAAGTAAGCAAACCGCTAACTGTCAAAAGAATTCCCAGTTTAATTATGCTTTTCCCCTCGGTTGTCAATAGTTCCTTAGAAATTATAATTTTATCCAGTTTAACATTTTTCGAATAAAAGAAAGAAAATGCTAATGACGAAAAAGAAGCGACAATAATTGTCGGAACGATAGCGTCAATCCGGTAATAATAGTAAAGTGGAATAGAAAACACCAACCCGAATAAATTTCCATAAAAGTTAGCTTTCGCCAAAAGTCTCATTCTTCTTAAACCTTGCAAAATAACCAACTCTCCTACCGTCAGCTGCTTGAACAATAACGTAACAGAAATGAAAATAAATGAAAAGATATGATTTGAATTTCCAAAAGTCAACTGACTAAGCCAGCTTGAAAGAAAAATGGTAAGTAAGCATCCTAAAATACCGGTAAATAATGCCAGCTTTTTTACTATTGTGGCGATCTTAGCAACACTACTTAAATCGTTATTTTTATAATTACTAGCAATATGTTTAATACCGCTTGTCTCAATTCCCAAACCCGAAACACTACTTAAAACATTTAGAGCTGAATTCAATAAAGTAATAATCCCCATTCCAGCAGGACCAATGAAAATCGCAATTAATTTTGTCCGAATTATAGAAATTATAATACTAAGAAACTGTACTCCACCAAAAAGCGAGGTAGTTTTAATAATATGAGAATATGAGGCTTTACTATCAGACACTATTTAATATTTATTTAAAACTGCTATGATAAAACCGACTTCATTCATAGTCAAAACAGGACTGATAGGCAAACTCAAAACTTCGTCATGAATTTTTTCGGTAATTGGAAAACTTAGATTATTCCATCCAGACAATGCCTTTTGTTTATGTGGCGGAATTGGATAATGTATTACAGTTTGTATTCCATTCATCCTCAAATAATTTTGTAATTCTATTCTGTTTTCTGTTCGAATAACAAACAAATGAAAAACATGATTACTAGACAAGTCCCACTGAGGAACGATAATTTTCTCATTACTTATTTCAGCCAAATACCTTTTAGCCACAACTCTTCTCAGCTCATTATCTGTATCTAATTGACTCAATTTCAAACTCAAAAAAGAGGCCTGAAGTTCATCTAGTCTTGAATTCATTCCTAGGTAATCATTATGGTATTTTACCACTGAACCATAATTCCGCATCGACTGAATCATTGCGCTGAGTTCGTAATTATTAGTGACAACTGCTCCTCCATCACCTAACGCCCCTAAATTTTTTCCGGGGTAAAAACTAAAAGCGGCAGCATCAGATAAACTCCCTGAATTCTTACTTTCGACTTTTGACTCACGCCTTTGGACTAAGGTTGCTCCATGAGCTTGAGCAGCATCTTCGATTACGAGCAAATCATTTGCAAAAGCAATTTCATTTATTGCTTCCATTTCGGCTATTTGCCCATACAAATGAACGGCTAAAATTGCTTTAGTTTTTGAAGTGATTTTTTGTGAAATAAAACTGGGATTAATGTTGTAGGTTTCCAACTTTGGTTCTACTAAAACAGGAACTAAATCGGCCTGCAAAATGGAAAGAATACTAGCGATATAGGTGTTAGCGGGAACAATAACTTCGTCTCCTTTCTGTAATTTGCCTAAGGCGATGTAGGCTTTAAAAATAAGAACTAGGGCATCAAAACCATTACCCGTCCCAATACAGAATTTGGCTCCGCAATAGCTCGCAAAACTGCTTTCAAATTCCCTGACTTCATTTCCTAAAATATACCAACCACTATCCAAAACAACTTTCAATTTTTCTTGGAAAGCGGTTTCGTAGTGCTCATTTATTTTTCTTAAATCAAGAAATTGTATCATGTTAGATTCATTTTAAAAAAATCCTGACTATATATAGTGCATCCTAATTCTTCTTTTTGCTTCAAAAGTCCAGAGTGATACCCTTTTTCATTGTCATCATTAACAATCCCCATATCAAAAAAAAGTTTGCCTACTCTTTTATATTTTTCAATCAAACTAATAAATGCAAAATCTAATGCTCGTAACTCCTCCCCTTTTTTAGTGGTGGCTCCGTATTGTGATTTCACAACGGTTTCAGTTTCGAACAATGTCAGTCCCGCAACTATAGTATCTTCATAATAAACTGAAAATTGTTTTATATTTTGGGGAAATAACATCTTTAATTTTTTTATTTCTTGTAGCGTATGCACTGGTTTTGCTTTGTGTTTTTCCAATAATCTGGGCTCTAAGACCAATTTCCAAAAAGAGTCTAGCACCGTTTCTTCTACAAGTTGTAAATTGAACCGTTCCGTTTTTCTAAAATGCTTTAATTTACTTTTTGAAATAGTCAGCGGCATAAATAAATTTACGGCTAAATTCATTTCTTTTCTTTCCAGAAAAGCACCTTTCTTAGCCAAGAAAAAATCTACTTCAGCATTTCCTCTTGAAGTATAAAACGTAGGGATTTGTTTTAAATGAAAAAATTGTACGCCATTATCGTTGAAAAAAGATAGAAGACAATTTAAAAGTTCCTCTACTTTTTCTCCGTTTATTTTAGAGGAATAAACCAGCCCCCCATAAGTCAAACCTTGGTGCGAAAAAACTTTATTCCCAACTTTATTAGCCGGCAAAACCGCGACAAGTTTTTCATTTTCATAAATCAGTGCTGAAAAATCATCAAACCGATCTTTGTGGTATTCCATAAAGTCACGATGAAAAAGAAACGTAGCATTTTTGGCCTCACTAATAAAAGTGTTCCAATTAGTATAATCACTTTCTTTATATTGTTGGACAGAATAATTTTTCACTCTTTAATTTTAGACATCACGAAAGTAAACTTTTTTTATTTATTTTCGAAAGTGGGTAAATACCATTTGAATTTGACAGCCATTAAACGAATGGATATAATGACCAAAGTAGTTGTAATATATAAGAAACTGGCTTCAAGATTAAACTTTTTTAAGATAAAAAAGACCAGCCCTCCAAGGATACAGATAGTGGCATATATTTCTTTTCTAAAAATGACCGGAATTTCGGCACACAAAATATCACGAATTACGCCTCCAAAACAAGCCGTCATCGTTCCCAAAGCAATACATATAATTGGATGCAAACCAACATTAATACCTTTTTCAAGGCCAATTAAAGTAAAAACTCCCAGCCCGATAGTATCAAATAGAAGGAGCGAGGTCCGCAATCGGTCGAACTTTTTCCTGAACAATACGGCAAAAACACAAGCGATACATATTACATAAACATACTCTAAGTTTAACATCCATCCCACCGGCCTAGTCCCAATCATAACATCTCGCAAGGTTCCTCCTCCAACAGCAGTAACAAAAGCAACTATAAATATACCAAAACCATCCATTTTTTTACTCATGGCAGTCAATGCCCCTGACATTGCAAAGGCAATTGTTCCTATGATATCTAATAAATGAAACATGTTCTTTTGTGGGTTTAGATTGAAATCCTACATTTTGTTAGGCTGAAATTACAGCTGATGCGAAATTAAAGAAAAATAGTTGTGTAAAACTGTTCTAATAAACTTATCTGTACAATCTGATTTTAGATTCATAAATATTCCTTTCTAAACTTCTAAAACTGGATGTTCTCTGCGTATCTTTGTTTGAAATAATAATTAAATTTTAGAATATCTTGAAACAAATTACTTCAGTTCAAAATCCATTCATAAAATCATTGGTATTATTACAGGAAAAAGCAAAAAATCGTAAGCAAACAGGTACTTTTATAATTGAAGGTAAAAGAGAAATTGAAATCGCGATAAAAGGTGGTTACGTGCTGGAGACAATCTTATTCTATCCAGAAATTTGTTCTGAAATTGAAGCAAAAAAAATAGCAAAAACTGCTGAGCAAATAGAAATCAACAAAGATGTATTTCAAAAACTAGCGTATCGCGATACTACCGAAGGTGTCTTGGCTGTAGCCAAAACAAAATCTCTGCAGTTATCCGATTTAGTATTGTCAGACAACCCACTCATTTTAGTGGCGGAAGCTCCCGAAAAACCGGGAAATATTGGCGCTCTATTGCGAACTGCGGATGCAGCCAATCTAGACGCAGTTATTATTGCAAATCCAAAAAGTGACTTATACAACCCTAATATTGTTCGTTCTAGCGTCGGCTGCCTGTTTACCAATCAAATTGCGACCGGAACAACTGATGAAATCATTGCTTTTTTGAAAGAACGAAAAATTAACTTTTATTGTGCCACTTTGCAAAATTCGACATCGTATCATACTCAAGATTACACTACTCCGACCGCTCTGGTAGTGGGGACGGAAGCAACTGGGTTGACCCAAGAATGGCGTGATGCAGCCACACAAAATATAATCATTCCGATGCAAGGGGAAATTGACAGCATGAACGTTTCTGTTGCTGCGGCCATATTAATATTTGAAGCCAAAAGGCAAAGGGGTTTTTAGATCGTGATCACTGATTAAAAATGTTGATCTTTGGTCTTTTCCTTTCCTTTTCGTCATCTAGACCAGACACGGTGGAATAAATCCCATCCTAAATAAAATAAAATTTCTAAAATTAAAATTATGAAAAATAAACTGTTTATAGTACTGGCATTAATTTCAACCATGCTTTCTTTTGCCCAAATCAGTTCAGTCCAAGTCGACGAATTGGTCAATCGCACTATAAAAACTTTTAATGTTCCCGGAATCGCGGTGGCAATTGTTAAAGACGGAAAAGTGGTTTTGGCAGAAGGCTATGGTGTAAAATCGATTGATACAAAAGAAAAGGTAGATGCGAACACTCTTTTTGGTATTGCTTCAAACAGCAAAGCATTTACAAGTGCAGCTTTAGCGATGCTTGTTGATGAAGGAAAAATAAGATGGGATGACAAAGTCATCAAATACCTTCCTAATTTTAAAATGTATAATGATTACGTAACCCAAGAATTCACGATAAGGGATTTATTGACCCATAGAAGCGGACTTGGTTTGGGAGCAGGAGATTTGATGATTTGGCCTGACGGAAGTAATTTTACCGTTCAAGATATCATTCACAACTTACAATATTTGAAACCTGTTTCGGCCTTTAGAACAAAATATGACTATGATAATTTATTGTATATAGTGGCCGGAGAAGTGATTCACGTGGTAAGTGGTAAAAGCTGGTGCGATTTTGTGGAAGAACGCATCATGAAACCACTAGAAATGAATAATAGCGTTGCTTCTTTTGTTCGATTGCAGGACACAACCAATATAATAGCTCCCCACGTACCTATTGACGGAAAATTAAAGGTAATACAACGGTATCAAAACCAACTTTTTGATGCTGCAGCCGGAATTTACTCCAGCGTAAATGATTTGAGCAAATGGGCAATTATGCAAATGAATAATGGGAAATATGGACCTGATAACAAAACATTGTTCTCTGAAAAGGAGCATGCTGATATGTGGACACCGCAAACTATAATACCTATTAAGACGACAGCCCCATATAATTCTCATTTTAGAGCTTATGGATTAGGTTGGTTTTTGAGCGATGTAAAAGGTTACAAAGAAGTAACTCATACAGGCGGTCTGGAGGGCATTGTAACTCAAACCACTTATTTTCCTGAATTACAATTGGGGATTATAGTATTGACCAATCAACAATCAGGTGCTGCATTTAGTGCAATCACCAATACCATAAAAGACAGTTATCTTGGTATAGAATCCGAAGACTATATAACTCTTTACAGCAACCGTATAAAAGCTAATGAGGATTCTGCCGATAAAGTTACCGATGAAGTTTGGGCTGCTGTTACAAAAAACAAAAGTACCAACGTTAAGCCTGACTTTACCACTGTTACTGGAATTTATAAAGACAGTTGGTTTGGAAACGTAATAATCACTGAGAAAAAAGGAAAACTATTCTTTAAATCTGAGCGTTCCTCACAACTAAAAGGAGAAGTCTTTTTCTACAAAGAAGGCAATTATGTGGTAAAATGGGATAATGCCTATCTCCATGCAGATGCCCATCTGTTTTTTATATTTGATGAACTTGGAAAAGCGACCTCATTAAAAATGAACTCCATTTCGGAATTAACCGATTTTAGTTATGACTTTCAAGATTTAAACTTTAAAAAAATATAAAAACTTCATTCTTTCTTAATAACTACTAAATGAATTTACAAGAACAAATTAATCAGGCAGAAACTCGAATTTTCAAAACTGTTTTTCCAAATACTACAAATCACTATGACACTTTATTTGGAGGAACAGCTCTTTTTATGATGGATGAAGTAGCTTTTATTACTGCCACTCGCTTTACTAGAAAAAGGTGTGTAACTGTTTCTTCTGACAAAATTGATTTTACCAAGCCCATCCCAGCTGGAACTATTATCGAACTTATAGGAACAATAACTCGTATTGGGAACACAAGCTTAGACGTGAAAGTTGAAATTTATATCGAACAGATGTACAGCAACCTAAGAGAAAAAGCGATTTCTGGAAACTTTACTTTTGTGGCTTTAGACGAAAATAAAAAACCAATAAAAATTCTCGATGATGTCAAGTAATTAGATTAAAAATAGATTACTTTTCACTATAAAAATCTACTTGTATAATTCAGATCTTATAGTTATTTTTAGAGGATGAACCATGCCGCTATGACAGAAATTGATATAGAAAAAGAAAATAAAGCAATTGCTCAAGAATACAAAGAATTACTTCGTATCAGTTACCAAACCTTGTCTCCCGAAGACAAAAAACTGATACGTAAAGCCTTTGATGTTTCTGTGGAAGCCCATAAAGACCAACGGAGAAAATCGGGCGAAGCCTATATTTTCCACCCAATTGCCGTGGCAAAAATTGTCGCTTCTGAAATTGGATTGGGAGCAACATCTATCGCCGCTGCATTATTGCATGATGTGGTTGAAGACACACCCACTACCGTAAAAGACATAGAGCGTATTTTTAATCCAAAAGTAGCGCAACTTGTCGAAGGCTTGACTAAAATAGCACTTGTCCAAAAGGACATGAATGTCTCTATGCAAGCTGAGAATTTTCGTAAAATGCTATTGACACTTAATGATGATGTACGCGTAATCCTTATAAAAATAGCAGATAGGTTGCATAACATGCAAACTATGGAATCAATGGACAACCATAAACAGGTTAAAATAGCTTCCGAAACATTATATATTTATTCTCCTTTAGCTCATCGTTTGGGCTTATATAACATTAAAACAAAGCTAGAAGACTTAGGTTTAAAATATACAGAACCAGCAGTCTATAATGAAATTGTAAGCAAAATAAAAGAAACCAAAGAACAACAAGATGCTTATATTAAGGATATCTCGGAAATTATTAAAACATCATTAGATACTGAAGGAATAGACTATGTCATAAAAGGCCGCCCCAAGTCCATCTATTCCATTCGAAGAAAAATGAAGGCTCAAAATGTAAGCTTTGATGAAGTGTACGATAAGTTTGCCCTCCGAATCGTTTACAAATCAACCCCACACGAAGAAAAATTTCTAGCTTGGAAAATATACTCTATCGTAACAGATCACTATAGACCGAGTCCAAGTCGTTTACGCGATTGGATCTCATCACCAAAATCTACTGGCTATGAAGCACTACATATAACTGTAATGGGTCCAAAAGGAAGATGGGTTGAAATACAAGTGCGAAGTGAACGGATGGATGAAATTGCAGAGAAAGGCTATGCAGCGCATTACAAATACAAAAATGGAAACTCTGAAGAAGGGGGCCTAGACAATTGGCTAAATTTACTAAAAGAAGCCCTCGAAAATTCAGAAACCAGCGCGGTGGATTTTGTAGAAGATTTCAAAATGAATCTGTACTCTAAAGAGATCTATGTCTTTACCCCTAAAGGAGACATCAAGTCTTTGCCAAAAGGCGCAACCTCACTTGATTTTGCTTTTAGCATACATTCCGAAATAGGAATTAAAACAAGGGGAACCAGAGTAAATGGAAAATTAGTACCCCTTAATTATGAATTAAAAAACGGCGATCAGGTTGAAATTATAACCTCTGTAAATCAAAAGCCAACTATGAACTGGCTAGATTATGTTACTACCTCGCGAGCAAAGAATAAGATTAGAAATGTACTGAACGAAAATACCAAAAAAATTGCCGAAGATGGAAAAGAGCTCCTAACACGTAAACTTAAGCATCTTAAAGTAGCTATAAATGAGTCCGTTGTTAATGACTTGGTTAATTTTTTCAAATTAAAAACCAGCTTGGATTTATTTTACAGAGTTGGAATGGGCTCTATTGAAAATCAACAACTTAAAGATTTTGCTGCACAGAGAAGCAATATTTTAATGAATTTCTTTAAAAGTAAAATGAAACGTACGGGGCAAACAGCAGATGCGGACATACACAAACAAGTGTTAAACAGCAATTATGATATGCTGGTTTTTGGGAAAGAACAAGATAAATTAGACTATAAACTATCTGCTTGTTGTAATCCAATTCCTGGAGATCTAGTTTTTGGGTTTGTTACTATCAACGAAGGAATTAAGGTTCATAAAAAAGATTGTCCGAATGCCATTGCCATGCAGTCTAATTATGCCTATCGCATAATGCAGGCCAGATGGATAGATTCGTCACAACAAGAATTTAAAGCTATTCTTAATGTTACGGGAATGGATACTTTAGGACTTACAAATGAGTTGACTAAGGTAATATCGAATAACATGCACGTAAATATCCAGAGTATATCGTTAAATGGCGCAGCTGGATTATTTAAGGGGCAAGTAATAGTAATTGTGCAAAACAACACTATTTTGAAAAAACTGATAGAAAACATTAAAAAAATTGACGGAATTGATAAGGTGACAAGAATTTATCAAAATTAGCCATTGAGTCCCGAAGCTCAATAGTAGGTATAAAACAAAATTATTTAATCAAAAAAATATTTAATCCGCCTTTTATTCCCTCTTAGGGAGTCAAGAGGCTGAAAAAATTTATTATATTTGCCAGATATGACACTCATTTCCACAGATAACGACAAAAACCAAGAAATTGTAAAAAATGTTTTTACAATGTATCTTGAAAAGAAAGGGCATCGTAAAACTCCTGAACGTTACTCTATTCTTCAGGAAATTTATGAAAGCGAAGAACATTTTGATATAGAAAATCTCTACATCAAAATGAAAAATAAAAACTACCGTGTAAGTAGAGCTACTTTATACAATACCATTGAATTATTATTGGACTGCGCTTTGGTTCGCAAACATCAGTTTGGTCAAAACCAAGCTCATTACGAAAAATCATATTTCGACAAACAGCACGATCATATTATCATGACCGACACTGGAGAAGTAATCGAATTTTGCGATCCGAGAATTCAAACAATTAAAAGTACAATTGAAGAAATATTTGATATTGAAATAACCAATCATGCCTTATATTTTTATGGGGTAAAAAAGGTTTCGCAATCAGATCCTGATATTTAGGAAAGAATAAAAACAAAAACAGCTCTTAAGCTGTTCATCAAACAAAAAAATTAACTACAAACAATAAATAGAATGGCCGTAGATTTATTACTAGGATTACAATGGGGAGATGAAGGAAAAGGAAAAATCGTTGATGTTCTTACCGCAAATTATGATATTATTGCTCGTTTCCAAGGGGGGCCAAACGCTGGACACACTTTAGAATTTGATGGAATAAAGCATGTACTTA
>JBLIKQ010000023.1:0-31427 GCA_047635475.1 Porticoccaceae bacterium
GCATGGCAATAATGCGGCTGCTTTTTTATATTAATTTAAAGTTTTTAAATTTACAGATTATTCCATCCAGGAATCAACCAAAACTTTATTGGCTTCATACCATTCTGTAGCTCCTACTTCTTCTCCCTTATCTGCAATGGCGCCCATTACTTCGTATAACTTTTCTTCTTCAAAATTAAAGTTCTTGAAAAAAGTAGCAGCCTCAGGTTGCTCTTCTTTAAACCCTATTCTTGAAATAATTGAACAGGCATCTTTTGGGTAAACTCCTTTAGGATTTTTTAAATATTTCAAGTCATGTTGAGCCCATTTGAAATGAGGTTTCCAACCCGTTACTACAATCCACTCTTTATCTCTGATTGCTTTCTCAAGACTCACGACCATTGCAGGTCCACTTGAAGTAACTTGATCATAGTCCATATCGTACACATCTATTACTTTAAGCGTGTTGCGATGAAGACCAGCACCTCCACCAATACCAATAATTTCATTATTAAATTTATCTTTATTATCATTTAACTCTTCTATAGAATTAATCGAAACATAGCTAGGAACAACCACACCAGTTGTACCATCGCTAAATGCTTCACCAATTACTTCGAGGTTTTCACCATACTTAGCCCAGTAATCTTTGTGCGAATTCGGAAGCCAAGCGTCAAGAAACACATCTCCTTTTCCGTCATCTTTTGATAATTCACCAAATATCATTCCTGGTGCCAGATTGGATAGTACTACCTCACAATCATTTGCTTCGAGTGCTGCTTTAGCCAAATAAGTAACCGCAATTCCGTTAGACCAATTGGCATAAAAAATGCTAACTTCCTTTTTATTATTGCCTTCTTCTTTTTTCTTAGCACTGTTCTTGCATGAACTAACTATAACAGTTAATAATACAACTCCAAGTTAGACTCCTAACTTTCTTAATTTCAACATAATTATATTTACTTATTATTCTCGTTATTATTATTTCTTTACGATAGCTTGCGTAGCTCCATCTGGTTCTTGTTTGCAACGAGGACCAACTCCAGCTCAAAAAAGAATGTAGCGTTTGTAGTGCGGATTCTTAAAAAAGATAATCTTGATTAGGTTTATTTGCCTAGTCTACTAAGTTGACCACGAGAGAAATGATGCATTCACGATTTAAACTATTAAGCAGACATAGATCCTTAATAATATAAAAGGAGCCACATTTTATTAATGGGCTCCTTTTAAATATTCATTTAAAGTTTTTAAACATCCAGATTACTTCATCCAAGAGTCAATCAATACTTTATTAGATTCATAAAATTCTTTTGCTCCTGCTTCTTCTCCCTTGTCTTTAATGATAGTCATCAAGTCGGCCAATTGTCCTTCTTCTAGATTAAAGTTTTTGAAAAAAGTAGCAGCCTCAGGTTGATCTGCTTCAAATCCTCTTCTTGAGATAATTGTACAAGCATCTTTTGGGTAAACTCCTTTAGGATCTTTCAAATATTTCAAGTCATTTTGAGACCATTTGAAATGTGGTTTCCATCCTGTTATTACAATCCACTCTTTATCTCTGATTGCTTTCTCAAGACTAGCTACCATTGCAGGTCCACTTGAAGTAATTTGCTCGAAGTCAA
Source organism: Porticoccaceae bacterium (assembly GCA_047635475.1). Lineage (GTDB taxonomy): Bacteria > Bacteroidota > Bacteroidia > Flavobacteriales > Flavobacteriaceae > Flavobacterium. The sequence goes on from JBLIKQ010000023.1 coordinate 1,599, forward strand.
GACCATATTGGTCTATTGCTTTAAGCGTATTGGCATGAATACCAGATCCACCACCAATACCGATAATTTCACTGTTAAATTTATCTTTATTAGCGTTCAACTCTTCTATAGAGTTAATCGTAACATAAGAAGGAACTACTAAACCTGTTGTGCCCTCAGTAAACGATTCACCTAATACTACAAGTTTATCACCATAGTCAGCCCAGTAGTCTTTGTGCGTATGAGGAAGCCATGCGTCAAGAAACACATCCCCTTTTGAGTCATCTTTTGACAATTCACCGTATATTAAGCCTGGTGCCAGATTAGTAAGCGTCACATCATATCCATCAGCTTCAAGTGCTACTTTTGCTAAATAAGTGAATGCAATACCTTCAGACCAATTGGGATAAAAGATGCTAACTTCTTTTTTATTTTTGCCTTCTTCATTTTTCTTATCACTGTCCTTGCATGAACTAACTGAAACAGTTAGTAGTACAGCTACAAGTAAGATTCCTAACTTTCTCAATTTCAACATAATTATATTTATTTATTATTATTCTTGTTATTATTTTTTCTTTGCGATCGCTTGTGTGGTTCTGTCTAAAATTATAGCCAATATCACGATACCCAATCCAGATTCAAAACCTTTTGCAATATCGTTTTGCTGAATTCCCTGATACACTATGCTTCCCAGTCCTTTAGCTCCTACCATTGAAGCGATAACTACCATAGATAAAGCCAATAATATTACCTGATTAATTCCGGCCAAAATAGTTGGTTTTGCCAAAGGCAACTGTATTTTAAATAAAATTTGTCTTTCGGTTGCACCAAAAGCGCGCCCAGCTTCTATCACATCCTCTGCAACATTTCTAATTCCCAGACTGGTTAAACGTACTGCCGGCGGGAGAGAGAAAATCACAGTAGCTACAACTCCTGGAGTGTTTCCTACACTAAAAAAGAAAATAGCTGGAATCAGATAAACAAAGGCTGGCATGGTTTGCATCAAATCAAGTATGGGTCTAATAATCACATCAGCTGTTGTACTTCGAGCAGCAACAATTCCTAAAGGAACACCAAAGATCAACGCAATCAGGGTTGAAACAATAACCAAAGTGGTTGTTTGTATGGCTTCATCCCAGTAGCCCATCGCAAAGATCAACAATAATCCAAAAACAGCAAATATTGCCAATCCTGCTCCTTTTTTTAATCCTTCCCTTTTAAAAGCATTTTTACCAGCATTGGCATAGTAGGCCCCTACGGCTACCAATGCTATAATGATATAAAAAGGAACGCTAAGCAATACTTCGTTCATACTGTCAACCGTCCACGAGATAACGCCATCGATGGCTCCCCAAAGTCCGGAAAAGTTCTGTTCCAGTTTATTAATTCCAATTTCTATATATTTACCAAGATCAATTAACTTTTCCATATTACATTTCGTTTGCACGTTCTTTTAATTCACTTATTTCTTTTTCTTCAAATCGCGTAGCTTCAATAATCAACGAAGTTTGAGATATAAGACCAAGTAATTTTCCAGTTTCTTCCTCTATAACTGCCAGAGGGTATTTAGTCCCAACAATTAGGGGTAACATATCTTCTACGGAATAGCTTGTATACACACTAGGTACACTTGTTTTCAGCGCTTTCTCAATAGACATTTCTTTTTCTTTTTCCAATTCTAGTAAGTCTTGCAACCAAACGTAACCTAGAAATTTTTTATTTTCATCTTCCACAGGAAGAATGTCAACTCCAATTTCACGCATTTTACGGATGGCACCTTTAGGTCCATCTTTAGCATTTTTAACCAGCGTAACCTTTTTAAACATTAGAGATTCAGCCGTAATAATACTTTTTCGATCTACTTTATTAACAAAAGCTTCAACATATGGCGTTGCCGGTCCTGTCAGAATATCTTCTGCAGTTCCTATTTGTTCCACAACACCATCTTTCATAATAGCGATACGATCACCGATTTTCATGGCTTCATCTAAATCATGAGTAATAAATACGATTGTTTTGTGCAACTTGCTTTGTATGGCTAGCAACTCATCCTGCATATCCGATTTGATAAGTGGATCGAGTGCAGAAAACGCTTCATCCATAAGCAAAACCCCTGGATCGTTTGCTAAAGCTCGTGCTAAACCTACTCGCTGTTGCATCCCTCCTGACATTTCCGCTGGAAATTGAGATTCATAGCCTTTTAGTCCCACTGTTTCAAGCGCCTGTAGGGCTTTTTCATCACGTTCCAGCTTTTCTTCTCCCCTAATCTCTAATCCAAAAGCAGCATTCTCAAGAATAGTTCTGTGCGGAAGAAGACCAAACTTTTGAAACACCATACTCATTTCTGTACGTCTGGTTTCCAATAGCTCTTTATTTGTTTCGCGCGTGATATCATGATCATCAAAAAAGACTTTACCCGAAGTAGGTTCGTTAAGTCTGTTCAAACAACGAATTAAAGTCGATTTCCCACTACCGGATAAGCCCATAATGACAAAAATCTCTCCTTCCTTAATTTCGAAGCTAACATTGTTGACTCCAACAGTACATTTTGTCTTCTTCAGAATTTCTTCTTTTGAAACACCTCTTTTAAGTAGAGCAAGAGCCTCCTGCTTACGTTTTCCGAAAATCAGGGTTAAGTCCTCAACCTTGATTTTTATTTTTCTTTTGTCTTCCATAATATCTCTTTTTCCTTAGTACAAGTAATAACCGATATTAATGTTGAAACGCTTTTCCCTTTCAGCATAAGTGGTCCCATTTGAAAAGGTATTTCCTCAAACAGATCCTAACCAGGGTTGGTTTTTTCCTTGCGCCGCATCCGTATAGTTTAAATATTTCCTACACTAATTAATATCCATTTAACACCCATAAAAAACCTCCGCCCTTATCATCTGATTTCTAAAAACCAAATTATAAGCAGTAAAAATATTTCGTTATTTTGTTTGTTATTTTACTAATGATGGGTGGCAAATCTACAAATAAAAGGCACCTTAAACAAATCTAAACGCATTAATCGAGGATCAGTAAGCGCTGTGTATCCCTGAAATATCTCAAGGATCAATGTTTTAGCCTTGAAAAAAAATAATTTTCACAATCTTGTTTAATCAAGGAACAAGAACCAACTTCCTATTGAGAATAGAGCATAACAATTGTAAAAACGGCTTATTAAAAACAAGAGTTTTGATCAGATTTCTTGGCAATTCGATGTCGCTTCTGTTTTCCTTTACAAAAATAAAGAGGTAGCGATTAAATATCTTACATTTAACAACTACCATATGGTATTTAGCTAAAAACGAACAGAGCCACAACAACAGTTTGGATGGATTACTTTTTTAGTAGAGTTGTCGTTTTTATTTATATACTCGTTAAGGCTGAAATACTCGTTTTCATAAATTTTCAACAGCTAAAGCCTGGTACGCTTGCGCTTCATTTTAAAAACAGTAATCGTAAATGAAATGAACCTTTTATGGTTTTACAAAATATGAAAACAGTAACTAAAATATTTTTATTATTCTTGCTTGCAAATTCAATCAATTGCTTTTCTCAAAGCAAAATTGACAGATCAAAAAAGGATCTCACTAGTCCGTCGAGAACCGATAACAATAATAAAGATAATGAACGGGACTCAAATTCTTCAAGTCACGTTTCATTCGATAATGAATTTAGAAACATTTTGTTTCAAGGGTTTATGTATCTTACTTATTATTCCATAATAGGCAATTTTGACGCTGAAAACCATCTACATAATAATTTATCAAATTATCCTTATGACGGTAATCTATCAGGTAATTTCGAGAATTCAGTACCAGTTTCGCCTCCGATTAATTATTTAAGGATCGACTTGGAGAATCAGCTTCTTTTAAGTCAAAACAATTTATATGGAAATCACTTAAAAGTAAAAATTCGTCCCTATCAATATTTTTATATACAAACAGATTTACATACGCTCATAGAATATAATAGGGCTGAAAAAAATTATACTAATCTGTCTTTACTAAATATTAATATAGGTTATGACAGAATAAGATTTGATAGATTTAATCTGGGTTGGACTTTAGGTATAAATTATATTGGAAATGACATTAAAAAAGCGGGATTTAGTTATGGTTTAAACACTGATGTTTTTATTTCAAAACCATACAGCCTCTATAGCTCGGTTAAATGGAGCTCAATAAATAATGCTCCTGTAAATGAGTTTGAGTTGAAATGCAGATACCATAAAAAGAACTTTTTTCTTGCAGTGGGCTATGAACATTTAAAGATAGGCTTACCCACCTATGATTTTTTGTCAATTGGCGGAGGATTATACCTGTTTTAATTTAGATATTACGAATACAAGAAAAAATTTCTCAGAACGCGCATCTCTGCATCATTTCAAATTTAGTAGAATTACCATTTTTAATCGTATTTTCGTCCAACAAAAAACAATCATTTTCAAAATTCGCAAAACGGCTAGAGTCTTGATGGTACTGAAAAATATAAATTTATACCATTAGACTAAATAGAAATAATCAAAGTTATAGTCATTATTGTACTAGTGATACAAACATCAACTGCACCAGCTCCCTTTTTTATTGTAGAGTGGAGTCAAGAACGAGTGAAATAAATAGCAAGTGAAAAAGCTGAAAAATGAAAAGTCAAGCTGGACTATTTGTCAAGAATGTAAGGGACGTGGCAAAAAAAGTAGGGGGCTTAGCAAGAAAGCGAGAGACCACTACCAGCTGGCATGCGATGAATTTAAAAAAACAAAAAACCAAGGGACGGCTCCAGTTCGTCCTAAAGGTCACCTATACTCCTGCTTGAACTGCTTCGGATCCGGATTGGTTCCTTGTGTCAGCCCGCCTCTAGCGGACGAAAAAAACTACCCACATGTTGCTATTATTGGCGCCGGTATAGGAGGAGTAGCTCTAGCGGTGGCTTGCTTGCAACGAGGAATCCCTTTTAGCCTTTATGAGCGCGACAGTAACTTTGATACTCGATCTCAGGGCTACGGACTTACTTTGCAACAAGCTAGTAAAGCAATCGAGGCCTTGGGTATTGTCTCTTTAAAAGAAGGGGTGGTTTCAACAAGACATCTGGTTCATACAACGGCAGGGAAAGTGATTGGGGAATGGGGTGTCCGAAAATGGATGCAGTCAGGTGCTAAAACGACTACGAAACGCACAAATATCCATATCGCAAGACAGTCTTTGCGTTTAGCATTGCTTGAGCAACTCGGCGGACATGATAAAGTACAGTGGGGACATCAATTAATGGGTTTTAAGGAATTAGAGGGAGAAGCTATTGACCTTAGCTTTCAAGTCGATGGGGAGATTCAACACGCCAAGGCAGATCTCGTGGTTGGAGCCGATGGTATTCGCAGTTCTGTGCGCAGTTTACTGATTCCTGCCAATATCGCCCCTTTACGTTATCTAGATTGTATTGTGATATTGGGTATTTGTCCTTTGTCCGCACTAGAAGGGCTAAATAGTCCTCTGCTGGACTCGGCCACTGTATTTCAAACCGCCAATGGTAATGAGCGAATCTACATCATGCCCTATGCATCAGATTCAGTAATGTGGCAACTTAGCTTCCCAATGTCAGAAGAAGAGGCAAAGGCATTAAGTGTGCAAGGACCTAAAGCCCTAAAGGAAGAAGCCTGTCGCAGAACTCAATGGCACGATCCTATTCCTAGCATTTTAGCGGTGACCCAGGAAGCTCAGGTTTCTGGCTATCCTGTGTATGATCGAGAATTACTCAAGTCAGAATTATTGGAAAAAGGAGGGCCAGTGACTTTGATTGGAGATGCAGCTCATCCTATGAGTCCGTTCAAAGGGCAAGGGGCAAACCAAGCTTTACTAGATGCGCTCGAGCTGGCTCGCAGCATAAAAAGGGGATGCAGACCGTCATCTCAATGGAAAGAGGCTGGTATGAGGACAAGTGTATTAACTGAATTTGAAGCAGAAATGATAGAACGCAGTGCTTCCAAAGTGAAAGATTCAGCCGACGCAGCAGAGTTCCTACATTCCGAACTTGTGCTACATGAAGGCGATGAGCCTAGAGGACGACTTATAAAGAAAAAAGACATCTAAGAAGACTTAGCGCAACTTAAATAGTTGATTATCTTTAATGGGGTACCAATTTTAATATCAAAAAAAGTAGAATACTATAAAACCTCTGCCAGCGACGCCTAAATTTTATGTGAGCTTCTGTGTTATTCCAATGTTCTATGTATATTTACTTCGTCACTAAACCTCTTATCGATGAGGCTTATTGACACTTTAATAAATCGAAACAGAAAGGCTTCAACTTTGTGCAATTACGAAAATCTGCCCGGTTTTCAAACCAGCACAAGCCTTAACCCAAATCGCCAGCGGTAAAATGCTCAGGAAATATTAAAAATTATGGAAAAATATTTACGCCAACTAATTTCAATAGTATTTGAAGATCAAAAAGAAGTTTTTACTGGTTTTCTAATTGACTGGACTGAAGATTGGATATTGCTAAAAAACAATCCAGTTGATTTTATAATTGACGGTTATACTATTTTAAAAAATAAAAATGTCAAGTCAATTATTCAAGATGACGATTATGAATTCACCGAAAGAGTAATTAAGCTTAAAGGTTTAAAAACAAGTGCCGAAGAAATAATTCCACTCCATGATTTGCCTTCTATCATCAATTTTTTGGCAACTAATCACGAGATTTTCCAGATTGCAAAAAAATCAGATAAAGCAGTTTACCTCGGTAAACTTATTGAAATAAATGAAGAAGAATTAATAATAGATTTTTTGGGAACAGAGGGTAAATTTGACGGAGAAATGAGTTTTAAGCTAAACAAAATAAGAGTGATAGAGTTTGACACTGATTATATTAACTCTTTGAAATTAATTGTCAATGAAGAAAAGAAAAAGTAAGTCTCTTACCATAATATCTTGTTGACGACAGCTAAAAACTTCTTGGAACTATAGTTTTAATTCGTTTTTTATTTTAACCTACAACACTGTTTTGCTAACTTTTAATCTACTTGTACCAAATATTGAGTTTCCCGTTTTTCGATAGAATTAAGTAGTTATTTGGCAGCTAGACACAATTAGTTTTCTTAGTGGAACGATGCTTTTGTCAACAATAAATTGTTTCGAAAAAAAAATAATACATTATACTTATTTAGCAAAAAAATCCGCCTGTAGCGGATTTTTTAAATTGATTCTAAGCTTAAATTATTTAGGATTTAAAATTAGTTCAATTCGCTTTATACTGTCTTCATAATGGTATTTCGTTTCGGTATTTACCGTTTTGCCTTTAGCACTAACCAGTATCCCTTTTAAAACATTGAGCTCTCCCCTAACTAAAGACCTAAGATCTGATTGTGATACATTATAATATCCTTCTGACTTTTCCGATTTTATTTCTTCATTCATCAAATAGCTCATCCTTTCAATGTAGGCACGTTGCAGGTTTCTTCGATAAATAACCACATTTACTCCCGTATTTGCTTCTTTCCAAATCCCTTTTCTCATATCTCGAAACAAGTCAAGCGCTTTATAATTAGTGCCACCCGTTATCTCCGCATCCATTAATCTTCCGATACGTCCAAAACTCAAAACATTATTTAAATGTCGCACTTGCAAGTTCCTGAACAGTTCCGTGTACCCTGAATAATCTATGTTTTTTAAGGTTGATACATTGACTAACCATGTCGGACTATTAAATGCATTCTCTTGTAACCATTGCATCGCTTCTTGCTGTTGCGATTTTGATACTCTTTCATAAACATATCCTTCTTGGTCAGGCTTTTGTAGGTTCTCATACACGCCTCCCACATTGGTAACGACATGACCTATATACCTACTCCACACAGACAATAATTCTTTATATAGCTCATCTAAATCTTCATAATTATTGGTTACATCACTAGTCCACTCTGACAAATGTGCCGCAACGTATTGTAAGTTTTTCAAACCGTAAGAACTCGCCTTCATCGAATTATTACCAATATCTTCTGTTTGTGAAGTTGGGTCGAAACTACTGCTTTGTTTTCCGTATTTATACAATGGATTAGCTGCTTTATCCAAAATCCACTTATCCAGTATGGCGGTCTCCGATTCAGGAGAATTTGAGTTCGGAATTACACGGTATCCCCAATTAACAGAATAATGATCATACGCTCCTATTTGACGTATAAAGCGAATGTTTTTATCACCAGGCTGGGCTATATAATTGAATCTCGCATAATCCATTATACTGGCTGCAATTCCATTTTTTTGGGTAAACGCACCGTCTCTATAGCTCTCTATTTCATAAGCGCAACTGGCTCCCATATTATGGGGTAAACCAAGTGCATGTCCTACCTCATGAGCGATAACCATGCGCATCATATCACCCATTTCCTCATCACTGGTGTGTAAGGTTCGTGCTGAAGGGTTTGCAGCGCCTGTTTCTAATAAGTATCTATTCCTGTAAGAACGCAAATGGTTGTGGTACCAAATCACGTCACTCTCGATTATCTCACCAGTCCTAGGGTCGGTTACACTTGGTCCTACCGCATTCCGAGTTGTGCTCGCAACATAACGGATAACCGAATATCGAATATCTTCTGGACTAAAATCGGGGTCTTCTTCTTTAGTTGGTGCATCTTTTGCAATAATTGCATTTTTAAATCCAGCTCCTTCAAAAGGCTTTTGCCATTCTTCGATTCCCATTTTGATGTATTTACGCAGCTTTTCAGGAGTCGCAGGATCTAAATAATAAACGATTGGCTTTATAGGCTCTACTAATTCTCCGCGAGCATAAGCTTCAGGATTCTTTGGCTCTAGTCTCCAACGACGGAGATAGGTTTTGCTGTCTGATTTTAACTCATTACTTCCGTAATCAAATTGACTCATGGTGAACCACCCCACTCTTGAATCAGCTAATCTGGGTTGCATCAACTTCTCAGGGAGCAAAATCATAGATTGATTCATCTGGATGCTTATGGTTTCCGAATCCTCTAAAACTGGGGGTTTTGAGGCATTATAGCTAAAGTCTTGAACGACCTCGATATTCATTGGGAAACTGCGCATTGTATTGATAAAGCTTCGAGAATCATCCAGTCCTTTTACTTTATATGTTTCCCTCATAGCTGCCGACAGTCCGCTGATAGACTTTACATCTGAACTGTAAAATTTAGTCACATCAATTACGGTATTCGCAGAATCTTTGCTAAACGCTACAATATCAAAGGCAAACAAGGTAGGTTCATAATTATTTGATTTTACTGAAATACTGATGGGTAGACTATCGTTAGCGATTGATTTATAAGACTTCAACTTTATGAGTATTTTATCCTGAAAACGTTGCCATACTATCAATTGCTCATTAGTTTCTGAACCTGCATTTACGTAGCCACCTCCAAGATCAGATGGGATTTTTGATAACCTACTGACCAAAAGCATATCCTTGTTTAACAGCACATTTGGGATTTCAAAAAAATATTTCTTGTCCACCTTGTGAACAATAAACAATCCCTGATCAGAAATTGCCTCCTTAGTAATTACCTTGCTGTACTCCTTGATGGTAACTTCAGGTTTTTTTTCTGCGGGCGCCGCTACGGGCACTTCAGTTTTCTTATTTTTTTTGCGCTTTGACTGCGCAAAGTGCGACGTTGGCGCGAGCATCATTGCGGCGACTGCGGTTAAAACGATAATTTTATTCACTTATTAGTTATTTATAGTTTTCAAAATCAAAAATATCTTTTAACAGTTATAAACTGACTGAAGAAGATTTGTTTAACTTATTATTAACCTTTGTTGAATTAAAAAACACTACCTCCGACAAAAGCAAGATCTTCCTCTTTAAGTTCCACAAAACCGATTTTGACGCGCCACATAATTTGCTTTTATGTATCATTGTCTAAAAACAAATTATAGTAGTTTTTTTTAAATTTGCAACGACTTCAATAGACACATGTTTTTTTTATTCTAAATAATTAACTGAAATCGTTTACTAGAAAAATCAACCCAGATTATATTTCGTTTTAGTGTCCCACTAACTAATAAACAACGATATCAAGTATTATCCTTAAACAAAGAGTATTTTTGCAAGGTGAAAAAATCAGTCTCAATTATTGGAGGAGGACCTGCAGCATTTTTACTCGCCGCATTTCTCGATCCGCTGAAATTCAATGTTAGCATTTACGAGAAAAATAAAACCCTTGGAAGAAAATTCCTTGTGGCCGAAAAAGGCGGATTCAACCTGACCCATTCTGAACCCATTGCACAACTGATAGAACGCTATACACCTTCCCATTTTATACAGGAAGCCCTACTTGATTTTGACAATTAAGACTTTCAAAAATGGATTGACCTCATGGGTATTCCCACCTTCATAGGAAGTAGTAAACGTGTCTGTCCTGAAAGCGGAATTAAACCTGTTGCCGTTCTGAACGCAATTCTTGATGTTCTCAATAAGCGAGGGGTTAGCATTAATTATCAATATACTTGGAAGGGCTGGAACACCAACCAAGACCTTATTTTCAATGCTGACAAAATGGTAAAGTCTGACTATAACATTTTTGCTCTAGGTGTAAGCAGCTGGAAAATAACTGGCTCGGATGGAAGCTGGCTTGATTTTTTTAAAAGACAAGAGATTGAAGTCGTTCCTTTTAAAGCGTCGAATTACGCTTACCGTGTCAACCGGGATATCGATTTTATGGATAAGTACGAAGGAAGCCCGCTTAAAAACATAGCCATAGGCTGTGGATATGAGAAACAAAAAGGCGAAGTGGTGATTACGCGCTTCGGTTTAGAAGGCAATGCAATATATGCCATCAGCCCGCAGATAAAGAAACAACGTGACAAAACACAAAAGGCCGCTGTCTTTCTGGATCTAAAACCAACATTAACTTATAATGATTTGGTTGAGAAGCTCACAAAATCAGATTTCAAAAAAACGGGCGAAAAATTACAAAAAGAGCTTAAGTTGAATGCCGCGCAAATTGGACTTTTGAAAAACTATCTTTCAAAAGAAACCTATCTTAATTCAGAACTTTTAGCGCAAAATATAAAAAAGCTAGCTAGAGAAATCACAGGCTCTGCCCTACTGGATGATGCCATCTCAACAACTGGCGGAATTAAATTGAACGCTCTAGATGCAAATTTCCAATTAAAAAAGATGAAACAGCATTATTGCATAGGAGAAATGATAGATTTGGACGCTCCCACGGGTGGTTATCTTCTTCAGTCTTGCTTTAGTATGGGCGTATATCTTGCTCGTCACCTCAATTCCATTTCTTAACTTTTTTTATCTAATCTGGCGCGCTATATAGCATGAGGATAGAACACACAAACAAAATTAGTTTAGCAACAGTCAAAAGCTGGCTAGGTCATTTACAAGGTAAAAAAGCAAATAAAAAATGATGCCTTATCAATTTATGCTCACTTATCTACCAATTTCAAGAAGAAAATGTTTATTTTAGGAGGCAAGAGCAAAGACTAAACAAATCGAGCCCAAAAACTGCCCAATTAGTCTGCTATCACATAATCAACAACTTAAACCACACTCTAAGAAATCGATTGCGTAATTTTATCTTAACGTCGTCTTAATGCGGTCTTAATTTTTTAATTATTTAAAAAAAAAACACAATAACAATGATTTTTTATTTAATTTGCGAGTCAATTTAACCATTTGATTAATGACTTCTATAACCAGACTATTTGATTTTCCTTATTATCAACAAGATAAATTCACTTCAATTCCAGATGCTTTAGTTACAAAGCAAGACGGAGTTTGGGTAAAGACTTCAACTCAAGAATATATCGCAAAAGCCAATTCAATCTCAAGAGCACTTTTGAGAATGGGTGTTCAAAAAAATGATAAAATTGCGCTTATATCTTCCACTAATAGAACCGAGTGGAACATCATGGACATTGGTGTTCTACAAACAGGAGCACAAACTATTCCTATTTACCCTACGATTTCTGAGGACGATTACGAATACGTCCTGAATCATTCTGGTTCAATTTATTGTTTCGTCTCTGATGTAGAAGTACTTAATAAAGTAAATTCAATACGACATAAGGTTCCAAATCTTAAAGAAGTGTATTCTTTCAACACAATTGAAGGCTGCGAAAACTGGAATGAATTATTAATTCTTGGGCTTGATCCAAGCAATCAAAATGAGGTTGAATCCCGAAAAAATAATGTTAAATCAGAAGAGTTAGCTACCATCATTTATACTTCAGGGACAACCGGAAGACCTAAAGGGGTAATGCTATCACATAAAAATATTGTTTCTAACGTCTTGGACAGTGCTTCGAGAATTCCGTTTGAACCAGGAGAAACTCGGGCCTTGAGTTTTCTGCCAATTTGCCATATTTTTGAACGCATGATTTTGTATTTATACCAATATTATGGTGTTTCAATTTATTTTGGCGAAGCCATTGATAAAATTAGTGACAACCTTAAAGAAGTAAAACCAACCGTAATCACAGCTGTACCAAGACTTCTTGAAAAGGTCTATGATAAAATTTATGCAAAAGGTACCGAATTAACTGGAATCAAAAAAATCTTATTCTTTTGGGCTATTGATTTAGGATTACGCTATGAACCTTATGGAGCAAATGGCTGGTGGTATGAAATGCAACTTAAAGTTGCACGAAAATTAATTTTCAGTAAATGGAAAGAAGGTTTGGGTGGCAACTTAGAGCTCATGGTCTCTGGAAGTGCTGCATTACAAACTAGATTATCTCGAATATTTGCTGCTGCCGAAATTCCAGTTATGGAAGGTTACGGCTTGACAGAAACCTCTCCTGTGATTTCTGTGACAGAAATGAGGAATAGAGGCTACAAAGTAGGAACGGTGGGTAAAGTAATCGACAACGTAGAGGTACTCATTGCCGCAGACGGCGAAATCCTCTGCAAAGGACCTAACGTGATGATGGGCTACTATAAAGACGAGAAACTAACGAATGAAGTAATCATCGATGGCTATTTCCACACAGGAGATATAGGTATATTTGACAAAGAAGGCTTCTTGAAAATTACCGATCGTAAAAAGGAAATGTTTAAAACCTCAGGAGGGAAATACATTGCGCCGCAGATAATTGAAAACACAATGAAACAATCCCGTTTTATTGATCAAATTATGGTTATCGGTGACGGGCAAAAAATGCCAGCCGCATTCATACAACCCAATTTTGATTTTGTAAAAGAATGGGCAAAAATTCATGGAGTAGATGTTGGTATGAGTAATAAAGAAATCGTATCCAATGAAGAAGTTATTGCAAGAATGCAAGAGGAAATTGACCTCTTGAATGCAAAATTTGGGAACTGGGAAAAAATTAAACGTTTTGAACTGACTCCTGACATTTGGTCTATCGAAGGAGGCCAATTGACTCCAACTCTTAAACTGAAACGAAAAATAGTCATGGAAAGATACATCGATTTATTCCATAAAATATATAACTAGTCTATTATAAAAATCTTTGCGTTATGAAACTGAAAATCGTAATTTGTTCCTTTATAAGTTTGCTCTTTTTTTCTTCTTGTCAGGAAAAAAAACAAGAAGATTCGATAAAAGCAAATTACTTAGATTTTTCAAAACGCGATGACCGACTTACTGGTGGTATCAAAATGATTCCAATCAAAACGCCAAAAGGCACTTTCAAAGTTTGGACAAAAACCGTGGGGAATAATCCAACGATAAAAGTCTTGCTACTTCACGGCGGCCCCGGATTAACGCATGAATTATACGAATCTTTTGACGGCTATTTTCCTAACGAAAGCATAGAATACATCTACTATGATCAGCTAGGTTCTTACTATAGCGACCAACCCAAAGACAGCAGTCTATGGACTAATGAGCGCTTTGTTGAGGAAGTAGAACAAGTGCGCATTGCACTCGGATTAGACTCTTCTAACTTTTATATAATGGGACAATCTTGGGGCGGAATCCTAGCCATGGAATACGCTTTAAAATACCAGAAGAACCTTAAAGGTCTAATCATCTCTAATATGATGGCAAGCATTCCAGAATACAACGCTTACGCAAAAGAGGTGCTGGCACCACAAATGGACCCAATAATCCTGAAGCAATTACAGGATATCGAGAAGAACAATGATTTTGATAATCCAAAATACAGCGAATTACTTTTTAAATATTACTATACAAAGCATATTTTGAGAATGCCGCTGGACCAATGGCCTGAATCCATCAACAGATGTTTCAAGCATATCAATCCTGAGGTTTATGTGTTCATGCAAGGACACTCCGAATTTGGTATCACCGGAAACGCTTCCTTAAAAAACTGGGATGTCAAGAACAGATTGAAAACCTTAACGGTTCCTACACTAGCCATAGGTTCAAAATACGATACCATGGACCCCGATCACATGAAATGGATTGCTAACGAGGTCCAAAACGGACGCTACTTATTTTGCCCGAATGGAAGCCACCTTTCGCAGTATGATGATCCAAAAACCTACTTTCCTGGCGTGATCAAGTTCCTGAAAGATGTGGACAGCGGAGAGTTTAAGAAGTCATAATAAAAAAAATGTCGCAATAATTTGAGCTTTCCAATTTTAGGAGAGCTTTTTTTTTTAGATTTGGTAATAGGTTTTTTTTCTTTTCTTTTGTTTTAGCTAATTTTAAAAACTTACCTAAGCAAGGTAAAAACAGCAGTCTTCTCTTATTCTTTTTAGAAACAAGGCTTTTATTTAAGGCTTACATCTTTATGCGCTAGTCGCATATTGCTTCGCTATCAAAATGATTAACTCCCCCAAATAATAATTGGAGAGTTTCAACAGTTTATCTACGAAATTTTAATTTCTTCAAGCATAGCTTTCGAATATTCAAAATATAGCAACTAAAGCTACTCTTCATACAAAATTAGCTACTTGAGCCTATCCCACAATAGACTTTATCGATGAAACTACAAAATAAAAATAATATTATTCTCTAGTAAAAACTCCTTCATTCTAGAAAGGTATTTTTTGTTTCTCTAAATTTTTAACAAAAAAATATTTTAATTTATTATGCGTGCATAGTATTTTTTCATTACATTTGAAATCGATATAGTTACATATGAAAGACAAAACAATAGATTATGTACTGCGAGCAACCTGGCAAGCAGTTTCAAGAATGTATAATGAAGAAGCTTCTAAATATGGTGCAACCATGGCAACAGGATTTGCATTACTTAGTATAGATAAGGACAATGGGACACCTTCAACATCCTTAGGTCCAAAAATGGGAATGGAGGCTACTAGTTTGACTAGAACCCTAAAATCTATGGAAGAAAAGGGACTAATAGTCAGAAAGAAAAACCCATATGACGGTCGGGGTGTATTGATTTATCTAACTGATTTTGGTAAAGAAAAAAGAGAGTTATCTAAGAACACCGTTTTGAAGTTTAACGATTCCGTAAAACAACATATTACTGATGAAAAACTCCAACACTTCTTTGAAGTAGCAGAGACAATAAACGAATTAATTCAAGAGAAAAATATATTTACCCCTAATGAGCATTCAGAAATTGACGGCACCTTCAGTCTAAAAGACGATGCAGATGGCGCTGCCAAACCGATAGCTTTCGAGATTTAATAAAAATAAATATAAACCTAAGTATGAAACGCACAATTAAAAAAGTTGCAGTGATAGGATCCGGAATTATGGGTTCAGGAATTGCTTGCCATTTTGCCAACATTGGAGTTGAAGTTTTACTTTTGGACATTGTTCCAAGAGAACTTACTGATGCCGAAACTAAAAAAGGTCTTACCTTAGAAAGTAAAATCGTTCGAAACAGATTGGTAAATGAGCATTTAGCAAATTCCTTGAAATCGAAGCCCTCACCTATTTACAGTCAGAAATTTGCGAACCGAATTACAACTGGAAATACAACGGATGACATGGCCAAAATTGCCAGTGTAGACTGGATTATCGAGGTAGTCGTAGAACGTTTAGACATCAAGAAATTAGTTTTTGAGCAGATCGAAAAATTCAGAAAGCCAGGGACTTTGGTTACTTCAAATACATCAGGAATTCCAATTCACTTTATGAGTGAAGGACGAAGCGAGGATTTCCAAAAACATTTTTGTGGAACTCACTTTTTTAACCCTGCGCGCTACTTAAAATTATTTGAAATTATTCCTGGACCACAAACTTCAACAGAAGTTTTAGACTTCCTTACAATATATGGAGAGAAATTTTTAGGTAAAACTTCGGTTGTAGCTAAGGACACTCCAGCATTCATTGGAAACCGTGTTGGTATCTACGGAATTCAGAGCTTGTTCCACTTAGTAAAAGAAATGGGCTTGACTATTGAAGAAGTAGATAAATTGACTGGACCGGTAATAGGTAGACCCAAATCGGCTACATTCAGAACCGTAGATGTTGTTGGACTAGATACTTTGGTACATGTTGCTAACGGAATCTACGAAAACTGTCCAAATGACGAGCAACACGAATTGTTCAAACTTCCAGACTTCGTCAACAAAATGATGGAAAACAAATGGCTTGGTAGTAAAACTGGACAAGGTTTCTATAAAAAAGAAGGAAAAGAAATTTTGACTTTGGACTTGAATACTTTGGAATACAGAGCGGCTAAAAAAGCTTCTTTTGCGACTTTAGAATTGACAAAAACAATTGACAAACCAATTAGGCGCTTTAAAGTTCTAGTAAAAGGAAAAGACAAAGCGGGTGAATTTTACCGTAAAAGCTTTGCCGGAATGTTCGCTTATGTTTCGAACAGAATTCCTGAAATCTCAGATGAATTATACAAAATCGATGATGCCATGAAAGCCGGTTTCGGTTGGGAAAATGGTCCATTCGAAATTTGGGACGCTATAGGTGTCGAAAAAGGAATCGAAATCATGAAAGACGAAGGACTTGCTCCAGCTGCTTGGGTAAATGATATGCTTGCTTCAGGAAGCAAAAGTTTTTACTCTGTTAAAGATGGCGCTACTTTTTTCTACAATATTCCTACGAAATCACAAACTAAAATTCCAGGTCAAGATTCATTTATCATACTGAACAACATTCGCGAAAGCAAAAAAGTATGGAGCAATAGCGGTGGTGTTATCACTGACTTAGGAGACGGAATATTGAACTTAGAGTTCCTATCAAAAATGAATACTATTGGTGGTGATGTTTTACAAGCAATCAATAAAGCAATTGACTTAGCAGAGAATGAATATCAAGGATTAGTTATCGGTAACCAAGCTGCAAATTTCTCTGTTGGTGCCAATATCGGAATGATATTCATGATGGCAGTTGAGCAAGAATATGATGAGTTAAACATGGCTATCAAAACCTTCCAAGACACGATGATGCGTGTACGTTACTCCTCTATTCCAGTTATAGTTGCACCGCACGGAATGACTTTTGGTGGTGGTTGCGAGATGAGCTTACACGCTGATAAAGTAGTCGCTGCAGCTGAAACCTATATGGGATTGGTTGAATTTGGAGTTGGAGTGATTCCTGGTGGTGGTGGATCTAAAGAATTGGCATTGCGTGCTTCAGATTTATTCCACAAAAATGATGTGGAGCTGAATGTACTGCAGGAATATTTCTTGACTATCGCTATGGCAAAAGTATCCACTTCTGGTTACGAAGCGTTTGACTCAGGCCTTTTACAACAGGGTAAAGATATTATTGTAGTTAACAAAGACCGTCAAATTGCCGAGGCTAAGAAACAAGCCTTAATAATGGCCGAAGCTGGTTACACACAACCAATCCGTAGAACAGATGTAAAAGTATTAGGAAAACAGGCTTTAGGAATGTTCTTAGTAGGAACTGACCAGATGGCTGCGGGAAAATATATCTCTGAACACGACAAAAAAATCGCCAACAAACTTGCTTATGTGATGGCTGGAGGAGATTTGTCTGAACCTACATTGGTAAGCGAGCAATATCTGTTGGATCTGGAACGTGAAGCTTTCTTGTCACTTTGTACAGAAAGAAAAACATTAGAGAGAATCCAGTTTATGTTAACCAAAGGGAAACCGTTACGTAATTAATTATTTTAAATTATAAATGTTGCATTTTAAATGCCTCAAAATATTTATATCAACAGATAATTTAAAAATTTATAATTCAAAATTCAAAATAATATTATGAAAACAGCCTATATAGTAAAAGCATACAGAACAGCCGTGGGGAAAGCCCCAAAAGGAGTGTTCAGATTTAAAAGACCTGATGAATTAGCCGCAGAAACCATCGAATATATGATGAATGAGCTGCCTGATTTTGAAAAAACGCGCATCGACGACGTTATGGTAGGAAATGCTATGCCGGAAGCAGAACAAGGATTGAACGTAGGGCGCCTAATCTCATTAATGGGATTAAAAATCGAAGATGTTCCTGGCGTAACGGTTAACCGTTATTGTGCTTCTGGATTAGAAACCATTGGTATGGCTACAGCTAAAATTCAATCTGGAATGGCACATTGTATTATTGCAGGTGGTGCCGAAAGCATGAGTTTCATTCCAATGGGAGGTTACAAACCTACTCCGGATTATGCTGTTGCAAAAGCAGGAAATGAAGACTACTACTGGGGAATGGGATTGACAGCCGAAGCGGTTGCTCAACAATTTAAAGTTTCCAGAGAAGAGCAAGATGAGTTTGCTTATAATTCTCATATGAAAGCCTTGAAAGCGCAAGCTGAGGGCAAGTTTGACAAACAGATCGTTCCAATCACGGTAGAACATACGTTTATCAATGAGAATGGTAAAAAAGAGACTAAATCATACGTAGTCAATAAAGACGAAGGACCAAGAGCTGGAACATCCAAAGAAGCTTTGGCAGGTTTAAGACCTGTTTTTGAAGCTGGCGGAAGCGTAACAGCTGGTAACTCTTCACAAATGAGTGATGGTGCTGCTTTTGTGCTCGTAATGAGTGAAGAAATGGTAAAAGAATTAAATCTAGAGCCGATCGCTAGATTAGTAAACTTTGCTTCTGCAGGAGTTGAACCTAGAATCATGGGAATAGGACCTGTTAAAGCAATACCAAAGGTATTGAAACAAGCAGGTCTATCAATCAATGATATTGATTTAATCGAATTGAACGAAGCTTTTGCATCGCAATCGCTAGCCGTGACAAGAGAGCTTGATTTAAACCCTGATATCATTAATGTAAATGGTGGTGCTATCGCCATGGGACACCCACTAGGATGCACAGGCGCTAAACTATCCGTTCAGTTATTTGACGAAATGAAACGACGTGGTAGCAAATATGGCATCGTAACTATGTGTGTAGGAACAGGTCAAGGAAGTGCCGGGGTTTATGAGCTAATGTAAATAAAATAAAATTCCTTCTTTTGTCATTCCGACGAAGAAGGAATCTCAAAATATTAGAATGGAATATCATAATGGGATTCCTTCTTCGTCGGAATGACAAGTCAACGTAAACAAATTATAAAATTAGACTCCTATTAACTGAAAGTCTATTACTTAAAACAAAACAAAATGAGCAACGTAACTAGAGGAGGTCAATTCCTTGTAAAACAGACCAAGTGCGAAGATATCTTCACACCAGAAGACTTCAATGAAGAACAAATAATGATGCGCGACTCTGTAAAAGAGTTTGTAGATAAAGAATTATGGCCACATAAAGCGCGTTTTGAAAAAAAGGACTACGCTTTAACTGAAGAAACGATGCGTAAAGCGGGAGACTTGGGTTTTCTTAGTGTTGCAGTTCCTGAATCTTACGGCGGAATGGGAATGGGATTTGTAAATACGGTTTTGGTTTGTGATTATATTTCAGGAGCAACGGGGTCATTCTCTACTGCTTTTGGAGCACATACAGGAATTGGAACTATGCCAATCACATTATACGGAACAGAAGAACAAAAGCAAAAATACGTACCTAAATTAGCTTCTGGCGAATGGTTTGGTGCTTATTGTCTTACTGAACCAGGTGCAGGATCAGATGCCAATTCAGGAAAAACAAAAGCTGTTTTATCTGAAGACGGAAAAACATATTCAATTACGGGTCAAAAAATGTGGATTTCGAATGCAGGATTCTGTAGTGTATTCATCGTTTTTGCACGTATTGGAGATGATAAAAACATCACTGGTTTTATTGTAGAAAATACGAAAGACAATGGAATCTCAATGGGAGAAGAAGAACACAAATTAGGAATTCGTGCTTCTTCAACTCGTCAAGTTTTCTTTAATGAAACGAAGGTGCCAGTTGAAAACATGCTTTCTGAAAGAGGTAATGGTTTCAAAATTGCAATGAATGCCTTGAATGTTGGACGTCTTAAACTAGCTGCAGCCTGTCTTGACGCACAACGTAGAGTAATTTCTAATGCAGTAGCATATGCAAACGAAAGAGTCCAATTTAACACTGCAATTTCCAAGTTCGGAGCGATTCGCTCAAAATTAGCAGAAATGGCAACTTCTTGTTATGCTGGAGAAAGCGCTACCTATAGAGCATCAAAAGATATTGAAGATAGAATCTCTGCTCGTGAAGCGGAAGGAGTATCACATCAAGATGCCGAATTAAAAGGCGTCGAAGAATATGCTATTGAATGTTCAATCCTTAAAGTGGCTGTATCTGAAGATGTACAAAATTGTGCCGATGAAGGAATCCAAATCTTTGGTGGAATGGGATTCTCTGAAGATACGCCTATGGAAAGTGCTTGGAGAGATGCTCGTATCGCTCGTATCTATGAAGGTACTAACGAAATTAACAGAATGCTTTCAGTAGGAATGTTGATCAAAAAAGCAATGAAAGGTCATGTTGATTTACTAGGACCAGCTTCAAAAGTACAAGAAGAGTTAATGGGAATACCTTCTTTCGACGCCCCTGATTATTCTGAATTATTTGCAGAAGAAAAGGAAATGATTGGTAAGTTGAAAAAAGCATTCTTAATGGTTGCAGGTGGAGCAATTCAAAAATACGGACCAGATTTAGAAGCACACCAACAGTTATTAATGGCTGCTGCTGATATTTTGATCGAAATCTACATGGCAGAGAGTACTATCCTTAGAACAGAGAAAACTGCCAAAAAAGAAGGTGAAGACAAAATACAAGAACAAATCGCAATGGCAAAATTATATTTGTATCAAGCGGTTGATGTTGTAACCCAAAAAGGAAAAGAAAGTATTATCTCTTTTGCAGAAGGAGATGAGCAACGTATGATGCTAATGGGGTTAAGACGTTTCACTAAATATACTAATATGCCAAATATTGTAGCTTTAAGAGAAACTATTGCTTCCAAATTAGTAGCAGAAAACGAATATTGCTTTTAAGCAAAAAGATAGTTTTTAGTTTAAATTGTTTGTTGAATAAAGCCGCAATCATCTCGATGATTGCGGCTTTATAATTTTTCTATGCTAAGGCCTTACTAATTGAACTGGTTGAGATCATTTTACTAACATCATTAAAATAGTAACCTACGACTAAAGTCGTGGATTACTATTCTTTGTAATATAATTGAATCTATTATCGAGTTAAGCTTGCTGATCTAAAAAAGCGAAGCTACCCAAAATAAACGTCAACCCTTTATTAACCTCTATATTCAGTAGGTTTAGCTCAAGTTTGAATTTCCTACTTTACGATCCATAAAGGCATTTCAAGATCTTGATTAAACAACTCCTCAGTAACACTTCCTACAAGTAAAGAAGAGAATGTATTACGCCCTTTGTCTGCTACAATAATGAGATCTACCTTAGCAACTATGGCTTTAGCACGTAATTTTTCCGCTATCCCGCTATCTCTTCCCGGAATTATTTCTGAAGTTAACTCCCCTTTGTATTTAATCTTTTTAATGAACTTCTCATATTTTTCCTTTAAATGATTCTCGATCTTAAGATCGAGATGCTCTTTTGGAATGTATGGACTGAATTGAAGCGGCACATTGTACACGTGCACGCCTTTTACTTTAGCTACAGTAGAAGTCTGTAGCACTTCAGCTACTTCAAAAACTTTTTTGGAGGCACTTGAAAAATCTGTCCCTGCCCAAATATTCGTAATCACCGGTTTCGCATTTTTTGGGATAGATAGAATGTTGCATTTAAGCAGACGTAATAACTTTCCACTAACGACTCCAGTGCCTTTTGACTTGTTTTTATTTCCAATTAAGGCCAGTTGAATCTCATATTTGTTTACAATGTAATTGATAAGGGATTCAGAATAAGGGTCTTCTGAAATAAGAACTTCCCATTCAACTGAGGATGTAAATTTTTGTTCTACCTTTTCGTTTAACTCATCTCCTATTATTTCGTCAAGATTAACATCCTTTAACTGTTCTTCAAATAATTCTGAGATCTCATACTTTTTGATATTATGTACAAAAAATACTTTTTCAACCTTAAGGGTTTCAGCTATAAATGATGCATACTCAATTAAGGCATTATCTATATCTGAAAGGTCTAAGGCGACCATAATGTTTTTTATTTCAGTCATTATTAGGTTTATTTAATATTGTTTTGCTGGTTAACACTTTGTTTTTTCATAATCTCCGAAACTATTTCCTCGTAATTTTCAAAATCCTTTTGCAATTCCCTTTTATTAAGTTTCTTCAGGTCTTCGTTTAAACCTTTGTAAAGTGAAAAGCACATGACTATCAAAATCACAGCAAAAGGCAACCCAGTTACTATAGTAGCTGTTTGAAGAGCTTGTAATCCTCCGCCCAATAAAAGAACTGAAGCAACACCACCTTCAGTGATAGCCCAAAAGATTCTTTGACCTACAGGCGCATCTATTTTACCTCCAGAAGTTAAATTATCTACTACCAAAGACCCAGAATCTGAAGAGGTAATAAAGAATCCTGAAATTAAAACTATCGCTATAATGTTAAGAATAAATGCAAAAGGATAATCCTCCAAAAACACAAAAAGAGCAGTCGCAACATTATCATTCACGGCATTTGCAATAGTATCATCTCCTAGGAGCGTCATATGTATTGCTGTACTTCCAAAAGCTGATATCCAGAAAAAAGTCACAAGTGAAGGTACTAATAAAACTCCCAATATAAACTCACGCACCGTGCGCCCTTTGGAAATACGAGCGATGAACATTCCCACAAAAGGAGACCAGGCAATCCACCATCCCCAATAAAAGACGGTCCAAGCATTTTGCCAATTAGATCCGGTGTAACTTTCTGTCCAAGTTCCGATTTCCAAAATACTGGAAAAATAGCTCCCTGTATTTTGTACGAAGGATTTAAATATAAAGATTGTTGGTCCTAATACGACAACTATTCCCAGAAATAGAACTGCTATTCTCATATTCCATTCACTCAAAACTCGTACTCCTTTATCTACTCCTAAAACAACCGAAACAGTAGCAATAGCTGTTATTCCTGCAATTAGCAGAATTTGAGTTTGTACGCCGCTATCTATTCCAAAGAGATGATTTAATCCAGCTGCAATTTGTTGCACTCCCATTCCTAAAGAAGTAGCAAGACCGAATAAGGTGGCAATAACAGCGAAGATATCTATTGCATCTCCTATTTTTCCGTAGATTCTATCACCCAAATAAGGATAAAAAATCGATCTGATAGTAAGTGGAAGTCCACGAGAATAAGTAAAATACGCTAGTGATAATCCTACCAATGCATACACTGCCCAAGCGTGAAAACCCCAATGCAAGAAGGTGTATTTCATAGCTTCCTTAGCGGCTTCTGCGGTTCCGCCTTCTGCCATTGGAGGACTTAGAAAATGATAAACCGGTTCTGAAATACTCCAAAATAACAATCCAATTCCCATTCCCGCACTAAATAACATCGCAAACCAAGAAATGGTTTTAAATTCAGGTTTAGCACTTTGTCCTCCAATTCTTATATGGCCAAATTTGCTGAAGGCCAAATAAATCATAAATATTAGAAAAACATTTACACTTAATATAAAAAACCAGCCCGCCTTATTTGCAACATAATCTTGTGTCGCTGTAAAAACTTGTTCTGCCCCATCTTTAAAAATTAGGGTTAACGCTATTATGATGGTGATGATAATCGCCGATGTGAAAAACACAGGACCATTAACATCTAATCCAAAAATGGATTTTTTCTCATCACTTCTTATGATCTTCTTAGCCATAAAGCAATTTATTTTTAATGTAATTTAATTTTTATGAAAGTTTGGGGCCCCCAGTGTTATATAAACTCTAAAAATAGTAACCAACATTTACGTTAAACCTCGCTTCCCATTTAGCATCTGGATTCCCTTTAGCGAAATCATCAACAAAGTTTCCTCCTAACCAAGAATGATTGTATCCTGCAGCATAATCAACATAAGTATACACATTTCCAGCAGATATTAAAAATCCAGTGGTATTCATGTAAGAATCAGTAAATCCAGCAGCTTTTTTCTCCATAAACGCAAAATCATTATAAAACTGCAAGTTTGAAACAGGACCCCATTCTACGGGAACATTTCTAGATATACCTAAAGTATACATATTAAAGTCGGCAGCGACTTCATAAGGAAATCCATACGCAGCCATTGTAACCACATCAGTAGATTCTCCAGCGGCATTCTCTGGATTATGGAAAGCAGTAATAAACTGGGCTTTAGCATTCCACTTTCCTTTGTTGATTTCGTAATGTAAAGCAAAAGCAGAGTGATTTCCCATTTCTTCGGTATCAAGATTATATAGCCCACCATATTCTACGGAAGCACCTAATCTACTTGCGGATTCTTCTCCAAATTTGTAGATGATTTTTCCATTGAATTGATTTACCTCTTTGTTTCTACCGGTGACATCATAAGAATATCTACTTGGAGAATTTTCTGAATTGTTACCAAATCTTAATTCTTCTGAATTTTTAAAGAATGCCAATTGATATTCAAATTTTTCTCCTGTATGCATGTATTTAAAACCCATATCGTGGTCATCTTCAAGTCCTACATAATAAGTTAAGTTGAAGAACCAGTTGTGTGAGTTATATTGCTGAATACCAAAAGGAACCTGAGTTAAACCAAGTTGGATTTGATTCTTTTCATTAAGATTGTAACCTAACCAACCCTGCTTTAGCATTCCTCCACCAAAACCTTGCGAATACAACCTGTATTCGGTATTCAAAAGTATTCCCTTATAGGCTCCCTTGGCATTAACTCTGAACACATCGTATCCAAAATCTCCAGCTCGTTTTTTCTGGCCTTCTTTCCAAGAAGACATATTATAGTTGAAACGCAATGCTCCACCAATTTTGATTTCTGGTTTATCCTGAGCCATAGCTGGAGCTGCCAATAGGAAGCCTAAAAATGACAGACATAAGTTTTTTGCGAATTGTAAGTGAGTAATTTTTTCTAACATGTAGTGATTCTAATATTAATAAATTATGAATAAAAATCGCGAAAATTCTTAATTGATTGTCTCTACAGAAGTGCGGCTGTATATTCGGTTTATCTCTAACCATGCCTCCTTTATAAATAAATGAAAAAAAATATCGCTTATACTATAGCTAAATACCACAGTACCTATTTCAAAAAAAGAAACTTAAATAAGTAAATGATTAAAGGTTTTTAATCAATATCAAGCCGTATGATTATTAGCCGCCTTAAAGAAGTAAAATATTTGGAGTGTAAAAGTAGTGAAAAAAGAAGGTTAATGCCCTGTAAATCAGTATTCAAATTTATTTCAGAGAATATCCCAATAATAAAAACCAATTCCTGAGCTATCTGTATTTATACTCCTAAAAATACTAATTATAAAGAGTCTAAAAATATCGGTTAAACTAATATTATGAACTATTGTTAAAAAAAGACATCAATACAATTTGTTATATCGATTTAAAATCTTGCAAAAAAAAAGACTATTATTGACAGCGATAAATAATATTGCTATTTAAATGTTAATCGTAAGTAATAACTTAGCATCTTCAACTCCGTCTTTACTTTATAAGATAATACTAACAAACATTTAACCTCAAATTAAATTTATCATCCTATTTTTATATGTATTTTTATATCGTAATAATTAAACACTTAACATTATGAAAAATATAATATTTTCGACTGCAATTATTATTGCTATGATCATTGGTTGTAAAACAAATAGCAACTCTAATGACTCTAAAAAACTAATAATTACTTTTGAACCAAAAAGTAATAGTACTGTTTCTGGTACGGCCACTTTTATAGAAAAAAACGGTAAAGTTACTTTTGTTGCGAAATTAGCAGGCTTAAAACCTGGGGTTCATGCGATTCATATTCATGAAAAATCAGATTGCTCGGCAGCAGATGGAAGTTCAGCTGGAGGCCATTGGAACCCTACTTTTAAAAAACACGGTCAATGGGGCGTGGGAGAATACCACAAAGGAGATATTGGCAACTTTACCGCAGATGCCAACGGAAATGGCGCTATTACTTTAACAACTGATGAATGGGATATGGGTTCTGGAGATCCTACCAAAGACATCATGGGAAAAGGATTGATTGTACATCAAGGAACAGATGACTTCGTCTCGCAGCCGTCTGGTGACGCCGGAGCACGAGTAGCTTGCTCAGCCATTATTCGATAAGCATACTAATGTAAAGTAACCTTCTCTTCGATAAACTGAGAAGGTTATTCTAATATGTAAAAAAATCCAAAAAACATAGCTTTACAGCTTCAACACAGAACCATGATTAACCCTTCGGCAATAGCTTGGATAGATAAATATTTTCTTAAACAAAAACTAACGGAACAAACTGTATATAAAAGTCCCGAATTGTTCTATCAAAATATAAGAAAAACAGGCTTTATATATGGTCACATTGTTTCATTCGAAACGGCTGTTCCTATAGTAACTAAAGACTGGGGTCAAAATGATATTCCGAAAGTAGCATTATTGAACAGCTTACATGCCATTTATGGACTAACAACCCAGGAAACTGATTCCAAAGGATTTATATCTAAAGTTTTGGGGTTTTATGATGAAATGAATCCGCAAGGCTTTAACTTGTTTAAAAAAGTACTTCCCAATGGTTCCCCGTCCTTAAATTTAGAAAAAATAATTGATGAAAGGGTCCAAACCAATATTGATATTATCAGTAAAAACTTTTCGCATATAGTAACCAATGCATTACTTTTTATTGATGTTTTGGCATTTCGCCAATATTTGATACATGGAGCTATCCCTGAAAAATACTTAAAAAAAATTGAAGAAGCTGTAATCAGTATTGTTTCACTGGCTTTGAAAACGAAAACTAACAAATCTAATTATGATGATTTATTGATTAAACTCTTCGAAGCATCTGTTAGATACAGCAAGTTCTCAAAAATAAACACGCAAAACCTAGAGGAACTGGATTTGAGTTATTTCGATTCGGAATTGGAAAAGTATTATTTGATTGACATGGCAGGAATGGCACTATGGAGTGACGGGAAAATTGAAAATGAAGAAGCCTACTTTTTACATAAATTGGCCGAACTAATTTCAGTTCCCGACGATTTTGTATCAACTAGCATAACAAGTACTGACGAGTTCATAACAAAATATAAAAAAGACATATCCTATTTTAACTATTCCAATCCTGTTAAACATTTCTACGATCAAGCCACACAAAGTGTAATAATATTAATTAGACGCAATAAAAATCGATTGGTTAAAGAAATAGTCCAAAGTAAAGAGCTAATGATTTTATTAGCTATTTCAACAAGACGAGATTTAGACGAGAAAGAAAAGAAAAAAGTCAAAAACCAATTGTTGGATATTTGTAAATCTGTCCCTTCGCTAACGATTTTTTTATTACCTGGAGGCAGCTTATTGTTGCCACTATTAATCAAGTTTATCCCCAAGATGTTACCCTCAGCTTTCAATGAGAATCTCTATGATAATGAATAAAAAAAATCGCCCGAAGGCGATTTTTCTTTTATAACTTTAACTGGTATACTTCATCTAATTCTACATTAGAATTAAAATTTACATTCAAGTCAGTAACAAAACCTGAATTCAATCCATATACCCAACCATGCAAGCTTAATTCCTGACCATTTTTCCATGCTGATTGAACGATTGACGTTTTAGATAAATCAAAAACTTGTTCTTTCACATTAATTTCAACAAAAGCATTGAAGCGCTCCGTTTCGTCCTCAATGGAATCCAGATATTGATTATGCAATCTGTATACATCTTTAATATGCCTAATCCAGTTATCAATAATCCCTATCGATTGATTGCCCATTGCGGCTTTTACACCTCCACAACCATAATGACCACATACAATTACGTGTTTTACTTTTAATACATTTACCGCATAATCTAATACACTCAACATATTCATGTCCGAGTGCACTACCATATTAGCAATGTTTCTATGCACAAAAACTTCACCAGGTTTAGCACCAATGATCTCATTTGCAGGAACACGACTATCGGAACAACCAATCCATAGTAATGGCGGTGTTTGACCTTTAGCTAGCTCCGCAAAAAAATTAGGGTCTTTCGCTAAAGCATTTTCGACCCATTCCTTATTATTGTCTAATATTTTTTTATAAAAATCACTCATTATCTTATGTTTTAAATAATCAAGTCTATCTACTCTTAAAAGCGTTGTAAAGAAAATTCTTTTTAAGCTGTCAATTACATAGAAAGGTTCTTTTTTTTTATTAATTATCAAAATTTTCTTTGACAACTTCTTTTTTAACCATCACTCTTTTTGCAACATCATAATAATGTTCAAAGGATACATGGTTTTCAATATCAGGACTATTGACAAGATCATAGGCATTTTTAAATCCCTTAAGCTTCACCTTGATATTTTCATTTATTGCTCTGGTTTCTTTAAATTCCCTTATTAAATCTAAGATATCATGGGCAATATAAACCGTATCATTTGCATCTATTACTACTTTAGAATTTTCTGGAATAGCATTAAGTGTACTTTTTATCGCTGCTTTATTCAAAAAGGAAACTTCCTGCGCTAGGTCAATATGAATGATATCGCCATCAACGTATTCTTCCTTTTTAAAACTATAGGCTCTTTTCAGGTTCCCTTTAAGAACAAAAATAATACTAATTATTATTCCCAATGCAACACCTTTCAATAAATCCATAAATACAACTGCTAATAAAGTGGCAATAAAAGGCACAAACTGGTATTTTCCTTTTTCCCAAAAATGTTTAAAGGTTGATGGTTTTGCTAATTTATACCCTACCATAAGTAAAATTGCAGCTAGCGTAGCCAAGGGAATTTTATTAAGTATAAACGGAATTGCCAAAACACAAATCAATAACAAAAAACCATGAATTATAGCTGACATCTTCGATTTGGCTCCCGCAGCTGAATTTGCTGAAGTCCTAACAATCACAGATGTCAATGGTAAACCACCTAATAATGAACTTATAACATTTGCAACTCCTTGCGCTTTCAACTCAATATTAGTATTTGTATAACGCTTCTCCACATCCATCCTATCTGCAGCTTCTATGCTTAGCAGAGTTTCAATAGAGGCAACAATAGCTATAGTTAAACCAACCACCCATACCTGAGGATTTAGAATGCCCGCAAAATTAGGAGTAACAATTATTGATTTAAACTCTTCCAAAGTTGTTGGAACTGGTAAAGAAACTAAATGCTCTTTTACAATAACTAACGAACTTCCTGAAGCAATAAAAATTTCATTCAAAATAACACCCAGCACTACTGCTACAAGTGCACCTGGAACTAGCTTTAATTTTTTTAAAAAAGAAAGCTTATCCCATGAAATTAATATTATCAATGATATACTTGTGACTAATATTGACCCCAATTGGATATGATCAAAAATCCCTAATAACGAAGAAAAAGTATTTGTCCCGTCAGCTTGTAAAAAAGAAAGATCTCCTTCAAAATCACTATCATAACCAAATGCATGAGGCAGTTGCTTCATAATTATGATAATTCCAATACCTGCAAGCATTCCTTCGATAACATTTGTTGGAAAATAATTAGAAATACTACCCGCTTTAACAAATCCTAATATTA
>JBLIKQ010000024.1:0-29871 GCA_047635475.1 Porticoccaceae bacterium
AGCTTACGTTGCCGCATTGGCATGCGACCCTACATCAGCGTTTGGTGGAGTATTAATAGCAAACACTAAAATCGATGTGGTTACAGCAATTGAAATAAATAAACTATTTTGTGAAGTAGTTATTGCAACAGGATATGATGCGGAAGCTATTATCATTTTACAAGAAAAGAAAAATAGAATTATTTTAGTTCAAAATGAAGTAGAGTTGCCTCAAAAACAAGTTAGATCTTGTTTAAACGGACTTCTTATTCAAGAAAGAAATAATATTACAGACAATAGAGCAGACCTGAAAACCGTTACTATAACTAGTCCAACTGTACAGGAAACACTAGATTTACTATTTGCCTCAAAAATCTGTAAAAACACAAAATCAAATACTATTGTTTTTGCGAAAAGCGGAACGCTAATATCATCTGGAACGGGGCAAACTTCTAGAGTTGACGCCTTAATGCAAGCTATTGAAAAAGCAAAAAACTTCGGGTTTGATTTAAATGGGGCCGTGATGGCAAGTGACGCTTTTTTCCCTTTTCCAGATTGTGTCGCAATTGCGAAAGATGCGGGTATAACTGCTGTAATTCAACCTGGAGGATCAATAAAAGATGAATTGAGCATCAATTACTGCAACGAAAACAAACTTGCTATGGTATTTACTGGAACACGTCATTTTAAGCATTAATTTGTTTAGCTTTGTATGCTCTTAATTTTTAACCTTTAAACCTCTAAAAAGCTTATGGGATTTTTTGATTTCATGACCGAGGATATCGCGATAGACCTTGGCACCGCTAATACTTTAATCATACATAATGATAAAGTTGTAATTGACTGCCCTTCAATTGTTGCTCGTGACAGAATCTCGGGCAAAATTATAGCTGTTGGTAAAGAAGCCAACCTGATGCAGGGAAAAACACATGAAAACATTAAGACGATAAGACCTTTGAAAGATGGTGTAATTGCTGATTTTGATGCTTCAGAAAAAATGATTAATCTGTTTATAAAAAGTATACCTGCTTTAAAAAAGAGAATGTTTACGCCAGCACTCAGAATGGTGGTTTGTATTCCTTCTGGAATTACTGAGGTTGAAATGAGAGCGGTAAAAGAATCCTGCGAGAGAGTAAATGGGAAAGAAGTTTACCTAATTCACGAACCTATGGCAGCAGCTATCGGTATCGGCATAGATATCATGCAACCTAAAGGAAACATGATTGTCGATATAGGTGGAGGAACGACTGAAATTGCAGTAATTGCGTTAGGCGGAATTGTATGTGATAAGTCTGTAAAAATTGCTGGTGATGTTTTCACAAATGACATTGTATATTATATGCGTACCCAACACAACCTTTTTGTTGGAGAGAGTACTGCGGAGAAAATAAAAATCCAAATAGGGGCAGCCATCGAAGACTTAGAAACTCCACCAGAAGACATGTCAGTCCAGGGAAGAGATTTACTTACAGGTAAACCAAAACAAGTTGAAGTATCTTATAGAGAAATAGCAAAAGCATTAGATAAATCAATTCAAAGAATTGAAGATGCAGTTATGGAAACTTTATCTCAAACTCCTCCTGAATTAGCGGCAGACATTTACAATACTGGTATTTTTCTTGCAGGTGGAGGGTCGATGTTGAGAGGATTGGATAAAAGAATCTCTCAAAAAACGGACTTACCTGTTTACATTGCGGAAGATCCTTTAAGAGCAGTCGTGCGCGGAACAGGAATGGCACTTAAAAACATTCCTAAATTTAAAAGTATCTTAATAAAATAAGATGTTTAGAATATCGCGTAAATACGCCTATCCTAAAATAAAATAATCCCACAAGAGAATGCAGCAAATATTTAATTTTATATTCAAAAACAGTAGTAAACTACTGTTTTTGCTGTTATTAAGCATTTCCTTTTTTCTTACGATACAAGCACATTCTTACCATACAAGCAAAATAATAACTTCTGCTAATTTTTTAAGTGGTGGTGTCTACGAAAAAATTTACAATGTGCGCGAGTATTTAAATTTGCGTACTGAAAATGATGCTTTGGCAATTGAAAACGCAAGACTAAAAAGTATACTGTTCCAGACAAAAGATTCTGTCGCAATAAAAAACTTTAAGAATTTAAAAGTGCAATTACCAAAAGATATCGTAGTATCTAAAGTAATTCACAACTCATATAATGTTCACGAAAATTTTTTAACGTTAAATTCAGGCTCTTTACAAGGCATAAAACCTGATATGGGAGTTGTCAATAATTTAGGGCTTGTGGGAATAATCGACAAGACATCGCCAAGATACTCCACGGTCATCAGCATTCTTAATGTTAGATCTCTAATCAACGCCAAAATAAAAAAGTCCAACCATTTTGGCTCTTTAGTATGGAATGCAAAAAGTACTGGTTTTGTCCAATTAATCGATGTCCCCAGATTAGCTTCGGTAAGAAAGGGAGATACTATAGTAACGGGGGGACAATCCGAGATCTTTCCAGAAAATATCAATATTGGAACAATCAATAAAGTTTACATTGATAACAAAACCAATTATTATACTTTAGATATAAAGCTATTTAACGACATGACTAATTTAGGTCATGTATATATAATAAAAAGCAAGGATAGAGAAGAACTTAATAATCTAGAAAAAACAACGAAAAATGAATAGCACATTGTTAGTCAATATTTCTCGGTTTATCTTGTTATTGACCGTTCAAATCGTCATATTTAATCATATGAATTTTTTGGGGTACATAATCCCATTACCATATATACTGTTTATAATACTATACCCTGTCAACGGAAACAAATCCGCACTACTATTAGCTAGTTTTCTACTAGGAATCACTATGGACTTGTTTTCTAATTCGGGAGGGATTCATGCTACAGCTTGCTTGGTATTGGCGTATGCTCGACCAACAATCTTTAAGTTTTCTTTTGGTGTTAGTTACGAATACCAAACAATAAAATTAAATGATATTTTAACCCCTGAACGTTTTTCATTTATACTAATATCAGTGGTAATCCATCACGTTACGCTTTTTATCTTGGAAGCGTTCCAAATAAGTTTCTTATGGGACATTCTATTACGAACAGTATCGAGCACAGTATTTACAATCATTAGTTGTATTCTAATAATTTACCTTATTAAGCCCAATAAAAGATGAGAAAACTATTGCTGCCTTCTATCATTATTGTTGCAGCACTATTGCTAGTGATAAGAATATTTTATTTGCAAGTTATAAACGACACCTTCAAATTAAAATCAGATAATAACGCCATCAAAATAAAATATGACTATCCTGAAAGAGGATATATATATGACCGAAACGGAAAGTTATTAGTATCAAATCAAGCGTCTTACGATATCATGGTAATTCCAAGGGAACTAAAAAACATTGATACCTTAGAGTTTTGTCAATTACTGCACATTACGAAAGAGGACTATATAAAAATAATAGCTAGAGCTAAGGTATACAGTCCCCGCCTACCATCCGTTTTTTTACCCCAATTAAATAAAAGCGAATTTGCTGCTTTTCAAGAAAAAATAAGAAAGTTTGAAGGCTTTTACGTTCAAAAACGCTCGCTGCGTGATTATGAAGTCGATTTTGGCGCAAATGTATTTGGTTTTATTACACAGGTTAACGAAAAATTAATTGCTAAAAATCCTTACTACAATAGCGGTGATTTAATTGGAAAACAAGGAGTTGAAGAAAGTTACGAAGAAGTTTTGCGAGGAATAAAAGGCGTTAAATACTTTCAGAAAGATAAATACAATAGGTTAATAGGCTCTTACAAAAACGGCAAATACGATACTATTGCCGTACAGGGAGAAGACATAAACCTAACACTGGATGCTGAACTTCAAAAATATGGCGAACAGTTGATGATTAATAAAAGAGGTGGAATCGTTGCTATTGAGCCTAAAACGGGGGAAATATTAGCCCTTGTCACTGCTCCATCGTATGACCCTTCCATTTTGGTTGGAAGACAGCGTTCTAAAAACTATACCCTGTTATACTATGACTCCATAGCAAAGCCTCTTTACGACAGAGGGTTGTTAGCAGAGTATCCCCCAGGTTCTCCATTTAAAATATTGACGGGACTCATTGGGTTACAGGAAGGAGTTGTAGACGAGGAAACGACGTTTATGTGCCATCACGGTTTTAGTTACGCACGGGGGCGATTTATGAAATGTCACGGCTTCGGTCCGCACAAATTAAATAATGGGATTTATAACTCTTGTAATACCTATTTTGCAAATGTTTATATGCTCACCATTAATAAATATGCGAAACCTACCTTTGCCGTTGATGTATGGAGTGATCATGTAAAAAGCTTCGGATTGGGAGATTTCCTAGGGTATGATTTGCCTACCGGTAAAAAAGGAAATATCCCCGATTCTAAAACCTACAAGAAAATTTACCCTAATGGCGGATGGAGAAGCACTACTATTATCTCAAATGCGATTGGTCAAGGTGAAGTACTAATGACGCCAATACAATTAGCAAATATGATGGCAACTGTTGCCAATGAAGGATATTATTATACTCCTCACATCATAAAAAAAATTAAAGGAGCAAGCATCGACAAAAAATTCACAGAAAAACATGTAAGCACCATCGATAAGAAACATTTCAAACCGATGATAAAGGGCCTATTTGACGTTTATAATCTTGGAACGGCAAGCTCACTGCGTGTTGAAGGAATAGATATTGCAGGTAAAACCGGAACAGCCGAAAACTTTGCTAAAATTGGAGGGAAAAGAATACAACTCAAGGACCACTCGATTTTTGTCGCTTTTGCACCTAAGGACGACCCAAAAATTGCCATTGCAATCCTTGTAGAAAATGGAGGTTTTGGAGCGACAATAGCGGGACCGATAGCCAGTCTAATGATTGAAAAATACCTAAGAAAAAAAATCACTCGAACAGATTTAGAAACGAGAGTTTTAAATATCAGTTTGAAAGATCGATATGCAATATTGGGAGGCATGAAGGAAGGAGCTGCGATAGAAAGCACGCCACAAGATTCTATAGCTAAAAATCAAACACAAAGAATAGAAATAGCGCTAGACTCAACTAAGCAAAATTAATAAGAGATTCATTTCAAATGAAAAACCAAAGCATAAAGAAAAACCTTGATTGGACATGTATTATAATCTTTAGTGCATTAGTAATAATGGGATGGTTGAATATATACTCCTCCTCATTATCTTCTATTGACGGCACATACCAAAAACAATTTGCTTTTATATTACTAACCATTCCTTTAATTTTCATTATCCTAGGTGTAGACGGAAAATTCTATGAAAAATACGCGAGTATCATTTTTGTGATTTCTCTATTATCGTTAGCAGGCCTGTTTCTATTTGGAAAAACCATCGCGGGACAAAGATGTTGGTATGGAATCGGAAGTTTCACAATCCAACCCTCTGAATTCGCGAAAGCCGCTACTTCATTAGCTATAGCTAAATATTTAAGTGACTCCCAAATAAATCTCAAAGAAGTCAACCGTCAATTACAGGCGCTTGCGATTGTGTTTTTGCCAGTCTTTCTTATCCTGCCACAACCTGACCCAGGGAGCGCATTAATATATAGTGTCTTTCTTATTGTATTGTATAGAGAGGGTCTACCTGCATGGTATATATGGACAGGGTTCATCACAATATTACTTTTTATGCTGAGCTTATTGTTCGAGCCAGAATATGTGATACTATTTGCATTACTAGTCATTATTGTTGTTCATTTCAAATCAAAGTCATCAAATAGGAATATCATATTAAGCGGAATGCTATTTACCTTAATGTCAGGATTCGTTTTGTCTGTAAATTATGTTTTTCAAAATGTTTTCAAACAACATCATCGCGATCGATTTAACATCTTATTGGGCAAAACGGTAGATTTAAAAGGGATAGGCTATAATACAAACCAATCTGAGATCGCCATCGGTTCCGGAGGCTGGCTTGGGAAAGGTTTTCTTGAAGGGACACAAACCAAAGGAGGATTCGTACCAGAACAGCACACGGATTACATCTTTACCACTGTAGGCGAAGAATGGGGCTTTGCAGGTTCTTTAGTGGTGATCGCTTTATTTGTTGGACTATTCCTTAGGATAATTTATTTATCGGAGAGACAAAAAACAAAGTTCAGTAGAGTTTATGGGTATTGCGTTGCTGGTATTTTGTTTACCCATTTCTTTGTGAACATTGCAATGGTTATTGGTGTTTTTCCAACAATTGGTGTTCCATTGCCATTCTTTTCATATGGTGGGTCTGGCTTGTGGGGATTTACTATTTTACTATTTATATTCTTGAAAATGGATGCCAATAAAGTAAACGAGTGGTAACTAAAATTACTAGACCTGACAATTAATTAAAAATCAATAGATGGAGTGCTTTACCGAGATTTTTGTTTGGCAGTTTTAAAAGGTTTATCTTAATGTCCTGAATTTACAGCAAAACATTTTATGTTAAAGACCGGCCAATGTAAGTATTAATACAAAACAGCCTACAAGAAGTCTCTATCTCGAAACTATTCTCCAGTCAAGGAAAAGAGTTCCTAAGAACAAAACTTCATCACTCTTTTACATCAAGTGCATCACGTAATGCATTACCCATCATCATGAAAGCTAAAGTGATTAGCATTATTGCGATACCAGGAACCATAGCCAAATAAGGTTTGCCAAGAATGATATAGCTATAATGGTCTTTAATAATACTGCCCCAACTAGGTATTGGTGGTTGCGCACCTAAACCCAAAAAACTCAAGCCGCTTTCCACTAAAATTGCAGAGGCAAAGTTTGCTGCCGATATCACAATTATTGGCGCCATAATATTAGGCAAAATATGATTGAATATAATTCTGAAGTCCCCAAAACCCAATGCTCTTGCGGCAGTTACATATTGCATTTCCTTGACGCTGATAACTTGACCTCTAACGACACGCGCCACTTCAACCCACATCGTTAAACCAACTGCGACGAAAACTTGCCAAAACCCTTTACCAAGAGCCAAAGTAATCGCAATAACCAATAGAAGCGTAGGTATTGACCAGATGATATTGACAAGCCACATAATTAAGGCATCAACTTTACCACCAAAATATCCGCCAATTGCACCAAAAAATATTCCCACAATTAACGAAATCAATACCGCAACGACACCTATTGAAATAGAGACTCTAGACCCAATCAACATTCTACTAAGTAAGTCTCGCCCATATTTGTCCGTTCCTAGGTAAAACGTCCGCTTGTTGATCAAATCTCTTTCGACTGATGTAATTGATTGTTTTCCAGAAAAAGCTTCCAAATCAAGCTGTTTTGTTATTTGTAACGAAGGTTCGTCAGAATATTCTACGTACTCTATAGTACTGCCAATGACTTTATAACTTTCAATTGCAACCTCGGTAACTGTATTGGGAAAACCTAGGAAATAATTAGAAAGTGATTTATGAGGCTTGCTGTCTAGTGGAATAGATAGCATATCGACCTGAAAACCCGGTGGTTTTGAATGAATAGACAAATGCATCTGGTTCGCATTTTCTGACTTATCAGGTGCCAAAACATACGCAAAAATAGAAATGAAAAGCATAATCAAGATAAACCCAAAACTAAAAACGCCCCATAAATTCTTTTTAAATTTATGGAGCGCTATAGCTGTTAAAGATTGTTTTATTTTATTCATTTAAAAAGAATATCCTTATGATTTAGCAAGTTTTTCTTTTTTCATTTTACTTGGAAGGTCTTTTTTGAAACCGACTTTAGATTGCAAATCATCTAAAACATTTAATGCTTCTTCAACATAAACGTCCTTCGATAAGCCTTCGTGCCATCTGTCTCTTTTTTCTTTTAAAACACTATCTTTATTTGTTTCCACTATCTCATAAGGCAGGGAAGCGAACTGCAATGAATTCTTATACTTTGAAATAGGCTTGAATTTTTTAGCTGCTTCTTCAATTGCATCTTGTGCTATTTTGAATTTCTTTATATTCAGACTATAAGTATTGTCTTCACTGCGACTATCTATCCATTTTGCATTTTCCTCAATCAATTTAAATTGCGCATTCTGCTCTATTCGGCTTTTACTGTTTGATATCGCTTTGTTAAAATTGGCCGTTTTGTCCCAAATAGCGTACTCGGCTGGGTCAATTTTATCCCACGGCATTGCATTCTCCACATCGCGTTCACCCATTTTTAAGTAGGCATATCGGTCTGGCATCACAATATCGCTACTCACTCCTTCTAACTGGGTAGATCCCCCGTTAATCCTATAAAATTTCTGAGTCGTGGTTTTTAATGCCCCTAAATCACCTACATCACCATTACGAACAAATTGATTTAGATCAATCACATTTTGAACGGTTCCCTTTCCGTAAGTTTGCTTACTTCCTATAATAACCCCCCTTTTATAATCTTGAATCGCTGCAGCCAATATCTCTGAAGCTGAAGCCGAAAAACTGTTTACCATTATCACTAACGGACCATCCCATTCAATTTTTTTATCTCTATCATAAAGAACTTCTTTTTTTCTTCCTGCAGATTTAATTTGGACAATGGGACCTTGCTCAATGAATAATCCGGCAATATCTACAACAGTAGATAGCGAACCTCCTCCGTCATCACGTACGTCTAGAACAATTCCATTTACCCCAGCCTTTTTCAATCTTTCAACTTCTAAAGCGATGTCTTTTCCGGCATCTCTACCATCTTTATTTTCAAAATCAATATAAAACTTAGGCAAATAAATCACTCCGTATTTTAATCCGTTTTTAGTAACGACACTAGATTTAGCATAAGTTTCTTCAATCTCAACAATATCCCTTATTATAGAAATAATTTTGACTGTTCCGTCTACTTTTTTTACCGTAAGACGAACTTCTGAACCTTTAGGCCCCTTAATCTTTTTAACAACATCATCTAGACGCATCCCAACCACATCAACAGCAAGTTCATTACCTTGGGCTACTTTCATAACTAAATCCCCTGCTTCCAGCTGTTTTCCTCTCCAAGCCGGACCCCCTGAAATTAACTCAGAAATTTCAGTGAAATCATTTTTCTTTTGAAGACGTGCGCCAATTCCTTCTAGCTTACCGCTCATACTCACATCAAAGCGCTCTTTTTCCTCCGGCGCAAAATAATTAGTGTGCGGATCAAAGCGAGCTGTAATCGAGTTGATATAAATCGAAAACCAGTCATCGCGCTCTAAATCATTCATAAAACCAAAATATTCATCTAATGATTTTTTAGCATTTTCACGTGTTTCTTTTTCTAATTCTGTAAAACTTTTAGGTTTTGAATCCTCAACCGAGCCACCTTCCTTTATTTTTTCTTTATCCTTTTTGTCAACACTTTTATCTTGGTCGTCCGTTGATAAACTATCAGTAACTTTTTGATCAACTATACCCTTACTTTTGTCTTCTTGAATTTTTAAACGCTCCGTTAACGAAGAGAGCGTTGACAGCTTAATTTGTTTTCTCCACCTATCAGTAAGCTCTGCTGCAGACTTAGCATAAGGAGCCTTTTCATAGTCAGTATTAAAACTTTCCTCGACGTTATAGTCAAAAGGCGTATTTAAAATTCCTCTATATATCTTTTTACTTTCTTCCATCCTTTTCATCAAACGATCATACGTTAGACTGAAAAATGTCAAATCTTTATTCATCAATTGGTCATCCAATTCAGTTTCATATTTTGAAAACTCATCAATATCTGACTGCAGGAAAAATCGCTTTGATGGATCTAAAGCCTGAACGTAATCTTTATATATTCCTTTAGAAAATTTGTCATCTATTATTGCAGGATCATAATGTCCTTTTTCAATCACAAAAGTCAGCAACTCCAAAAGTAGCTTGTCTTTATCAGGGTTCGAATCAACTCCTGATTTAATTTTAAATGCAAATAATGTTACCGATAAGACAACAACTGCAAGAAGTATTTTATAATTCCTTTTCATAAATTCAATAATTGTATTCATCCATATTTTTGAACTAATGTACGGTAAAAACTATGCCAACGTTTGTAAGGCCCACATAAATTTTTGTTAAAGATATAAATTGTTTTTTTTGTTTTCGCTTTAATCTTTCAAGTTAATAAATTTTGTTTTCTTTGTTATAAATATACTTTGCTGCATTATCTTTCCTAAACTTCAGAATACAAATCCTACTAAAAACATACTATAATGAAAAAAAACAAACCTTTAATATTAGTTACTAATGATGATGGCGTTTCAGCGCCTGGACTCAGAGCTTTAATTAGTGTCATGGCAGAGATTGGCGAGGTAATAGTTGTAGCGCCTGACAAACCGCAAAGCGGAATGGGCCATGCCATAACCACCAACAGCACTTTATATTTGAACAAAATATCAAAGGATATCGATCTGATTACTGAATACAGCTGCAGCGGTACTCCTGTAGATTGCGTAAAATTAGCCGTTAATGAAATACTTAAAAAAAAACCAGACCTCTGCGTTTCTGGAGTCAATCACGGATCGAATTCTTCGATTAATGTGATCTATTCAGGAACAATGAGTGCTGCTGTCGAAGCAGGTATTGAAGGAATTCCGGCGATCGGCTTTTCGCTTTTGGACTATGATTGGAATGCAGATTTTGAAACTATGAAGCCTTTTATTCGGAAAATCACCTTACAGGTATTGGAAAACAACTTGCCACAAGGAGTCGTTCTCAATGTGAATTTTCCGAAACTAAAAAAAGAAGAAATAAAGGGAATAAAAATTTGCCGGCAGGCTAAAGCCCTCTGGGTAGAAAAATTCGATAAGAGACAAACGCCGCAAGGAAGAGACTATTATTGGCTTGCAGGCGAATTCGTAAACCAAGACAAGGGCGAAGACACGGACGAGTGGGCTCTTGGAAATGGTTATGTATCCGTTGTGCCCGTTCAATTCGACTTGACTGCCCACCATGCGTCACAGTTACTTAACACTTGGAAATGGAATGAATAAAATTGAGCTAATAATAGGTTTCTTAGTCGGCATTCTTGGTTCGTTACTAGGCAGTTACCTATTTATCATATTGTTTACCGATTTTGAATTTATAATTGGCGTACAAACCTTGAGGTTTCAAGGCTCTCTTGGAAAGTTAATTACCCTCGGCAGTATTCTTGACTTGATTATTTTTGCGATTTTATTGAAATTGAATAAGGAGCTGATGGCACGAGGCATTATTTTGGCGGTCATTTTGATAGCGATATTTACATTGATTATTTAAAAAAGCCAAATAGTTTGATTTCCGCACATTCAATAACTAATTTTGTTTAGAGAAATAAAATTACCAATTTATACCCTTCAAAATGAAATACTACATTATAGCCGGAGAGGCATCGGGCGATTTGCATGGCTCTAATTTAATGAAAGCTATATTTAAAGAAGACAATACTGCCGACATCCGATTTTGGGGTGGTGATTTGATGCACAAAACAGGAGGTAACATGGTGAAGCATTATCGAGAATTAGCTTTCATGGGATTTATAGAAGTGCTGTTTAATCTAAAAACGATCTTAGGCAACATAAAGATTTGCAAAAAAGACATTCTAGAATTTAAACCCGACGTAATCATATTTATTGACTATCCGGGGTTTAATATGCGCATCGCAAAATGGGCGAAAGAAATTGGAATTTGTACACATTATTATATTTCCCCACAAATATGGGCTTGGAAAGAAAATAGGATTGTCGACATCAAACGCGATGTCGATAAAATGTATGTTATTCTCCCATTCGAAAAGAAATTCTACGAGGAAAAACATAACTTTCCAGTAGAATTTGTAGGTCATCCTTTGATCGACGCCATTCAAAACCAAGCTATAGTTGACCCAATCATTTTTAAAGATCAAAACCAGTTAAATGAAAAGCCCATCATTGCCTTACTTCCCGGTAGCCGAAAACAGGAAATCACAAAGATGCTTTCCGTTATGCTCAGTGTTGTAGATGATTTCCCTGAATATCAATTTGTGATTGCGGGAGCCCCTAGCCAGGAATACTCTTTCTACCAAAAGTTTATTTCTAACGGGAATATAAAATTCATTTCAAACAAAACTTATGATTTATTAAAAATCGCAACTGCTGCCCTTGTCACTTCAGGAACTGCTACACTTGAAACCGCACTTTTTAAGGTACCCGAAGTAGTCTGCTATAAAGGCAGTTGGGCCTCTTACCAAATTGCAAAACGGATCATCACTCTAAAATACATTTCGCTTGTAAATCTTATCATGGACGAGGAAGTAGTTACCGAACTGATTCAGGAGGATTTCAATAAAAAAAATATCCGTTCGGAATTACAAAAAATATTAGAGCCGAACCACCGGAAACAGCTTTTACAAAAATATGATGTGCTGGAAAAAAAACTAGGCGGCATTGGCGCTAGCAAAAAAACTGCTGAATTAATAATCGCTGATTTGAAATAATTCGAAAATTGAACTCAAATAAAAACGACTCTAACTTTTGAAACAATTATTGTACATATCATTGCTAATTGTCATATTTACTTCTTGTAAATCGTCATCTACGACAGTAAATTCCAAAGAGAAGACTGCGAAAAGGAATACTGATTTAAGTACACGAAAAACAAACAACCTTATTAACGAAATAGTTGACTCCGCATTAACAAATATTGGGGTTAAATACAAAACAGCAGGAACGACCAAATCTGGCTATGATTGCTCAGGCTTAGTATACGCTAGCTTTGGCCAATTTGACATTAAACTCCCTAGAACTTCAATTGAACAATCGAAAACAGGAACCGACCTGGGGAAAAATAACGATGAAGCTAGAAAAGGCGATTTAATATTTTTCAAGACGAATAGTAGATCTCAAATAAACCATGTTGGCATAGTAATCGAAGCCACCGAGGAAGAGATAGTATTTATACACACCTCCACTTCCAAAGGGGTAATTATTTCCTCTACCAAGCAGCCCTACTATAAGAAAACCTTTAGCCAGATAAACCGCATTTTGGAATAAAAATAAATAAATTTTTGTTTGCTAAAAAGCTGTACTTTACGTCTATGAAAGTACTTCAATTTCCCTTAGCAAGAATTACAATTGGTTTTGTGCTAGGAATATTGGTCGCGTTTTGTCTAAAACTAGACCCGACGATAGTATTTGAACTGCTTTTAATAAGCCTTTTACTTTTAGCGGTTACTTATTTTATAGAAAGAAAGAAATTTGTCAATACTTTTTACTTTGGTTTAGCCACTTATGTCCTGTCCCTTTTTGTGGGAGCAACTACACATATTATACATACCGATTATTATCAAAAAAGCAATTATATTCATAAAAATAGTTTTTTTAACAAACCACATGTTTTAAAACTCCTTGTTAGAGAGAAATTAAAAAGCACGGATTTTAATGATCGATATATAACTTTAATCAATGCAGTTGATGGTGAAAAATATTCCGGCAGAATGCTACTAAATGTACGTAAAGACAGTTTAAATCATCCATTCGAAACCGGCACTTCCCTTCAAATTAAAGGAATTGTTTACAAAAATAAACCCCCAAATAATCCAAACCAATTTGATTATAATAACTATCTGGAAAAGAAACAGATTTATGCACAACTATATTCAAATCAAGAGTCAATCAGTATTGGCTCTGAGTATAAAAAAGATATCTGGTACTATAGTTCAAAAATAAGAACTACTATCATTCAAAATCTTCAAAAAAGCAACTTCAATAAAACGGAATTGAATGTAGCTATAGCATTAATTATGGGTCAGAAACAAGATATTTCTCCCGCAATTATCCAAGATTACCAATACGCTGGAGCTGT
Organism: Porticoccaceae bacterium; assembly: GCA_047635475.1. Lineage (GTDB taxonomy): Bacteria > Bacteroidota > Bacteroidia > Flavobacteriales > Flavobacteriaceae > Flavobacterium. The sequence continues at coordinate 13,759 of JBLIKQ010000024.1, forward strand.
ACATATTTTGTCTGTTTCTGGCCTACATATCGGTTTTATTTTACTGTTCATTAGCTTTTTACTAAAACCAATTCCAAATACCCGCAGGGGTTCATTAATAAAACTAACCATAATTCTAGTTTCGCTATTTTCATTTGCGATAATCGCCGGTATTGCGCCATCTGTGGTTCGATCAGTCACGATGTTCTCATTTGTGGCCATAGGATATTATTTAAGGAGAAGCGTCAATATTTATCACACAATACTAGTTTCGGTTTTTCTAATTTTACTTTTTCAACCTTCCTTTCTATTTGACGTGGGCTTCCAACTGAGTTATATTGCATTGTTTTTTATTATCTGGTTCCAGCCACTTCTTGCGTCTATCTGGTCCCCAAAAACAAAAGTCTTTACATATATCTGGGAAATCCTTACTGTTTCATTCGCTGCACAAATAGGCAGCTTACCCTTAAGTATCTATTACTTTCATCAGTTTCCCGGCCTATTCTTTGTAACAAATCTAGCGATTATCCCTTTATTGAGTTTTGTAATGATTTTAGGGGTAGTAGTTATGGTATTGGCTGCCTTTAACTTTATCCCCCTTTTTCTATCTAAGCCATTGGAGTGGTCGATATACATACTCAATAAAATAATCAATTCGATAGCCTCGTTAGAACAGTTTATAATTCGCGATATTCCGTTTAATATCTATATCATGGCCAGTTCTTATTTACTGATCCTAACTGCTATTATTTGGTTTAAAAAACCGAGCTATAGCAAGCTCACTTTCGTATTAATTGCTATTATGACTATACAGTTTTCTTATCTTAAAAATCAATGGGACATTAAAAACCAAAAAGAATGGATTGTTTTTAATGTAAAAAGAAACACCATGGTGACCGCTCGCAATGGAGAAAATGTCATTTTGTATGCACACGATAACATTCTAAAAACCGCACACAGCAACAGTGTGCTAAACTCCTATTTAGTAGCCAATTTCAGCAGACTGAAAAGCCAAGAAAAAATTAAAAACACCGCATTTTTTTTCAGAAATAAAATTCTTATTTTAGACAGCCTAGGGACCTATCCCCAAGGTGTCAAACCAGATATTATTCTGATCACGCAGTCTCCTAAACTAAACATGGAACGTATGTTACATCTCTTAAAACCTAAAATAGTTGTGGCAGATGCATCAAACTACAAATTCCTTCAAGAATATTGGCAAGCTAGTTGTGAAAAACAAAAAATCCCTTTTCACGCTGTTAGCGAAAAGGGATATTTTAAACTAAATTGAAAATCTTACTTTATGTGAAGAATTTCATTTGCAACAGCAAGCCAAGCAACAGGACCACCGGCAACATAACCAGTCTTTCCTAAGACCTCAAAATTTACTTTGCCCTCTTTTTCAATACCGTTTGCGAAATGAATTGTAGGAAACCCTTGGATACCAAAAGCTTGTTGCAAGTCGCTATTTTGTTTTTTTATTTCAGCCGTTTGAAGTGTTCTTCTTGGGTAATCTAATTCGACAAGAATAACATTGTTACTAGCCCATTTAGCAAATTCCGGGGTAAATAGCACTTCTTTTTGCAAACGGATACACCAGCCACACCAATCGCTGCCAGTGAAAAACAATAACAAGGGTTTATTCTCTTTACTTCCCAGAGAAATCGCTTCTTTAACATTGGTATGCCAATCTAATTCTTGTGACTGGACAGTACCCATGGTAATAAAAAGTGCGAAAAGTAAAAATATCTTTTTCATAAATCTTTATTTTAATAATGCAATAACAAATATAATGCTAAATTTTTACTTAACACCGTGCATTAACTTTTTCATTAAAGGGGACAATAGAATCATTATCAAACCAGCACCAATAGGCACTATTGTGAAAATCAGAAAGAAAGTAGTCAAACTGTACTGATCCGTAATTGTTTCAATCATTCCTCCCATTGAGCCCGCTAATTTATTCCCCATACCGATAAACAAGTAGTAGACACCAAACATTATACCAATCCAAGCTGGGGGCACTAATTTACTTACATAAGACAATCCTACGGGTGAAATACACAATTCTCCAAGAGTATGAAATAAATAAGCTGCAATTAACCAAAACATGCTTACTCTTATTGCTGAATCGGCATGAATACCCATACTTCCATAAGCCAAAAACCCAAAACCTAAACCTAGCAAACTAAGGCCTAACCCAAACTTTAGTGGACCTGAAAGGTTGTACTTACTTTCCCACCACTTCGAGAAAAAAGGCGCAAAAACCACAATGAACAGTGAATTCAGGATTCCAAACCAAGTTGCAGGAACTTCCGTTTCGGTTGAACTAAATTCTCTACCGACTTTCCAAAGAACAATTCCCCAGATTATAACAAAACTCAATGATAAAATAAGATTACCCGTTGAATACTTTTTGAAAATTTTAAAAAACAACTTAATCAATACATAGGTAATTATCAGTAAAGGAACAATTGTCAATATTGTATCAGCAATTTTAAAAAGCATAGCACTGTTCCCAAACAATTGTCTTTGGGTATATTTTTCAGCAAAAATTGTCATCGAACCACCAGCCTGCTCAAACGATGCCCAAAAGAAAACAGTAAAAATAGAAAAAATCAATACCGCTATAATTCTATCACGAACAATATTTGGCGCTAAATTCACTTTTGCGGCCTTATCTTTGGACTCTTGTTTAGAAGCCAATGTTGGTTTTAAACCAATATCTCCAAAAATATTTTGAGTGAAATAAAATTGTAACATTCCCAAGAACATAAAAATTCCAGCTAAGCCAAAGCCCCAACTCCAAGATATTTTTTCGCCAATATATCCACACAGCATAATTCCTAAAAATGCTCCTGCATTAACCCCCATATAAAATAGTGAGTAAGCTCCATCTTTTTTTTCTGGGTGACTTTCATAAGCATTCGAAATTATAGAAGTCATATTGGGCTTAAATAATCCATTACCCACAATAAGACAGCCGATACCAATGTATAAAAACAAGGGCGTCTCAACAGCCATAGACGCATGCCCCAAAGTCATTGCCACTGCCCCTAAAATTACCGCCCATCTATATCCTAAATACCTATCAGCTAAAAACCCTCCAATGACAGGAGTAAAATAAACAGACATGGTATAAGTTCCGTAAAGAGCCAAGGCGTCTTCAACACTCCAAGCCCAACCACCTTTAGCAAGGGAAGAAGTTAAAAACAGAACTAATAAGGCACGCATTCCATAATAAGAAAAACGCTCCCACATTTCCGTAAAAAACAAGACGAATAACCCAGCTGGCTGCCCTAGAACTGAATCTTTGAAAAATTGGTCTGAAGTATTCTGACTCATCTGTTTATGGTATTAAATAAACATTATTTTTCGTTATCCTCCGCTCCGTGAGTTAGACGTTGCAACGGCTTTAACAACATGACAAATATAGACCCAATAACAAGTGTAAATACTAGTATTCCTAAAAAGACAGAATACTCGCCCAAATCACTGGCAGACTCACCTATTATTCCGGCTACTTTGTTTCCTAGTCCAGTTGCGGCAAAATAAACTCCCATCATTAATGAGGCATATTTCACTGGAGATAATTTCGTAATGAAGGATAACGCGACAGGAGAAATACATAGTTCTCCAATAGTATGAAACAAGTACGCCATAACTAACCAAATCATACTTGAAGAACCTGATTCTTCAAATTCCATAGCTGCAAAAACCATAAATAAGAATCCAAAACCCATTATAATGATACCCATTGCCATTTTAAAAATAGAAGAAGCTTCTTTATTTTTAAGTTTACGTTTTGCCCAAAACCCTGCTACTCCAGTTGCAAAAAGAATAATAAAACCGGCATTCAGACTCTGAAACATGACTGTCGGAATTTCCCAACCAAAAAGCATTCTATCTGTTTTAGTATCTGTATAAAGATTCATTAAACCTCCAGCTTGTTCGAATGCTCCCCAAAATATAATTACCATGATAAAAGAAAGTAGTAAAACTACAAAACGATCCTTATCCACCTGCGAAGTCAACTCTTTGTATATCATCATCATTAAAGCCGCGATTATTGTTAAGAAGAAAAACAACAATCCAAAAGCCCAACCTAAATTATACCACCCAACAATCGATAGTACTAAAAGAATTCCTGTAAACAATAATTGCTTTTGAGATTTGAGAAGATTCTTAAAAAGAAGACTATATGAGCTTTCATCCACAGTATTGGCTTCTTGAACCTCTAAGTTACCCACATGACCTAAGAATTTTTGTCCCCAAACATATACAATAAGTCCGAAAAGCATTGCGATTCCAGCTAAACCAAAACCAGCATGCCATCCCCACTTCATTACGACAAAACCAATAACCATAGTCGCTAATAATGACCCCGTATTTATTCCTATATAGAAAATACTAAATCCTTTGTCTCTTCGAATATCTCCTTGCGGATATAAACCCCCAACCATTGTAGAAATATTAGGCTTTAGTAAGCCGACCCCTAGAATTACTAATCCCAAGCCAGTGTAAAACGCCCAAGTTTGGGTAAACACTAGAACCCCATGACCCAGACAAAGAATAATTGCACCAATTAACACAGCCTTTTTTTGTCCCAATAGCTTATCGGCTATCATACCTCCAGGAATTGACATTACATATACTAACATGGTGTACCATCCGTATAAAGCTAACGCCTCTTGACTCGACCATCCTAGTCCTGGACCCCTTGAATCGCCCATTGTCTCTGTTGTCATATATAACACTAATAAGGCTCGCATCCCATAATAAGAAAAACGCTCCCACATTTCTGTGAAAAACAATATAAATAATCCCGTTGGGTGACCGAATAAGGTTGATTCTAAACGAGCTTCTGAGGTCGTATTTGACATATGATAAAATTTGGTTAGTATTGTTATTTGTTTGATTTCTTGTATTTGTGCTCTAGTTAAATCCGAAACCTAAATGAGCAGTACACCCACAATTAAGGTATTTGGTAACTATCAATAAAGAGAGTCTTTTTTGTATTCCTTTACTAGTTAAAGATTTTCTGTGATAAAATTAGTCATCTTATTGTATAGCTGAATTCTGGTCATTCCACCGTAGATTCCGTGATTTTTATCTGGATAAATCTGCGAATCAAACTGCTTGTTGGCTTGAATTAGTGCTTCCATCATTTGCATAGAATTTTGAACATGAACATTGTCATCTCCACTTCCGTGAATCAAAAGGAATTTCCCTTTTAGTCCATCAACATAATTAATAGGAGAGTTATCATCATATCCACTTGCGTTTTCTTGTGGTGTTTGCATGTACCGCTCTGTGTATATGCTATCATAGAATCTCCAGTTCGTAACTGGCGCCACAGCAATTGCCATTTTAAAAGTATCGTTACCTTTGAAAAGGCAGTTTGAAGACATAAACCCACCATATGACCAGCCAAATATACCAATTCTGGATTTATCCACAAACGAATAATTCCCGATCACTTTTGCAGCATCAATTTGATCTTCTACTTCGTATTTACCTAACTCCAATTGAGTTACTTTTTTAAAATCGGCACCTTTAAAGCCCGTTCCTCTGCCGTCTACACAGGCAATTACATATCCTTGTTGAGAAAGCATCATAAACCAATAATCATTAGTAGAATTCCATTGATTAGCTACCTGCTGCGATCCAGGCCCTGAGTACTGATACATGAAAACTGGGTATTTCTTTGAAGTATCAAAATTTTTCGGTTTGATAATCCAAGCATTCAACTCATTCCCTTTTTCTGTTTTTAAAATAAAGAACTCTTTAGCCGGTAAATCATATCCTTTCAGTTTTGTTGCCAAAGCTTCATTGTTTTCAATAACTTCTAATTGTTTTCCAGTTTTAGCCGCGTTTAAAGTGTAGGTTGTCGGTTGTGTCGCACTAGAGAAGGTATTGATGTAATATTGAAAATTAGGACTAAAAGTGGCATCATTAGTTCCTGTTTCTGTAGATAGTGCTTTTTTGTTTTTACCGTTTAATCCAATACTATATACAGCTCTGTTGACAGAACCGTTCTCAGTAGACTGATAAAAAATGGCGCTTGTTTTTTCATCAAAACCATAATAAGAAGTCACTTCCCAATTCCCTTTGGTCACTTGGTTTTTCAAATTTCCGTTTTTATCATAAACATAGATATGATTAAAACCGTCCTTTTCACTAGTCCAGATAAAACTATTATCCTTCAAAAATGTTAGATTATCTGTAACATCAACATATGCTTTGTCTTTTTCATTCAATACCATTTTTGCTGTCGCTGTAGCGCCATCAATAAACAATAAGTCCAAGTTATCTTGGTGGCGATTCAAAACTTGCGCTGACAATACATTGTTATCATTAGTCCATTGCATCCGTGCAATATAAAAATCGTTGTAATTCCCTAAATTAACTTCTTTAGTTGCTGCTGCTGCAACATCATAAATATGTAATGACACAAGAGAGTTTTTCTCTCCGGCTTTTGGATATTTAAAGGTCTCAATTTTAGGGTACAAAGACGTACCAAATTTAGACATGGAAAATTCAGGAACTTCACTTTCATCAAAACGAATATAAGCCAGTTTTTTGCTGTCGGCACTCCAGTCAAAAGCTCTCACAAAAGCAAACTCTTCTTCATAAACCCAGTCCGTAATGCCATTTATAATCGAGTTTTTCTTACCGTCACTAGTAATTTGAATTGAATTTTTTGTCTCCAGATCATACACATAAAGATTATTTTCTTTTGCGTAGGCAATTTTTTTTCCGTCAGCCGAGAATGTAGGTTCTTGCACTTGAAAGTCGAAAAGTCTCGTCAGTTGCCTATTTACGGTATTGTATAAATAGTAATCCGCAGTAAAAGAATGTCGAAAAATCTGATTGGAATTGCAGGCCAATAAAATCATTTTTTCAGAACTATTAAAAGTATAACCATCAATCATTGGGAGCTCCGGATGATCTTTAGTATCAATTAACGTCGCGATTTTTTTTAGAGTTGCATAGTCATACAAATCAATCTGCGTGGTTCTTGTCTGACGATCTGAATTCAATACTGTATATTGATTTGAATTCTTCATGGATTGCAATTTGTCCATTCCCTGAGCACGAAATGACCCTTGATAAATTTCTTCAACGGAAATTTTTTGTTGTCCAAAAACAGCAAAGCACAAAAATAGAAATAAGACCGAAAATTGTTTAGAATTCATAATATTGTTTTATGTGTACAAAAAAGACCAATTTTAGTGAAAATTTTACAATTATATCACATTCCGTATGTTAAATGTTGCCAACAACATTCTACAAAACCTTTTAATCATTATAATTTAATGGCAATAAAACCCCTAAAAATGTATCTTTGCGCTAAATTACACTATAATCAATTGAAAATGAATAACCCTGTCACTGGCTTCTCAAAACTATCCAAAGAAGAAAAAATAAATTGGATTGCTAAGGAATACTTCTCAAGCCCTTCTGAAGCAATTCTATTACTAAAAAACTACTGGAATTCAGATGAAAAAGTACAAAAGCTACACGATGAATTCATTGAAAACACCATAACTAATTTCTACATTCCTCTTGGAGTCGCCCCCAATTTCCTTATTAACGGAAAATATAGCACGATTCCGATGGCGATTGAAGAAAGCTCGGTTGTTGCCGCAGCATCCAATTCAGCTAAATTCTGGTCGACCCGAGGCGGATTTAAAGCAACCGTGCTGAATACTGAAAAAATCGGCCAAGTACACTTCTTATTTAAAGGAGACATTTCGAAACTCGAACTGTTTTTTGTACAAACTAAGGCGAAGCTATTTGCACAGACAGAAAGCATTACCAAGAATATGCAAAAACGAGGCGGCGGAATTCTGGACATTGTACTGAACGATAAAACAAACCTACTTCCAAATTACTTTCAACTTCACGCTACTTTTGAAACAAAAGACAGCATGGGGGCAAACTTCATCAATTCTTGTTTAGAGCAATTTGCAAAAATACTAAAAGAAGAAGCACTGTCTTACGATCTCTTTTCCGAAACCGAAAAGAACATTCAGGTAATAATGAGTATTCTCTCTAACTATGTCCCCAATTGCATTGTACGTGCCGAAGTTTCCTGCCCTATCGAAGCTTTAGTTGAAAAGCATATTAAGAACCCGTACGAATTTGCAGAGCGATTTGTTCAAGCCGTTCAAATTGCAGAAATAGAGCCTTTTAGGGCTGTAACTCACAACAAAGGAATCATGAATGGAGTTGACGCCGTTGTATTGGCTACAGGAAATGATTTCCGCGCTGTTGAAGCTGGAATTCATGCCTACGCTGCTAAATCAGGTCAATATTCCAGTTTATCCCACGCAAAAGTCGAGAATGGAATATTTACATTTTGGCTAGAAATACCGTTGGCGCTTGGAACCGTAGGCGGACTAACTTCCTTGCATCCCTTGGTAAAACTATCATTAGAGATGCTAGAAAACCCTTCCGCTAGAGAACTAATGCAAGTTGTCGCTGTTGCCGGTTTGGCGCAAAATTTTGCTGCCTTGCGTTCACTGACGACGACAGGCATACAGGACGGTCACATGAAAATGCATCTGAATAACATTCTTAATCAATTTGACGCTAGCGACGCTGAACGTATTTTAATCCGTAAACATTTTAAACAGCATGCAGTTTCTCACAGCGCAGCTGTTGAACTGATTGAAAGTCTAAGAAAGTAACATCCAGAGCTATTCCCGCTGTGCGCTCCATCTTTATTTGATTAAAGAACTTAAATGGAGGATAACGCGACTACCGATACTAAAAAAATCATACCCGAACAAATGCAGCATAAATGAAAAAAACATTCTACAGCAACGGAAAACTTTTAATTACAGGAGAGTATCTGGTTTTAGACGGTGCCAAAGCACTTGCCTTACCGACAAAATTTGGACAAAATTTGACTGTTGAAGAAGGCGCAAACCAGGAAATATCTTGGACAAGTCATGACGCCGACGGAAGCATATGGTTTGAAGACAGCATCCCCTTTTCGGAAATTATGAATCCAACAGTTTCAGCAAAAGAGAGTATAAAAAGCACTTTAATCAACATTCTGCATAAGGCCTACTTATTTAATCCAGGCCTAATAAGTGAATCTAATGGCTACCTAATCAAAACCCAGCTTACATTTCCTAAGAAATGGGGCCTAGGAACTTCTAGCTCATTAATAAATAATATTGCACAATGGCTACAAATTGACGCCTTTAGACTCCTTAAAACAAGTTTTGGAGGTAGCGGTTATGACATTGCCTGTGCGCAAAACGACAGCCCAATTTTGTATCATCTTGAGAGAGGCAAGCCAATAGTCGAAAAAGTATCTTTCAATCCAGTATTCAAAAGCCACATCTACTTTCTCTATCTAAATAAAAAGCAAAATAGTAAATCTTCTATAGCTCAGTACCAAAAACACAAAGCCCACAATTTAGACAATAGCATTAGCTCAATTGAAAAAATAACACAGGACGTTCTACATGCTCAAACGACCACATCATTTGCAAAAGCTATAGCAAATCACGAAACAGAAATGAGTCGCGTCTTAGAAATGAGAACCGTCAAAGAAGCTTTGTTTAGCGATTTCGAAGGTGAAATAAAAAGCCTCGGAGCATGGGGAGGAGATTTCATTCTAATAGTATCCCCAATCAATCCAAGCGCCTATTTTACAACAAAAGGATATAACACTATTTTAACCTATGAAGAAATGATTTTGAGCCAATAACAGCATAAAAATATCCATAAAAAAACTCGATACTTGGTATCGAGTTTTTTTATGAATTAATATAGTTAACTATTTTTTTAGTAATTAAACTGCTTTCTATTGTCTTCAATTTCAGCATTGTCTTTTAAGGCAGGTAAAACTCTGTTTACGTCACCCCCAGATTGCGCTTTCAATTGAGCCACATACGCCGCGTGATCTTTTAAAGCTGGCGCTTTTACTGTACTATTATTTTTTACAACATAGACACCTGTATTTCCTTCAATTGGAGCAGATAGTTTATTTGCATCTAAAGCAAATGCATTTCCAACTACTTTTGGTTCTCGGCCCACACCTCCAGTTAAAACTGGATTTTGCATTGTCACATCAGTAGCTTGTTGGACTGTTGATCCGACAGCCTTTGCAATTGCCTCTAAAGAAGTTCCTGACATTTTAGCTTTGATTAATTCTGCCTTTTTCTTGTTTTTCAGAATCGGCTCAACATAAACTCTAGCTTGCGCTATAGGGGTTAACCCTGAGTCGTCGATATTTTTAACTGCTGCGATAACATGTCCTAAGTTGGCCACTTCAAATCTCTTGACAGCACCTACCTTAGTATTATCTTCAAAAGCCCATCTGACAATAGATCTTTGGTTCCCTAAAGGACCAAAATTCTCATCCATAACTTTAATAGTTGCTGGAGCTGCAATTTTAAGTGCCATTTCTTTGGCTACTTTACCAAAACCTTTGTCAGTAGCTTCCATTTCAAATTTAGTAGCCTGCGTAAACATTTTATCTGAGGTAGCTTCAGACGCCTCAATTTTTAAACCGATAGTCGCTAAACGAATTCCGTCTTGTTTGTCAGTAATTTTTATAATGTGAAAACCAAAAGGAGTCTCGACTAAACCAACTTTACCAATACCATTATTGAAAACAAAATCATTAAATGGTTTCACCATTTGGTTTGGTCCAAAATAACCTAAATCTCCTCCTTGCTGCGCTGAAGAGTCGTCAGAATTTGAAAAAGCCAACATCATGAAACTATCTGGGTTTGCTTGAACTTGAGCTAAAAGAGATTCTGCTTTCACTTTTGCCTCTTCCTTAGTTCTGTTTTCTTTTTTATTAGGCACCTGCGTTCCTTCATAGCTGATTAAAATATGACTTGCTTTTGCGTTTACTCCTAGTTTTTTACCCAAAGATTTCGAAATAGCGTAATAATTTCCAAATAAGTAAGGTCCATAAACTTCGCCTGGAGCTAGATTAAACAACAAGTCTGCATCGACAGCTGGTAAATCTTTCTTGGCAATATAAGTAGAGTCATAAGGAACATCTGAGTTTGAATTCACAAATTCAATTGCGTTTGCCGCAGATTTGAATCCTGACAAAGTATCGTTTTTTCCTGATGCTTGATTATAAACAACGCTTCCAGATAACAATCCGTTTATTTTTTCTTTAACTTCTGCTTCGTCTTCTGCCGAAGCTTTATCCTCAATCAAAACATATTCTACTTCGCGAGTTTCATCTGCTTTAAATTTCTTTCTGTTTTTCTTCATATAATCCATAATCTCAGCATCAGTCACTTTTACTTCACTGTCTTTTATGGTAGAATACAAGGCTGCAACATAAGAAAAATTAACTTTGTTAGCTTCCATTTCGTATTTCAACTTCCCTTCACTCTCTGTTGTGAACAGACTTGACTTAATCAAGGTGTTATAAATTTGATATTTCGCGTTCAATTCAGCATCTTTCTCTCTTTCCACCAAATACTGCGCTTGTGCTGGATTTGATTTGAAATATTCCTTGAATTTTGCAACATCAAAGATTCCTGCCGCATTTAAAAACATTGGGTTTTTACCAATATTCTGATCTGCTTTCAAAACTTCCATTAAATGCTTTTCACCAACTCTCAAACCTAGCTTATCAAATTCAGATGTTAACAAAGCTACGGAGACTTCTTGATCCCAAACTCTATTTGCGGCGGCTGTAGAAGTAATTCCTTGACCACTTTTTTCAACATTACCCACTTTGATTCTAAAATCTTCAAATGAAATGTCTTTTCCATTGATACTACCTACATCTTTTGATGTGCTGCTGAAACCACCACTGCTAAATAAATCACCAATGATAAAAGCAAATAAAGCGAATGCAATAACTGCAATCATTAATGCGGAACGTTGTCTAATATTTGATAAAACTGCCATTTTTACTGTTGTTAATTTTATATTCAGGTTGCGAAAATACAATTATATGATTAATAATTATAGTACTGGCGTTTTATTTTACAAAAAAAACGTTTTTCTAAAATAAATCACTCTTTTATAGTCATCTTAACCAATTCTATTTTTTTGTTAGTAGCTTCTTCAATTACAAAATGATAACTTCCTATGGTAATTAACTCTCCTTTTAACGGTATGTCATTTGTAAAATCTACTATAAAACCTCCCAAAGTTCCATAAGAGTCACTCTCTGGAATATTAAGTTTATAGGTTTGGTTCAAATACTCTACATCAAAGCGCGCCGAAAAAACATAAGTATCATCTCCCAACTCCTTCTCTATCAGTTCCTCATCTGAATCATGTTCATCTTCGATTTCTCCAAAAAGCTCTTCAACTATGTCTTCAATCGTAACAATTCCTGAGGTACCGCCGTACTCGTCGAGGACTACCGCCACGCTTTTGCGTTTTTTCGTAAGCAGATTCATAACATCTTTAATGTAAATCGTTTCTGGAACAAATTCGACAGAAATTACGATAGCCTTTATACTCGTGGGTTTTTTAAACAAATCATAGGAATGCACATAGCCTACAATCTCATCAAGTGAGTTCTCATATACTACAATCTTAGAGTAGCCCGTTTCAATAAATAGTTCTTTGAGTTCCGCTATGGTATCAAACAAGTCAATAGCTACTATCTCGGTTCTCGGACTCATAACATCTCTGGCTTTCACCCCAGAAAATTCCAACGCATTTTGAAACATTTGAATTTCCGAATCTACGTCATCGTCGTCATCGACGGTACTCATTTGTTCTACGATATAATTCCCAAGTTCTATTTTACTAAAATAAAGTTGAACTTGATCCCCATCAGAACCAAAAAATTTTTTCAAAATAAAATCCGAAACCCAAATGAAAAAAGAAGATATTAAATAAAATAAAATGTAAAACACGTATGCCGGTATAGCGAAAAACTTGATTAAGGTATTGGCATAGATTTGAAAAAAAACTTTTGGCAAAAACTCAGCAGTTATCAAGACGACCAACGTGGACAATAATGTCTGGATAAAAAGGTTAAGCAAGTCAGAAAAATGATACTGAAAAGAATCAATCCAGTTCATTAATAATTCGCCCATCAGAAACCCATAAACAACTAGAGCAATATTGTTTCCAATGAGCATAGCTGCAATAAATTTAGACGGCTTTTCGGTAAGTTTGGTAAGAATTTTAGAAAGAAAGTTATCTTGTTTTTTTTCGATTTCAAGATAAATTTTATTAGAAGAAATAAATGCGATTTCCATTCCTGAAAAAAAAGCACTTAAGAGCAGACATAGTATTATTATACTAATTCCCATATATTAGGATTTACTTTTTCGGTCTTCCATTTTTTTCGCGAATTTCCTTCTGAAGAAGAACATGAAAATCGCCAAGCCACCAATCATAAAGCTCAGCCATGGCGTTGCTTCCGGATCATTCCACTTTGCCATCCCTTCGTAAATAAAGTATAAGGCAAAAACAAGGTAAATGTAAGGTGTAAATTTTAAATAACCCATAATCGAATTTTTTGATGTTTATTGAGCAGAAGCGAATTCGCCCATTATTCTTTGTGAATTGATAATTTTAAAATCTTTACTAAAATCAATTCCCTGTCCGTTTGACGATCCTTTTAGATCTGTAAACTTAAACTTTTTTTCAGTAAAAAACCACTCGTTTTTTTGATCGTAATACAATTGCTCCGTTTCTAGTGTCTGCCCATTCTGCGAAACAATCTTCACTTTTCCTTGTAAATCAATAATATTGGTGAGTTTATAAGACACGGCATAATTTGATGTCACTCGTGTCGTTTTCCCTTTATTATCATACAGAGTAACGTCAACTCCCTTTGGAAATTCCGTAAAAGGAAAGTCAACACTGGAATAATCTAACATTTTCGAGCTAAGCAATATCACTTTTATGAGTCCCGAATCTGTATATTTTAAATTCACATCGTCTGCATCCCCACTGGGCACGAACTCGGTGAAATTTATTTTCTGCACCTCTTTAAACTTACTTTCACAGCCTAAAAACATAGTCACAGCGCAAACTGTGACTATAGAGACTTTTATATGTTTTTTTAATAAGATCATACGTCAAGAATGACAAAGTGAGATATTATTATTAATCTTAATCAAATTTTCTTTGCTGAAACCACTTATCATTAAGTGAAAATCCTACACTGATCTTAGCATAATTTTCTTCCACCAAATTTGAATTTGTTGTTCCTCTTTTTCCTAATTCGAAACCTATATTCACATTAGATAAAGAGCCTGTAATTGGCAACCCTAATCCTAGTGACAATCCGATATCATTTATAGACTCACCCTTCACAACTAATCCAGTTTTTTCATATCTCAAACCCCCTCTATAAACAATCCTTTTGGCATAACTAGAAAACGAGCTATAATTTGGAACATAATAGCCCCCTAGGCTTAGGCTTCCATATCTTCCATATCCTACATTGCTAGACTCATTGTAACTATTTGCCTGAGCCGCTGTTTTTTGATAAGCAGCTTTACCTCCGATGAGCCATTTTTTAGACTCACCAATACCTGCACTCACAGATATTTTTCCTGGAAACAGTAAATCAACATTACTTTTTTGTTCCCCTACGATATCAAGTACTGCAAAATCGAATCCTGAATTGTATATCACCGTAGATATGTTTCTGGTGTTTTTAGACTTTAATGTGTTTTCTATTGTATAATTCAAACCGCTGTAGAGCGTTAGCTTTTTATTAATTTTGGTTTGATACATTGCTCCAACATTAAAATTAAAACCTGATAACATCGAAGTGTTCATTTCACGAGTCCCCACGGGGATACCAGTAACAAACTCTAAACTACTAGTTTCTATTGTTCCAAAATTATATTGTACGTCTGCACCGACACTAAATTTTGGAGTTATTTTATAGCCAGCACCTAAAAAAGCCCTATTTAAATCACCCGAACCATCGTAACGTCTGTTAGTTGCGTTAAGATCTCCTGAAAGAGATTCAATTTTATACCCTACAGAAGAGTAAGGGATTAACCCAAAGCCAACACCCCATTTTCCAAGAGGTAGCCCTACAGCCAGATAGTCTAGGGTTGTTCTTTTTGCAGTTGCAGTCTTATTGTCTGATTTTAATTCTACAGTATTTAAAGTACCTCCAATAGTAAAAGTAGTGAATTTTAAATTTGAAAAACTTGCAGGGTTTTCTAAATTAATATGAACACTGTCTTGCTCTACAGCTACTCCTGCCATAGAACGGCTTTCAACCGTTCCCTTAAATCTTACATCGCCAATTCCATAATAAGAATAAGGGGATGCAGTTCCTTCTTGAGCGAAGGATACTAACGACAAAAGTAAACAGGCGCTTACTATAATTTTTTTAATCATTGTTGATTTTATATTGAAATGTTTGATTCAAACTTTCTATTAGAAAATTTGAATTGGCAAATATGGTATTTTTTAATCGTTTAGCCAAAAATTCTGTGTCTCCCCCCGTTAAAATTATTATAAAATTTGAAAAAAGTCCTTTATATTCATCTATAAAACCATCAATCTCATACACCAATGCATTAACGATACCAGAGTGAATTGATTGGGAAGTTGATGTCCCTATAAACTGCTTTGGGTTTTCTAACTGTAACAAGGGTAGTTTTGAAGTGTAATTATGTAATGCTTCGTATCTTAGTCGTAAACCTGGAGAAATAGCGCCACCAAGATAGTTATTGTCTATATCTACAAAATCATAGGTCACGCAAGTACCAGCATCAATGACTAATCGGTTTTGATTAGGAAACTGTAATGTAGCTCCAGCAGCAAGCACCAGACGATCAATTCCTAGCGTTTGCGGTGTTTCATATTCATTAACAAAAGGAAAAGGGTCATTATGAGATACAAAATGCACAATTATCTCATTATTTAAAACTAAAAAGGCCTCTTTTTCAACATCTCCAACCGAGGCAACGACTAAATGTGTAGTGTTTTTAAATTTTTTTAAAATGTTTTCAATGTTTTTTTGAAGCTCATTTTTGCTAAAAACAAAATGATTTAAAAGGATATCGCCCTCAAAAACAGCGGCTTTAATTCTAGTGTTTCCTATATCAACAGTTAAAATCATAATTTCAATATTATTTTCGCGAAGGTACGAATTGATTTTTTTAAAAAAATGTCTTGGATATACTAAAAAACATC
>JBLIKQ010000025.1:0-28297 GCA_047635475.1 Porticoccaceae bacterium
GTTTTCAAGTAATTAAGTATTTAACTAATTACTAATTGCCAAATCAGTGCCAAAAATGAATTTAAATTATCCTAAAGTGTGTAAAAAGAAAGACAATACTTTTTACATTGATTTTAAATTAAACGAAAAGAGATATAGACTTTTTAATGGCAGTAAAATTGGAAGTGTTTTAAATCCAAATACATTTCCATTAAACGAAAGAAGAAAACAAGCCAATACTCTTGCTAAAGAAGTGTATAATTTTTTACTTTCTAACAACAATTCCTTTGTTGAATATACACCACAAACCAGCTTAGAATTATTTGATAGTTTGATAGCAAAAAAACTATCAGAACCTATGTCTAACAGTTATTCAAAAACTCTAAAGACATTAGCAAAGACAATTAGAGAAGAATTACTTTCGAAAGGAATAATTACCTCAACTTTTATAGATTCTATTTCATTAAAGTTTGATAATAAAACTAGTTACAATACCACAAGAAGGCATATAAATGTGTTGGTGAATTATTTAAATGCTAATGGATATAGTATTGAAAAATCTAAATTAAAAACAAAGAAACAAGTTGAGGTACTGCATAAACCCATACCCAACGTAGAAGAATTATTAAACCAAATAAAGCTGTATAATTATAATCTTTATCTATGCTGTTTATTAACCTATGGATGTTTATTAAGACCCCATCAAGAAGTTAGATTATTAAAATGGAAAGATTTTAGTGACGACTTAACTTTTATAAGTTTATCGGGTAATAGAAACAAATCTCAAAGAAATAGAATTGTTCCCATAGCTAAATACATTAGAGATAATCTTACGAAAGGAAGAGATGAGGTAAATATCTTTTCTGGTGTTGAAACAGCATTTAATGAAAGTTATTTTAAAACACTTTGGAAGCGATTTAAGAACACGAATAACAGCATTGGTATATATATCACAATTTACTCTTTTAGACACACTGGTGCCATTAATGTATATAAAAAATCAAACTCCATACATCTGTTAAAAGAAGTAATGGGGCATTCAGATATCAAGGTTAGTTTAACCTACTTGCGAGGTCTTGAAATAGCTGAATTGAAGGAAGATGATATGCCTATGGTGTGAAAATAGCCACCGTTTCTGGTGACTTTATTTGTATTGTTGTATTCAGTAATTCCACTAAATTCCAGCCATATCAAAACAGCTGTTACCAGCAGTATTTATTTCCATTCAGTTTCTGTTCCCAATTTGGTTAATTTTGAATACAAAGCAGTCAATCCATATGTACCACTTAATCCGTAATCTTTTATTTTCTTAACTGTACCATTTTCAAAAAACATGTCTAGAGTTACTGTCGGAGCATCAGTAGAATTAACTTCGTAGTAGTCATTCAATTTTGTCACTTCTATATAATTTAACATATTAAAAATTTCGTCAACACTTTTTTGATTTAATTGTTTTATTGATTTTCCTTTAAACTTAGTAAATTCTATACCGTCAAACTCAGCTAGACCATTTTTGTTAATTGTAAGTTTAAAAACTGGACAAGTTCCAAAGCAATAATCTGTTTTAACCTCTATATTTTTAATTTTATTATCGATGATTACTTTATCGTTAAGTTCAATAAATGAATCATATTTGTATGTTAAAGTGTCTATTGTGGTATATTTTTCAATATTATCATCAAAGTCAAAGGGCAAATTTACTTTTCGAATTCGTAATTCATTTTTATCTTGAACTTTTATTGGTTTAATATATTCACATTCATCAAAATTAATAATGTTTCCGATTAATTTGAATCCATTTTTTCCTTCATCAATTATTACATTTTGTGTGTATCCGTAAAAGTGTGATATGAAAATTAAATCTGTTAATCCGTCATTGTTCACATCAATTTTTTGCCAATTTTTGATTTCATCTATTTTGAATATCCCTTTGCATTTTAATTGATTATAAATCGAGTCTATAGATTCAATGTCAAATATGCCATATTTAAAGTCTTTATACCTAACTATTCCATATTCAGGATGAACAGTTTTAACAAACTCAATAACTTCTTTTGTTGTATTAAGTTTGTCAATTTTATTTCCAAAAATCATATTTGAAAATATGAGCATTAATATAATCGTGAATTTTGTCATAATATTGCTGGTAACGTTGATGTATATGAGCTGTGGCGTGTTTCGGCACGAACCTCTCCAAATATAAACTAACTTTGGGAAATCCATAAATTTTCCAAATGAGGACAGACCCAGCCATAGCTTATATACGGTGTTGTGGTGCGTTTTTATTCCACGTTTTATTCTTATTTAAACCTTTTGTAAATCCAAATATTTCTTGAAATTGTGTCGAAGTCGACTTGTTAAAAACATTCCGAATAGATAAAATAAAATTCCCACTGCAATTACAATTATTCCAAAAATTGAGGTTTCATTATTTAATTCTGCAATTATTATGAAAATTAGTCCTATTAATACAGTAAGAATAGGGAAAATGGCTACTACGGGATTTGGTTTAATTTTTAAATTTATTAACGTATCTTTCCCTGATTTTATTATTTTCCCATATAAATATGCAGTTCTTCTTTTAAAATTCGGCACATACCATTTTATATAAGTCCATTTATCATAAGTTTCAAACTCATTTTGACTTGTAAATTTTCCAACAAAGCTTAAGTTGCTTTGCTTAAAGATGTCTTCAATTTTTTGCCTTAAATTATCTTCATTCAAATTCGAAGAGTAATTTATATTTTTGGTATTTAGTATTTTGTCAATCATTTTCTATCAGTATTTTTTATTATAAATTTCAAAAAATTTTGGTTTGGCTTTTAGTCCGCAAAAAATCATTTCAATTTTTAGTTTAAGATACGTTTTTCAATTCCTCCGCAAACTTTTTCGGCATTCTATTTCTCCGAATTTTCAGGCTTTCTCGATTTTTCTTAAATGCACCACAACTAGTATATAGGTCTGATAAAATCCGACCAATCATCCCAATTTAGGTTAGATAGGTCTGACTGGGGTCGGTCTTATCTATTTTCAAATATATAATAATTATCTTATAAATTATTAAATGAACTTTATATTTGTCGTAGGCTTTTCGATGCCATAATTATCAAATACGATATATCTTATTATGCTTACAAAAATAAGACAAATCAATTAACTAATACAATATCCACTTTTAGGGATATTTAAAACGGATAATATATTGACTTGTAATGGTTGGTATATTCTGTTTTGTTTGTTGTTTTGGTTGCTCTTTATTTTCTCTAATCATTATTTTTTCATTTTTAGAACCTAATCGCCCTTTAATCTTTGTTTTATCAAGCTAAAAATACTGAAACTTTTGTTATTTTCTATCTTCTTGATTAATCAATTTATTTCAAGTTTTTGTTTAAAATTATAAAAGAATTTATTAATAATCTTATTTAAATCTATTGGCATATTATTTTTTTAGAATTAGTCCTTTATGATATGTTTATTTTCTAATTAAATATTTCTTTTCATTTTTAGATATATTCTATTTTATTAAATAGCGGTAGTACTCATCTTTTATTTTCTATTATTTATATTCGCACTACCTTCTCACATGTGGTGCACTTTTTTATATGGAAATATATTCATTAAAAGATATAGAATCAATAATTCTAAATTCAAGTTTATTATTGGCTAAAAAAAGTCAAAAGCAAAAGTACTTGCTTATTGACAAACACAACTTTGTTTTAAATCTAATCACTGCAAAGAATGTTGCATTAGATAATCCGACTCATTATTTTTCAAATATAAAATCAGTAACATTAAAAAGAGCATTAGGAGACCGTTATTACATTAGCATATTAGACAACTTAGAGCAATTAGGTTTAATACAAATAAATGATACCTATTCAAGCGATTTGTTTTCGAAGTCTTATTGTATACTAAAATCTATAATAGAAAAACATCCCTTAATAAGAACCGAAGTAAAATCAATTAGGTTTCAAAAGAAGCTAAAAGACGATATTGAAAAAGAATTTGAAGAAATCAATAAAGACCCAATATTTCATAAGATTTTAGTTAATACATCAAGGCTAAAGATATTGCCAGAATTTTCGTATTACATACCATTGCCCGTAGTTAAAGAGATTTTTGAAAATAACTATGGAGAAATAATTACCATAAGCGAAGACAATTCTATCCAAATGTTTCGATATGATGAGTTTGCAAATGCTTTGCAGCGTTTTAATGAAACTACATCGCTTAAATACATCTATTCTGATAATATCTTTTATAGACCTCGGAGGGTTCCTTCAGGAAGAGTCTACCATATGGTTTCTTCTATTCCAAGATTAATAAGACACTGCTTAAGAACTAAAAACAATGAGTTATTATATGAAATTGATATGTCATCCGCACAACCAAGCTTGCTTATATTAGAGTATTTAAAGCAACTTAAAGCAAAAACTGAACAATACGACAAAGAAGAAGAAAAGGAAGCTATAAAGTGCTTAAAAGTTTTTTTAGAGGGGGGTATTTATAAATATGTTCAAGATAACTCATCCTGTTTTAAAGAGCTTTCTTATACGAAATTAAAAAAAACAATACTTACTACTTTAAATGCAGAAAATAAGAATTCATTATACAACAGAGAACTATTGAATGTATTCCCGTTTTTTATGAAATGGATAAATAACATAAAGAAAGTTGAAGGTTATAAAAGAGTAAGTGCTATCGGGCAAACAGCTGAAGCGAATATTTTTGTAAGTGTATATCAAGAAATTGACCTTGATGTTTTTGCTTTAATAATTCACGATTGTATATTAACTACAAAAGAATACACATTTGAAATTAAACAATTATTAATGGATAGATTAAAAGAGCTATATCCAGAAGTAATTAAAAAAGATACTGATTTAACAAATTTATTTAAGACAAGTATTGTTTCATTAACAGATGAACAACTACCCTCCTATCAAGGAAATCAGTTCTCAAAAATAATGTTTGAAGATAAAAATAAAAGGTAGTGCCAAATCACTGCCAAGAAATAAAGTAAATATTATGTACATTTGAGGTATTACTTATGGTTTAAAAACAAAAAAGACCTTACATTGCTGTAAAGTCTTTTTAAAAAGCTCCCTCTCTTGGGCTCGAACCAAGGACCCTCTGATTAACAGTCAGATGCTCTAACCAACTGAGCTAAGAAGGAAACTGTATATTTTTATTCTGTAATGAATGAACGTTTTTGCGTGCTTATTAGATATATTTATGTCAGCCGTAAAGCGGTGCAAAGATAGGGGTAAATTTGTTTTGTGCAAGCAAAAATTAATATTTTTTCACTTTTTTTTACTTCCCGATAATTGCCTTGTAAATGTCATTTCCGTTGGCAAATAGCAATAGTGTTATAAGTAATACGAAACCAACCATTTGTGCATTCTCTAGAAATTTGTCACTTGGTTTTTTACCGCTGATTATTTCGTATAATAAAAACATTACATGACCACCATCAAGTGCCGGAATAGGCAATAAGTTCATTACACCAAGCATTATCGATAACAAAGCCGTGATTGTCCAGAAATGCTCCCAGTCCCATGAACTTGGGAAAATATCAAATATGGCCTTAAAACCACCCACTGATTTATATGCACCCGTACTTGGACTGAAAATCATCTTTAGTTGTTTGCCGTAACCTACTAACTGATCTGTTCCTCTCGTAACTCCTACCGGAATTGATTCCATGAAACCAAATTCTTCTTTACTCACCTTGTAGTATCTCAGTTTTTCTAGGTTTGCAATGCTTAAACCCCCTAGACCTACTCCTAATTTTCCTTCTTTGTCAATAGAAACACTTACTGGAGTTTCTTTTTGATCTCTTAAAACAACTGCCGAAATCGTTTTGCCTTTGTTGTTGTCTAAAATTGTTTTTGCCTCATCAAAATATTTAATTTTTTGACCATCAAGGGAAAGAACCAAATCTTTTGATTCTAAAGAGGTATTCACTGAGCCTTCTGAAACGCCCGCAATAACAAACGGCATTCTTATGCTTACAATTGGTGACTTTTCAAATTTAGATAATTGATCGATAAAATCAATCGGCATTTTGATTGTTTCTTGCGTTCCGTTTCTCTCGATTAGAACATTTTTTGCCATGATTATTTTTATGTTGATGTCGTTGTCGAATTTGGCAATTTTTTCGCTATCTGCAGCAATGATTTTGTCTCCAGTTTTAAAACCTGCATTCAGCATTGCTTGATTTTCGATCATTAGACCGTCCTGCAAATCGGAGTTAGCAATATAAGTATCACCGTAGGCAAATGCCATCCCGATGTAAATTATGAATGCCAAAATAAAATTCACCGTAACACCACCTAGCATTATGATCAAACGTTGGTAGGCTGGTTTAGATCTGAATTCCCAAGGCTCAGGTGGCAAAGCCATTTGTTCCTTGTCCATGCTCTCATCGATCATTCCTGAAATTTTCACATAGCCTCCCAAAGGCAACCATCCGATACCGTATTCCGTTTCGCCGATTTTCTTTTTTATCAGGGAATATTTGACATCAAAAAACAAATAGAATTTTTCGACTCTGGTTTTAAACAATTTAGCGGGAATGAAATGCCCTAATTCGTGAAGTATAATAAGTAATGATAAGCTCAATAGAAATTGAGAAAGCTTGATGAATATATCCATTTTTTAATTTTGATTCTTTAAGTGATGCGCAAAAGTAAGGTTTTCTAAGTTATCTTGAAAGGTTTAGGATTGACCAATACAATAAATGCTCTATCAACAATTGTGTCATTAGATTTTTTACTTAGATGTAGGTCATGTAACATTATATGTTAAATTTGAATTTCATTTATTGTTCACTAGAAACAGTACAAAATCAAAGCTATGGCTTCAATAGTATTCAGTCCACTCCAAATAAAAAGTATTACGCTAAAAAATAGAATTGCCATTTCTCCTATGTGTCAATATTCAGCAACTGATGGTCTCGCGAATGATTGGCATCTCGTGCATCTTGGCAGTTGTGCCAGCGGTGGGGCAGGGCTAATCATTCAGGAAGCGACTTCGATTTCTCCAGAAGGCCGAATTTCTCTGGAAGATTTAGGGCTTTGGAAAGATGAGCAGATCGAAAAGATGCAACAAATAAACTGTTTCATCATAGGACAAAACTCCGTTCCTGGAATCCAATTGGCGCATGCAGGAAGAAAAGCCAGAACGGCGACACCATGGGAAGGCAGTAAGAAACTTGATCTTGATCACGAGTGTTAGGAAACTGTAGCGCCAAGCGCAATTGGATTTCGTGGTGATGAGACGCCGATAGCTTTGGACAAAGCGGGAATCCAAAAAGTGATTTCCGATTTCAAAGCGGCTACCAAAAGATCCGTGAAGACTGGTTTTCAAGTAATGGAAATTCATGGAGCGCATGGTTATTTACTACATGAATTCATGTCGCCATTGTCTAATTTAAGGACGGACGAATATGGTGGAAGTTTCGAGAACCGAATTCGCTTGACGCTAGAGGTGTTAGAGGCAGTTCAGTCAGAATGGCCAAAGGAATTGCCTTTATTTGTACGAATTTCAGCTAGCGATTGGGCGGAAGCTGGATGGAATATCGAGGAATCAGTACAGCTTTCTAAACTGTTGAAAGAGAAGGGCGTTGACTTGATTGACGTTTCTTCAGTTGGAGGTGTGTCGCATCAACAAATTGCGTTAGGGCCTAATTACCAAGTTCCTTTTGCCGAAAGAGTTAAAAAAGAAGCTGGAGTTTTCACAGGAGCCGTAGGCTTAATTACTGAAGCAGCCCAAGCAGAGGAGATTTTGATTTCTGGAAAAGCAGATTTAGTTTTGTTTGCTAGGGAGTCGCTGAGAAATCCAAATCTGGGGTTGACATTTGCTCAAGATTTACAGGCAGAAACTTCATGGCCAAAACAATACGAACGAGCCAAAATGAGACAATAAACTGAACACGCATAAGCAGGTTTTTTTGAAACATATACGTCATATAAGTTTTTTACTTATCTGTTCAAATTTCGAGACTAAGAATTAAAAAAATGATCCGCGAGAATCCGTAAAAATCTGCTTTATCCGCTTTCTATAAGTCAGTATTGAGTAAGCGCATTCTATTTCAAATATGTTTAAATTTAGAGACTAAGAACTAAATAAAAGAAACCCGCGAGAATCTGTAAAAATCTGCTTTATAAGCGTCCCACAAAAAACACCAACCCATGAAAAAAATAAAAGTCGCATTACTTTCCTATGGTATGTCTGGAAAAGTGTTTCACGCACCATTTTTGGAACTTCATACTGGATTCGAACTACTTGGATCTTGGGAAAGAAGCAAGAAATTGATACAACTAGATTATCCAGAGATGAAGAGTTATCCCACTCTGGAAGCCGTTCTGGAGGACGATGTTGATTTAGTAGTTGTAAATACCCCAGTGGGAACCCATTTTGAATATGCCAAAAAAGTATTGTTGGCGGGGAAACATGCCATAGTCGAAAAAGCATTTACTACAACTGTTGCCGAAGCAGAGGAACTGGCGGCACTGGCCAAAGAGAAAGCCGTAAAACTATCCGTTTTTCAAAACAGAAGATGGGACAGTGATCTAAAAACGCTGCAACAAGTAATTATAGATGGCGTTTTGGGTGATATTGTAGAAGCCGAATTTCATTTTGACCGATACAACCCTAAGCTGAGTCCAAAACAACATAAAGAAACGGCCAATTCCGGAGCTGGGATTTTGAAAGATTTAGGTCCTCATTTAATAGATCAAGCCATTTACTTATTTGGTTTTCCTGCTGCTGTTATGGGTGATATCAGATTCACTCGTGAAGATTCTTTAGTAGACGATTGGATTGATATCGTTTTGTATTACGACACTTTTAGAGTGCGATTGAAAGCCAGTTTTTTTGTCAGAGAATCCATTCCGGCCTATCAGGTCCATGGTAAGAAGGGCTCTTTCCTGAAAGCGCGCGGGGACGTGCAGGAAGCCGTTTTAAAATTGGGTGAAAAACCCAATTTGGACTCTTGGGGGAAAGAGCCCACAGAACTAGAAGGAATACTGCACACTGATATTGATGGAACAGTCATGCATGGAAAAATTCCCAGCTTACAGGGAAATTATTATGCTTTTTTTGATGGAGTTTATAATTCAATCATAAATAATACTATCGAACCCGTGACTGCGCAAGACGGTCTAAGAGTGATGCAAATTATTGAGGCCGCGATACAAAGCAGTGAATTAAAAAGAGTTATTGACTTATAATATTAGCATATATTTCCGCTTTTTGATGAACAAAACTCTTGTAATTCCTGCGGTGAAACTGATTTAATGATTCTGGGCGCTTATGGCTTCTAGGATCAAAGCGATGCAGTAATTGGATTTTTAGTAGCGCATTAATTGGGTTTAATAACAAAACCAGACCCGCTCTACACAGTATCTTTACTGCCGAACTATGGCAATAAAACATACCTGCTTCTATCGGGGCTATTTATAAATTTTTGTTGGTTTATTTCATTTAGATCTTAAATACTTTTTTCTAAACAATTAGCAAATCTTTATTTATGATAAGGTAGCCTTTGCCCAACTTTATCATATCCATGAAGCATAAATTCTATACTAAAGAAGACCGTCTTTGTTTTTTAATTTAAAAAATCAACAACTTAGTAATATTTTAACTACATTTAACCAATATTTAAGACAATACCACTGTTTTTTGTAGCTTTCTTTAAATTTTTCCAAATACACTTTTACTTTATTTTCCTTTTTTATCCCCTTTGGGGACAATTTTTTATGGTAGGAAAATGAGAATCATTAATTTTTTTTGGAATAAAATTTCCAAGGCCCAAAAGGGAATTGGCTAGGCTATAAAAATACAGATACGGCTATGAAAAACGTTTTCCTGACTCTCTTCTTGATATTCCAATTGGGATTGGCTTTTGCACAAAATGAAACAGGGATTAAGGGAAAAGTTTTGGAGTCCAAAACCCAGAAACCGTTAGCCTATGTTGTAGTTTCGATTCAGAATACCACAGTAATGCAACTTACCACAACGGAAGGGGAATTTAGTTTTGAGGATGTTAGCAAGGGCGAGTACTTAATTCTTTTTCACAGTCAGGGCTTCAAGGACGTTTTGATTCCAGTGACGATCGTTGGCGGTAAGCGGCTTGACCTGGGAATTATTGTTATGGAAGAGGACCAAATTTCAGAAGTACAAATAAGCATGGTCCGTCTTTTCGATACTGATTTAGGTGATGATAGTAGCGGTTCTGAGAGTACTTCCGGACTTTTGCAATCCTCCAAAGATGCTTTTCAACAAGCCGCTGCTTTCAATTGGGGGCAGGCACGGTTTAGGATTCGGGGGTTGGATAGCGAAAATGCGACAACAATGATTAATGGTGTTGCGATGAATAAACTGTATGACGGCAGGCCACAGTGGGGCAACTGGGGAGGGCTCAATGATGCCACCCGCAATCAGGAATTTTCAATAGGAACCGCCCCTTCCGATTATACTTTTGGAGGAATTCTTGGAACCCAGGAGATTAATACCCGCGCTTCAACTTATCGAACGGGTTCCAGAATCACCTTCTCAGGTACAAATACGAATTACAGTTGGCGCACTATGGGAACCTTTGCTTCGGGAATGGTTAGTAGTGGATGGGCTTTTGTCATTTCGGCAGGAAAAAGATTGACGCAGGAAGGTCATTTCGAAGGCACGACTTATGACGGGAACTCTCTTTTTATGAGTATTGAAAAGAAGTTAAACGAAAGTCAGTCTCTTAATTTCACAGGATTTTATACGCCAAATACCCGAGGGAAGAACTCTCCAAATACGGCTGAGGTAACGCAGCTGACTTCTGAAAAATACAATTCCTACTGGGGTTTTCAGGAGGGTAAGAAGAGGAATGCCAGAAACAAGACCATCGAAGAGCCCATCTTGATGCTGAACCATTTTTTCAAAATAAATGACCATACCAATCTGAATTCGGGTTTGATGTATCAATTCGGGAAAATTGGAAACAGCAACATCGATTACCAAAGTGCAAATAGTCCCGACCCAACTTACTTCAGGAAACTACCCTCTTATTATGACTCCCTCTATGCAAGAGACAATGGGGAATATTCGGGTGAATTTATTCCCGATTATGAAAATGCAGAAAAAAGCAGAATTCAATTTTTAGCTAATCAGCAACTCGATTGGCAGGGCATGTTTCAAGCCAATCAAAAGCCAATTTTAGATGCTGATGGAAATATATCGGGATATGAAGCGGCCAAAAGTCATTACGTTTTATACGAAGACCGCACCGATGACAAAACAATGGTGGCAACTTCGATTTTCAATACGCAACTGAATGAAAATTTGATTATAAATGCAGGAGGATCGTTTCGGAATTTAAAATCGCACAATTATCAGAGGCTACTGGATTTATTGGGCGGTTCCTATTTTGAAGATGTCGATGGTTTTTATTCTGGAAACCAAGCTCAATCTGATTTGAATAATCCTAATAGCCAAGTTGTGGTCGGCGATGCTTATGGTTACAACTATAATTATGTGGCCAATACTCTTGATGCTTTTAGCCAGTTTAAATTTTCCTATGACAAAGTAGACTTCTACTTAGCACAGTCCTTTTCCAGTACTAATTATCAAAGGGAAGGATTGTACAAAAATGGAATTTATGAAACTATCTCTTTTGGGAAAAGCGAGAAGCTGCAATTTGAGAACTTTGGTTTCAAGGGAGGACTAACCTATAAATTATCTGGAAAACAACTGTTGACTTTTAATGGAGCTCATTTGACCAAAGCGCCAACGATTCGGAATAGCTTTCCGAATTCGCGCTTGAATAACTCGGTAGTTGACGGACTGCAAAGTGAGAATATAAATAGTTTTGACGCAACTTACATATTTCGCTCCCCAAAACTCAAAATGCGGCTGACGGGTTATTATACAACGATAAAAGACGGTACTAAAATTTCGTTTTTTTATGCCGAAGGGATTTTTGATAATGGCGCGGGTTATACGAATACCAATGCCTTTGTAAGTCAGACATTAACTCATTTAGACAAAAAGAATTTGGGAGCCGAGTTCAGTTTCGAATACCAGTGGACTACCACAATTAAAGCTAGTTTTTCTGCTTCCTATGGGAAATACACTTATGAAAGTGATCCTAATTTAAGTGTAAATAATGACGCCCTTGCTACTGTTGAAAACACGAACCCGTCATTTGATTTTGGCAAGGCGTTGTTAAAAAATTACAAGCAAGCCGGAATGCCACAGCAAGCGTATGCTCTAGGGATCGAGTACCGAGACCCTAAATACTGGTGGATTGGCACTAACATAAATTATCTGGCAGAAACCTATATCGATGTGTCTCCCATTTCCAGAACTAATAGTTTTTATACGAATCCCGCCAGCGGATTCCCATTCCCCGAAGCGACAGAGGAAAGGGCAGCGGAATTACTGAAACAGCAAAAGTTCGACCCCATTGCATTGCTGAATTTTACGGGAGGAAAATCATGGCACATTCGAGGAAAATATCTGGGACTTTTTGTTAGCATCAACAATGTACTGGACAAAAGCTATAAAACTGGAGGTTATGAACAAGCCCGAAATGCAAATTTCAGACAACTCAATCAAGACGTTTCGAGCGGAACTCCGTCTTTTGGAAACAAATACTTTAATGGTTACGGCAGGACTTATTTCGCTAACCTTTCTTTCAATTTATAAATATAAAATTAACTGTTATGAAAGATACTTTCTATACCATTTTTTCTTTTTCGCTATCGGTTATCTTGTTTTCATCTTGTATCAATGATGAGGTCGCAATTCCTAGACTAATCTGCAATCAGCCTGATTTGTCGGTAAATAAATCTGTTGCCGAAGTTCATGAAAATGCAGGGGCCATAGTTTCACAATATACATACGATGATGTTATTGAAGCTTACGTAGTTTCAACGGACGAATTTGGTAATTTTTTCAAGAGCATTTCTTTTCAAACATTGGCTACAGCCACCGCACCAGCCATAGGGTTTAGTGTTCCTGTAGATGCAACAAATACCTATATCGATTTTAGATTTGGAAATAAAGTATATTTAAAATTGAAAGACCAGTACACTGATATTAATTACGGAAGTTTACGAATAGGCGGGATTTATGTCAATTCCTATGACGAAGGAGCTGTGGGTAGGCTTTCTCAAAATGATTATAAAAATGTCCTACATGCTTCTTGTACAAATTTAACTGAAGACCAATTGGTTCGGGCAATATCTATTCCGGATTTAATGAACGATTCAAATTTGAATACCCTTGTTGAGTTATCAGAGGTACAATTTACGGAGGCTGCCATTGGCCGTCATTATTTTGAAGAAACCAACAATATTGGCGGAGCGACAAATTGGAATTTGATTGATAAAAAAGGGAACCAAGTCATTTTTAGAACGAGTAGTTATGCTGATTTTGCTAGTAAATTAGTGCCCACTGGAAGTGGAAGAGTAAGGGGAGTGCTAACTAAATTTGCCACTGATTATCAATTGGTAAGCCTTTCTGAAAAGGCCTTTGTGACTTTAGCTGAAAGAGCGATTCCGTTCTTTTCTGAGGATTTTAAAAATGTTGTTGACAAATCTAACTTGAGCCTTCCAGGCTGGGCAAATATAGTTCAGAGTGGTACTATTTTTTGGAAAGGGACAGTATATTCAGGTAATGGCTATGCCGAGTTCAATATAAGTGGGACAAAAGTGAACTCTAATATTGCATGGTTAATTTCACCAAAAATTGACATGGATATGCATACCAATGAAATATTAACTTTTAGAACTGCCCAGCATCATCTAGACGTGGACTCCCCATTAAACACAATTGAGGTGTATGTTTCTACAGATTTTGATGGGCTGAATGTAAAGACGGCAACTTGGATTCCCCTTGATGTTATAGTGCCTAAACAAGCTACGCCCTGGTATCAGTTTATTGGAAGTGGTGGAGTAGATTTATCTTCCTATACCGGAAAAATTAATATTGCGTTCAAATATATTGGTTCCGGAAAAAATCTGGCATTGGATGGGGCTTTTCAAGTAGATGATGTTCAGGTTTTTGGGGACTAATGATTTTTATCTAAAGAATAGTTTTAGAGATTGGGTTGATTTTGTTTTTTAGCATATTTCGTTTTTTAATTTTACTATATTTGCTACTTTAAAACAAAGCTCAATATGAAATACATCCTATCTGCATTAGTCCTAACTCTTTTTATGTCTTGTTCAAAAGACAAAGAAACTGACTATGTTGCTCAAAACGAAGAAGAAATCAGTGCTTACGTAGCAAAAAACAATTTGACAGCTCAAAGAAGCGATTCAGGATTGTATTATATTATAAATAATTCAGGAACGGGAGTAAAGCCTACAGCAAACTCTACTGTAAAAGTTGCATATAAAGGCTATTTTACTGATGGGTCTGTGTTTGACGAGAGTGCAGCTGAAGGAATTTCGTTTGGGTTACAACAAGTAATAAAAGGCTGGACAGAAGGTATTCCTTATTTTAAAGAGGGGGGAAATGGGATTCTTTTAGTCCCTGCTCACTTGGGTTACGGAAGTAATGACAGTGGACCAATTCCTGGTGGTTCAGTGCTTATTTTTGATGTTAAGCTTGTGAAAGTATATTAGTTTAAACTCCTATAAAAGCAAAAAAGGCTGTCCCGAAAGACAGCCTTTTTATATTTAATTATTTTTTGATTTCGATTATGCTAATGGCATAACCTCCCCCCGGTGCAGATAACTGCGTTAATTTAGATTTGCTAGTTATAGTTATTTTGCGAATCGTATACGCTTGTGGATTTGTTTTGTAATGTGCATCTTTTGCATCAGCATAAATAGTAGCTGTATATTTTTTTCCTTTTTCTAAGAAGTCAAATGTAATGTTTGAAGTACGTGGAGTTTCTCCGTTTACATTCCCCACAAACCAGTTGCTTGTTCCTTTTGCTTTTCGGGCAACGGTGATGAATTGTCCCGGTTCTGCTTCGAGATATTTACTAACTGTCCAGTCGATAGCCACATCTTTGATAAACTGGAATGCATCTAAAAAGCGGTTATAGTTTTCAGGTAAATCCGCAGCCATTTGCAAAGGGCTGTACATCGTTACGTATAATGCCAATTGATTAGCAATAGTGCTGTTTACATGTGAATGATTGTCGGGGTTTAATTTTGATAAATCCATTTCAAAAATCCCTGGGGTATAATCCATCGGTCCACCTATCAAACGGGTAAAAGGTAATACAGTTACGTGGTTTGGTTTAGATCCTCCAAATGATTGATATTCGGTTCCTCTTGCCGCCTCGTTACCAATTAAGTTTGGGTAGGTTCTAGAAATTCCCGTTGGGCGAACTGCCTCATGTGCATTAATCATAATTTTATAATCGGCTGCTTTTTCCATTGCATATTGATAATGGTTTACAGACCACTGGTTATAGTGGTTTTCACCTTTAGGTAGAATATCACCTACATAACCGCTTTTTACTGCATCGTATCCATTGTCTTTCATAAACTGATAGGCTTCGTCCATATGACGTTCGTAGTTACGAACGGATCCAGAAGTTTCATGATGCATGATCATTTTTACCCCTTTTGCTTTTGCGTAAGCGTGAATTCCTTCAACATCAAAATCAGGATAAGGAGTTACAAAGTCAAAAACATAATCTTTGGCATGACCAAACCAGTCTTCCCAACCTTCATTCCAGCCTTCAACTAAAACGCCATCAAAACCATTTGCAGCTGCAAAATCAATATATTTTTTTACATTGGTAGTCGTTGCCCCATGAGTTCCATTTGGTTTTGTTTTTGAGAAATCAGTAATCCCTAATTGTACTGATGGGAGCTCATTGGTATACGACCAAGAGCTTTTTCCAGTAATCATTTCCCACCAAACTCCAATATATTTAACCGGTTTGATCCATGAGGTATCTTCAATTTTACATGGCTCATTCAGATTCAATGTTATTTTTGAAGCTAGAATATTACGAGCATCATCACTGACCATGATTGTACGCCAAGGAGAATGGTCTGGAGACTGCATATTTCCCTTATCGCCGTTTGCGCTAGGAGTCAACCAAGATTCAAAAACCATATTTTTGTCATCTAGATTCAAGTGCATACAAGCATAATTGATTAATGCCGCCTCATGTAAGTTAATATAGATATCATCATTAGTTTTCATGATCAAAGAAGTTTGAACTCCTGTTGGTGAAAAAGTAGTTTGAGAAACATTGTCCGTTTTAGCTTTCTCGGTTAAGCCTCTAATTTCTGATAATTTTGAAGTAGTGTAGTCATATTCTTGAGTGTCATAATCTCCTGGAATCCAAAAAGCAGTATGATCGCCCGTCATGGCAAACTGGGTTCTTTCCTCTTTGATTATAAAGTAAGTTAGGTTCTTTTGTGAAGGGAATTCGTAACGAAAACCAAGACCGTCGTCAAACAAACGGAAACGAATGACGATTTGTCTGTCTGTTTCTTTCTGTGTTAGAGTAATCGCCAATTCGTTATAATGATTGCGAATTTGATCTTCTTCACCCCAAACTGGTTTCCATGTTTCGTCAAAAGTGCTTGTTTGGGTATCTGTTATCGTGAAATTATTTAACAATGAGTTTTTGTCAAACAGTAATTTTTGTTCAGCTACACTTGTGCTAAAAGTCAAGTCGTACAAGATTGTTTTTTTGTCGCTTTTTAGTTCAAGACCCAGTTTGCTGGGTTTTATAACCACTTTGCCTTTGTAATTTAAACTGTATGTGGGAGTACCGTCACTTAACAATGAAAACTCCATTTGAAGTTTTTCGTTTGGTGATTTTAATTCTTGTGCAGCAGCATAATTAAATAATGCCAAACACAATAAGGAGCTGATAAGGAAATGCTTCATTTTTAAAATAGAATTTAATAGTTAATTTCAGGTTTGCTAATAGAATGCGGTAATCTTGACTTTTGATCAAATCAATTTTTTTCAAAAAGGAAGACTTAATCAAAATTCAAAATTTCGTAGAGGTAAATATAAAGCCTTTATGTCCTGCAAATTTTGGCCACTATAAAAAAGTAGATTTAAATATAGTGATAAACAATTAAGCCCTTGTTTAATAGCGCTTTAAATGTTTCTTTAATAAAAAAAAAGTGGTGGTTGTTTTGAGAAAAAGAAGCGGTTTATAACTGGTTGAACTCAAAACCAGTAGCCATAATTATTTTACTGCATGTCTCTACCTATTCGCATGACGGCTAATTCAAAGTCATCACGGGGACCAATGGCTTTATTTTTGATTTGGGATCTGTAATTGTAGATTGTAGATACAGAATAACGAAGAAAAACAGATATTTTAGCGCTATCCTTGATTCCCAAACGGATCAGTGCAAAGATTCTAAGTTCTGTATTGAGCAACTCTCCTTCTTTTAATTGGATGCTGTCTTGATCGACCAATAGGTCTGAAAACTCTCCGACAAAGTTAGGAAAGAGTTGCAAAAAGGTCTTGTCAAAGTTAGAGTAGAATTCTTTCAGTTCGTTTTCAATAAATTCTTTTGACTTTACGGCAGTTACCAAGTCATTCATTTTCCCCGTAGTCGCCATTAGGTTTAATTTACGGCGGTATACCTCTAATTTTCTAATATAATCTGAACATTGATCCATATAGCTACCAATGTATATTTCTTTTAATAGGTTGGCTTCAGTCAGCGTAAAATTAGTATCTTTTAGTTTTTCATTAAAAATATATAGTTCTTTATTCAGTTCAGAAAGCTGGATATTCGCTAAATCGATATCCTGTTTTGCATTGTTCAGCTTCTTCATTTGTTTAAATAGTAGAAATAAAATCACTAACAGAATAAGAGAAAGAACACTGGCGCTGGTAAGAAAGATGACTAATTGAAATCTGTTGGTTTCATTTTGATGCTGATAAGCCTCGCTGATGATGGGCATCATCTTAGCTATTTCATAAGTTCTTAAACGGGCATTGCAAAAAAGCGCATCTTCCAGCGAACGCTTCATGTATTTATACGCTCGGTCGATGTCTCCGTCCTTATACATTATAAAGGCTAAAGAGCGTAGCGAAATGTATTCTTTTTTTGCTAACTGCAAGTCGGATATTGCGGAAATAGTCAACCATTTTTTTTCCTGTTCAACTTCCTTTTTTCCACGATAGGATTGCGAAATAATATAAGCAATCACGGCTCGATCTGGACTACGACGTGTAATAGTAGGGAAATAGTTGACTAAAAGAGAAAGGGCCTCATTATATTGCCCAGCATTTATATACTTACTGGACATAGCCGTTATATAAGGTCTTGACTGTATAGGGTAGAAGTTTAGTGAGGAATCGCGATATTTCTTTGTCAGCAGGACATACTTTTCTTTTTCTTGGGGCGAAGCGGCGTAATCAGACATATAACCATATACTGCACTATTTACTGTAAAGTAGTAGGCTTTTAAGTCGGGAGATCTGTTGATATTGATTTTATTCAATAGGTCTGTAGCTTCTTTATACATTCCTAATGTGCCCATTATCGAAGCTAGATCTAACTGGGATTCAGCTATTTTTCGGGTATCACCTAACTTATCTGCTATTTGAAAAACCTTCCTGGCGTAAAACAGTGCCGAGTCTGACTGATACAATTTGTACTCGTCATAAAGTTTTTCGTAAACAGCCTGCTTTTGGATGTTGGTAGCATTTTGTTTTAGACTTTCTTTGAGTTTATTTATTTCACTCTCTTTGCGATTGGAATACAGTTGGTAATTATCGACAGTATTATCCAGCTCCTTCAACAAGCTGTCAAAATCATTTTGCGCCAAAAGAAGAACAGGAAATAGGACTATAATAATTAATGTCAAAAATCGGGTCATTCAAAAGGAATTAAGTTGCTGTAAAAGCTGTAAAAATAGAAAATAACTCTATAATGCAGTAGTCAAAATTAGAATCTATAAATAATGCAAGATAACTCGTTGGCTGTAATTAATCTCTAATGATAATTTTCGTCAGTTCGAGTGACTTTCGGCATAAAATTATAGGGAGAACTACAAATCATAATCAAAAAACGGTTCTTGATACATTATTTATTCCATAAAAACTCGAACAGACGTTTTGAACAATTGCAGCCAACGGATTAAGATAGTTAATTTGTTGTTCTGGGTTAAAGACTATCAATTTTCACGGGTATCGCTTTTTAGAATGGGATTAATTTTATAAGTCGCTGACAAATGATTAAATTTGTGTCTTATTCAAAATTATGTTAGAAAAAGAAACAATAAATTTCGAAAAAACGGCCATTGTCGGTATTGTAACCCAAAACCAAAGCGAAGAGAAATTAAAAGAATATCTCGATGAACTCGAATTTTTGACGTATACAGCAGGCGGAGAAGTGGTAAAACGTTTTTCACAAAAAATGGAACGTCCTAATCCTAAAACTTTTGTTGGAACTGGGAAAATTGAAGAGATTCATCAATATGTAAAAGAAAATGAAATTTCTACTTTGGTTTTTGATGATGAGTTGTCGCCTTCACAACAAAAAAACATATCAAAAATAATTGTGGAATGTAAAATCTTGGATAGAACACACCTTATCCTTGATATTTTTGCGCAGCGTGCCGAAACTTCTTATGCAAGAACACAGGTAGAACTGGCTCAGTGTCAATATTTACTACCCCGACTTTCCGGAATGTGGACTCACCTTGAGCGTCAAAAAGGGGGAATTGGAATGCGTGGACCGGGTGAAACGGAGATTGAGACGGACAGACGTATTGTTCGCGATAGAATAGCCTTATTAAAAGATAAAATTAAAGCTATTGATAAGCAAATGGGTACGCAACGTGGTAATCGTGGTGCTATGGTTCGTGTTGCTTTGGTTGGTTATACTAATGTTGGAAAATCGACATTGATGAATGCCATTGGGAAAAGTGATGTTTTTGTCGAAAATAAACTTTTTGCGACTTTGGACACCACTGTTCGAAAAGTAGTGATCAAGAACCTGCCTTTCTTGCTTTCTGATACCGTAGGTTTTATCAGGAAACTTCCAACGCAACTGGTTGATTCTTTTAAAAGTACGCTTGATGAGGTTCGTGAAGCAGATTTGCTATTGCATGTGGTCGATATTTCGCATCCTGAATTTGAAGATCATATTGCATCCGTAAATCAGACCTTATTAGATATCAAAGCCAATGACAAGCCGGTTATAATGGTTTTCAATAAAATTGATGCCTACACTCCCTTGACTATTGACGAGGATGATTTAATGACCGAGAAAACGCCACGTCATTTCACACTTCAAGAATGGAAATCCACATGGATGAGTAGAGTGGGAGAAGAAAATGCTTTGTTTATTTCAGCAACAAACAAAGAGAATTTCGAAGAGTTTAGAGAACGTGTTTACGAAGCGGTAAGGCACATTCACGTCACCCGTTTCCCTTACAATAAATTTCTCTATCCAGATTATAAAGATGCTGTGGAGAAAGAAGATAAAGAAGAGGAAACGACAGATTAATTCTTAGTTCCCTTTAAACAGAAAATACCCTAATCCCTTTTGATTTTTTCAGAAGGGATTTTTTTGGGCATGCCCCAGCTTCCGCTCCGTTGCAGCTAGGTCAGGTTGTACGCTACAATCGTACCCGCTTACTTTTGAAAAGTAATTAAAGCGTTTTTAACGCTGCTTATTAAAAAAGAAGTTTCTTTATGAGATCCCTCCTTCGTCGGGATGACAAGCTTGCGGTGAAAATTATTGAATAGTCCGATAGCGCGGATTTGTAATCAGAGCCTGCAAAGAATGTAGACAATGAAAACCATTCTTTTACTCGTCTGCGACGAGTATCTACTTACTTTTGAAAAGGAATGAAAGCGTTTTTAATCTGGCTTATTAAAAAAAGAATTACTTCATGATACCTCTCCTTCGTCGGGATGACAATATTGTGTCGAAAATTATTGAAGAGCCCGCTTTCATTTGCGAAGAAAGCCAACTTACTTTAGGTTTTATTTTTTTTCGGCAACAATCCAGAGTAAAATAAGGAATGTAGTTTAACATAATGTTATTTTTATTGTACTATTATTAAAAACAGTGTAGCTTACGGTCACTAGTTTTTTTGTAAAAAAAGGCAACAGCAATGGTTTTTATATTGTACAACCCCCATATTTTTAGCAAGTTATAATATAGTGACGGTTTCATGATAGTATTGTAAAGCTTGTCTTTATTAAATCAAACGTTTAATATAAAACTAATACAGAGTTGTTGAAGGCGTAATATGTGAAGTCTAAATTTACAGACTAATTTAAACAGAATAACTTATGAAATTATTTTACTTAAAAATCACGATTTTCCTCTTGTTTTTGTTGTCAAATTCGGGTTTTTCTCAAACAACTTTGTCAGCAGGGGACATTGCTATTGTTGGTGTAAATGCGGACGTACCTAAACAATTCTCTTTTGTTTTGTTAGTTGATATTCAGGCAGCTACTAAAATTTATTTTACAGATAGCGGTGTGCTTTCCGATGGGACTTTTAGAGCCAATGAAGGAGCTCTTTTGTATATAGCGCCTACTGATTTATCTGCCGGAAAACTGATAACATACTCTGATACCGCAGCTGATTTTACCGCTGCAAACGATACTAATGTGGGAACCAATGGCTTTAATTTATCTACTTCGGGTGACCAAATTATAGCCTTTGGTGGATCTACGGCATCGCCAATTTTCTTATTTGCACTTCAAACTAATAGCAATGCGTTTCAAGCAGAAGCAACAAATTCTAATACTTCGACATTGCCTCCAGGTTTGACAGTAGGTATAAATGCTGTAGCGGTGGGTGCTGGCGCCGGTGATGGAGATGAATACGACAACTCAGCTTATAACTTATCGCTTACCGAAGGAAACAAAAGTACTCTTTTAGCCGCTATAGCTGATCAAGTAAAATGGGTTGGGAATAATTCTTTTATCACACTTTCTACTGCGGACTTTACAGTAACGACTGAAAGTACTCCTACACCAACAACAGTAATAGTAAGAGGGAACGGTCAAGACATTACTGATGGCGATACCACACCAAGTACTACTGATGGAACAGATTATGGTAATGTAATTGTAAATACTACCCAATCTACCGTTTTTTCGGTCGAGAATAATACAGGTTCTACTGTTTCGATAACAGCAGCATCAATCTCAGGAACGAATGCAGCTAACTTTTTGTTAAATGGAGCAACTCCAGCTTTTCCAATAGACTTAGCTACTGGAAGTACTGAAAATTTTACTATTGATTTTTCAGCAAATACAGCCAATACGTATAACGCGACGGTTACAATTGAAACGAGCTCAAACAATATTAGTTTCGATGTTTTAGCGATGGCAATTGATCCAGCGGCAGTAAATTTAATACACGCTATTCAAGGTTCAGGAACTGCTAGTCCATTGGTTGGAAATAACGTAACTATTGAAGGAATAGTAGTAGGTGATTTTCAAGATGGATTAGGAACAAATGGAAATTTAAGTGGATTTTTTGTGCAAGAGGAAGATAGTGATGCTGATACTGATTCTAATACTTCCGAGGGAATTCTCATATATGACGGAAGAGCTCCTGCAATTAATGTTGCTGTAGGAGATAAAGTAAAGATTTCTGGAACAGTTACAGAGTATTATGGTGTAACCGAAATAAATGCCTTGACATCAGTTTCAGTGATAAGTTCAGGAAATACGATACCAACAGCAGCAACATTAAATATGCCAGTGACGACTACAACTACAAATTCATCTGGCAACTTTATTGTAAACCTAGAACATGTAGAAGGGATGCTTGTGAATTTTCCTCAAACTTTGACAGTAAGTGAATTGTTTCAATTGGAAAGATTTGGAGAGCTAAGATTAGTACAAGGTACACGCCCCGTTCAATTTACGCAAGAAAATCAGCCTAATGCTGCAAATTACAGCGCTTATTTGCAAGATATAGCCAAAAGAACAATAGTGCTAGATGATGGAACTTCATTCCAAAATCAAAATCCTATCCGTTATCCTGACGGCAATTTAGACACAAGTGATGCGCTTAGAATGGGGGATACAGTAGTAAACTTAACTGGAGTGGTGAATTTTAGCAAAGGAAGTGGAGGTAGTGGTGACGAAAATTATAGAATTTTACCTACTATAGATCCAGTTTTCAATACAGTAAACACTCGCACAAATACGCCCCCTTCTGTAGGTGGAACTCTAAAAATTACTGGATTGAATGTCTTGAACTATTTCAAAACATTAGATGCCTCGGGAAACAAAACAGCTAACGGAAGTGATCCTCGCGGAGCGAATGACGAAACAGAGTTTAATAGACAAAGAGAAAAATTAATTACAGCATTAAAATTAATGGATGCGGATGTTTTTGGGTTAGTTGAGATAGAAAATGATTTTTCTCCATCTTCACCAAGTAATGCGATTCAAGATATAGTAAATGGATTAAATGCTTCTTTAGGGACCACAACTTATAGTTGGGTAGATCCAGGAACTCAATTTGTTGGTGATGATGCTATCGCTGTTGGAGTTATTTATAAACCAAGTAGTGTAAGTATTGCTCTTGGCACTACAGTTGAGACTTTGGATGATAGTAATTTAGGAGGCTTGGGATTGCCAACTTCAGTAGCCGTTTTTAATGGGTCAGGGACAAATCGTGTGCCACTAGCAGTTACATTCAAGGAAGTAGGAAGCAACGAAGTCTTTACTGTTGTAGTCAATCATTTAAAATCAAAAGGAAGTGCAGGAGCCTCGGGAACTGCAGATAATGATTCAAATGACGGAGCTGCTAACTCTAATCAAACGAGACTTAATGGTGTTAGGGCCTTAGACAGCTGGTTAGACACTGACCCAACAGCAAGTGGCGATACCGATTTTATTTTATTAGGAGATTTTAATGCGTATGCACAAGAAGATCCTATAAAATTTTTAGAAAGCGAAGGATATACTGATTTAGCCAATAGCTATTTAGGTAGCGATGCTTATTCGTATGCTTTTGATGGACAAATAGGAACCCTTGATTACGCTTTTGCTAGTAGCAGTTTGTTCGCTCAAGTTACTGGAACAATAGAATGGCATATTAATGCTGATGAAACCGCAGCAATTGATTACAATCTCGATTTCAGCAGAAATTCTACTATTTTTGACGGAACAAAACCATTTAGAATTTCAGATCATGATCCGGTAATGGTAGGATTAAATCTGAATCAATCAAGTTTAGGAATTCAAGACCTTCAAGAAAAGGATGAAATTGTTAAGCTGTATCCAATTCCGGTATCCAATTCCGGTGAATTGAATATTCAAGGGAGTGATTTTTCTGGAATAGTTTCTATCTCGGTTTACAGTATTACTGGAGCTAAGTTAATTTCGAAAAAAATAAATGCAGATGGATTTTTGGCTAGCTCAATAAATGTTAATCCACTTGCGTCAGGAACTTATTTCTTAGTAATCGAAAGCAACGGAAAGCGTTTTTCTAAATCGTTTGTAAAATAATAACATTTCGTTTTTTTAAGACTAAAAGAGCTGTCCGAAAGTAATTTTCGGGCAGTTTTTTGTGTCTTTTACTGTAGTAATAAACACCAAAGTTAGGAGCTTCAAAAAAAACTAAATAATTTTTAAGAAAAAAAGTAATTCTTTTCTTTAAAAATTAAAAGCACACAAATCCCTTTTGATATTTTATTTAGGATTTTTTTTGCGGCATGCCTCAGCTTTCACCTGGTTGCAGCTGCGTCAGGCTGTACGCTTCAATCTTCTATATCGCTGTGCTACATAAAAGGATTTTCGCTGCCATCTTTCATTCTGTTGTCAGGCGCTTAATAGGGAAAAAAGAATATATTTGAGAGAATATTAAATCGCTGCCTGAAATGGGAGAGTTTGGTTGTCGAATAATCTATAAATGAATTGTGAGCAAATCACAAGAAAACCTACCGTGAAATGAAAAAAATTGGATTAATTGGAGGTATTGGACCCGAATCATCGATTGAATATTATCGTTTAATAATAAAACGATTTCAAGAGAAGCTAAATACAAAAGACTATCCTGAACTAATGATCAATAGTATAAACATGACTCAGATGCTAGATTATGTTTTTAATAACAAACTCGATAAATTGGTCGATTTTCTTATGGAGAGAATTAATGATTTAGAAAAAATAGGGGTTGATTATATAGCGATTGCATCAAACACACCCCATATCGTTTTTGATAAATTAGCCGAGAAGTCAAACACTCCATTAGTAAGTATTGTTGAAGTGACTTGTAAGGAAGTTCAAGATAAAAAGATACAGCGAGTAGCATTATTTGGTACTAAATCGACTATGACTAATGGTTTCTATAATGATGTTGCGCAGAAATATGGAATTAATATTGTCTTACCTGATGATGAGAAACAGGATTATATTCATAATAAATATATGACAGAGTTGGTTTTTAACAAGATCGTACCTGAAACCAAAGAGCAATTAATTCAGATTATAAGAGAATTAAAAGAAGAAGAATCTATTGAAGGATTGATTTTGGGAGGGACAGAGCTGCCCTTAATTTTAAAACAGTCGGATTTTGATGACATTAAAATATTTAATACTACAGAGATACATGTTGAGAGTATTGTAGCCAAAATAATAGATAATTATTTATAAACAGAAAACTTTATCCAGTATTAGCCGTATCTTAAAAATTTATACAGCGGTAAGATTACCTTGTTACAGCTAGTGCAATACATTAGTTTTAAAGCGTTTAATTAGCTAAAGTCAGCGCAATGTTAGGAATGGTTATTCAAATCAAGGTAACACATATTATAAGCATCCAAAATATTTTTTTGAAATTAAAGTAAACTATCGTAAAATTACTTTAATTTACAACTCGTAATATTTCGTAAATGGATATAGTCAAAGACTACAAGAGTGAAACAATTAAGTTAAAGCCGGATTACGAAGGGGAGGTTACAGCTACTCTCGTTAGTTCAAAGTTTAATCTAGGGAACAGAAAGAGTGTTTTATACCTTCATGGCTATGTTGACTATTTTTTTCAGGCACATGTGGGCGAGAAATTTAATCAAAATAATTTTGATTTCTATGCACTCGACCTGAGAAAATATGGGCGGTCATTATTACCCAATCAGCACCCCCATTATTGCAGGGATATCAGAGAATATTATGAGGAAATTACAGTAGCGATTCGTCAGATTCATGAATCAGGTAATAGAGAGATTTTTTTATTGGGTCATTCAACGGGAGGCTTGATAGCAAGTAATTATATGAACGATGGTGATGAAAAAGATTTAATAAAAGGACTCATTTTGAATTCCCCTTTTTTAGCTTTTAATCAAAGCAATCTTCAGATGTCTATCGTTTGTTCAGTCGCCAAACTGGTGACGGGTATGTTTCCATATGCAAAAGTGAATGGAGCTTTATCTCCGGCATATGCAGAAAGTATATATAAAGATTTTTATGGCGAATGGGACTATAACTTAGACTGGAAACGCATCACATTTCCAACTTATTTAGCTTGGCTTCTAGCTATACAAAAAGGACATAAAAGAGTGGCAAACTCAAATAT
Source organism: Porticoccaceae bacterium (assembly GCA_047635475.1). Classification (GTDB taxonomy): domain Bacteria; phylum Bacteroidota; class Bacteroidia; order Flavobacteriales; family Flavobacteriaceae; genus Flavobacterium. The sequence continues at coordinate 26,487 of JBLIKQ010000025.1, forward strand.
AAAAATTCCTGTTCTAGTTATGCATTCTAGTGCTTCTGCTGGAGTCTCAACATTTTCAGAAGAGGCAATGTCTACGGACATTGTTTTAGATGTCAATATTATTAAAAAAACAGGCGTGAAGTTGGCTAAGCAAGTTATTTTATTAGAGATTGAAAATGCCCAACATGACATATTCTTGTCACGCAAAATTGTGCGGGAAAATGCCTTTGATGAAATGTTTACCTGGCTAAATAATATGGAATTTGTAAAATAAAAGAGAATCTTGTTAACGATATATAAAACCCTAGTTTTTAAAAAAAAGTCTGTAGCTCCGTTTAGTAGCTAGAACCACTGGTCTCTAAAAAAGAACACCCCCTATAATCTTAAAGATTAAATACCGTAATCCCTTTTGATATTTTCAAGAGGGATTTTTTTGCATACTTAGCTTCTGCTCCGTTTCAGCAATGTTAGCTTAGATATGGCAATCTAGTACTCGGCTGAACTATTGTACTGTTATTGTAGATTTTTTTGATGTAATCTAGAAGGCACATTCAAGATAGAGTAGCGCTACTAAAACGTATTTTGCAAGATGTTGATTTTAAATCTTTAATCTATATTTTTAATATATAAGTTATTTCGTATATATATTGACGGTGTTGTTGTACTTTTCTTACTATTTAATAAGCCTAAGTTGTAATTGTCGTTGATTTAAAAAAACAAAACTGATAAAAAAGAAAAAGAATAACATGTAAATAATCAAACGAAATGAAAAAAACAAAAAGAACATTTGCGCTACTCTTGTTAGGTTTAGGTACAGCAACAGTGCAAGCGCAACAAGGAATTACCGTCACAGGAGGGGGTGCGTCGGGTAGCGGAGGAACTGCGGAATATAGTGTAGGGCAAGTTTTTTACACTACAAGCAATGGCACAGGGGGCTCTGTAGCAAGGGGTGTCCAACAAGCCTATCAAATAGCTACAATTTTAGGATTAGAAGAGCGACAAATAAGTTTAAATATGGTGGCTTACCCCAACCCAACCGCTGATTATTTAACACTAAGTGTTGGAACCACTGAATTATCAAGTTTAAGTTTTCAACTTTATGATGGTAGTGGAAGATTAATTGAAAGTAAAAAAATAATAAGCACGAGCGAAACTATCGAGATGGGAAGTTTGCCAAGCGCACTATATTTTTTGAAAGTAGTGAACAACAACAAAGAAGTAAAAACCTTTAAAATAGTTAAAAAATAAATCAGTAAAACAAATAAATTATGAAAAAAATATACTTTTTATTAGCGGGCTTATTATTAACGGCGAGCGCATCTGCCCAAGCGCCACAAAAAATGAGTTATCAGGCTTTACTTCGTAATGATGTAGGTGCTTTAATAACATCATCGCCTGTTGCTATGAAAATCAGTATTTTACAAGGTGGTGCAGTTGGTACAATAGCATATAGTGAAACTCAAAATGCAAGTAGCAATACCAATGGTGTCGTAAGCTTAGAAGTTGGCACGGGTACTCCAGTAATTGGTATGTTTTCAGAAATTGATTGGGCAGTAGGTCCTTATTTTTTAAAAACGGAAACCGATCCAACAGGTGGAACGAATTATACTATTGTTGGTACAAACGAATTAATGAGCGTGCCCTACGCCTTGTTTAGTGCTAATGGAGGCGCAGCAGGAACTGATGGAACAAATGGAACTGATGGAGCACAAGGTGCAGCAGGAACAAATGGATCTGACGGAGCACAAGGTGAAGCAGGGGCAGATGGTGTAAAAGGAGATCAAGGTGAAGCGGGAGCAAATGGAACTGACGGAGCACAAGGTGAAGCAGGG
>JBLIKQ010000026.1:0-27790 GCA_047635475.1 Porticoccaceae bacterium
TATCTCCTTTTAAGTGTTGTAACACTTTAGCTTCTACTGAAGCACCTTCTATAGCCGGGGCGCCTAAAGTGATTGATCCATTGTCATCTAATAAAAGAACTTTGTCAAAAGAAATTTTTGAACCTTCTTCATTAGTCAAACGATGAACATAAACCTTTAAGTCTTTGCTTACTTTAAATTGTTGCCCTGCTATCTCTACGATTGCATACATACCGAATTGATTTATTGATTTTTAAGGATGCAAATATACAATTTAATTTTTACTATACAATTACTTCGAAAACAAAAAAACATTATTTACTTATTCCCTTGCCTTCAATACTCTATCAAAAGACAATAACTTATGTTTCGCTAATAACATCTAACCTTAGAGCATTAATTGAGTAAAAAAAGGTATTTTTGAAGTAACAATAGTCTTCGTTTTTAGACCTATTATAAAGACCTTTTATTAATCCTAATGAAAAAATCCATAATGGCAATAAGTTCTGCGCTTTTACTTGGGGGAGTGGCCACGGCCCAAAAAATAGCTTTCGAAGAATATAACTTAGATAATGGTATGCACGTAATTTTGCATCACGACCCCACAGCCCCGGTTGTCATAACATCAGTAATGTACCATGTAGGGTCAAAAGATGAAAATCCGGAAAAAACGGGATTTGCCCATTTTTTTGAACACTTACTTTTTGAAGGAACAGCTAATATTAAACGTGGAGAATGGTTCAAAATAGTAACTTCAAATGGAGGAACAAATAACGCCAACACTTCGGATGACCGAACGTATTATTACGAAGTATTTCCTTCCAACAATTTAGAACTGGCACTTTGGATGGAATCCGAAAGACTAATGCATCCAGTCATTAATCAAATTGGAGTGAACACTCAAAACGGAGTGATAAAAGAAGAGAAAATTTCTCGATATGACAATCGTCCTTATGGCAAAGTAATAAACGTCGTGAAAGAAAACATGTTCACAAACCATCCTTATCGGTGGTCTACTATTGGTTCCATGGAACATCTGGACACTGCCACTTTAGAAGATTTCAAGGCATTTAACAAAAAATTCTATATCCCCAATAATGCCGTATTAGTAGTAGCAGGTGATTTTGACAAAGTCGTCACCAAGGAATGGATTGAAAAGTACTTTGGCCCAATCCAAAAAGGCGAAAAAATTAAAAAACAAATTTTTATCGAAGAACCGATTACGCAAACTTTGAAAGCGACTTACCGCGATCCAAACATTAAGATCCCTATGCTGGTGGCGTCATACAGAACGCCATCGATGAAAACGAGAGACGCTCGTGTTCTAGACTTTATTTCATCCTATTTAAGTGACGGTAAAAGCTCGAAATTATACAAAAAAGTGGTAGACGAGAAAAAAATAGCGTTGCAAATTGGAGCAGTTGGGTTTAGCCAAGAAGATTACGGTATGTACATACTTTATGGCTTACCGATGGGGACGCACACTTCAGAAGATTTGTTAAAAGAAATAGATGAAGAAATCGTAAAAGTCCAAACGGATCTAATTTCAAAAAAAGATTATCAAAAATTACTAAACCAGTTTGAAACGCAATACGTAAACAACAACTCAAATGTTGAAGGAATTGCCGAAAATTTGGCAAAGTACTATTTGCTTTACGGAGATATCAACTTGATAAATACGGAAATCGAACTTTATCATTCCATTACAAGGGAAGAAATTCGAGAAGTGGCAAAAAAATATCTAAATCCAAATCAACGGTTATTATTGGATTATGTTCCCGCTATAGAAACTGCACAGAACTAAGATAATGATAAACAAAAATTATACTAATCTTATTATTCATAACAGGAATTATGCAAACACAAGATCGACCACAACCGAAAGCTGCAAAAGCACCACTTGTAAATCTAAAAAAACCACAAACCTTCTTTTTGGCAAATGGTCTAAAAGTAATGGTAGTTGAAAATCATAAGTTACCAAGAGTAACCTATAGCCTAACTTTAGATAATGCCCCTTTTGCGGAAGGAAACAAAAAAGGAGTAGATGAATTAGGAAGCAGTTTAATAGGAAGCGGAAATACAAAAGTCACCAAAGATGATTTTAATGAAGAAGTAGATTTCTTGGGAGCCAATATGGCTTTTACTTCTAATGGCACATATGCTAGCTCTCTTTCTAAATATTCCGGACGCATATTGGAACTTATGGCTTTCGGGGCAATTCATCCTAATTTTACACAAGAAGAATTTGAAAAAGAAAAAGCAAAGTTATTAGAAGCTTTGAAGGCTCAGGAAAAGAGTGTCCCTGCAATAGCAAGCAGGGTAGTTGATGCCCTAGCGTTTGGGACAAATCACCCTTCTGGTGAATACATGACCGAAGAAACACTGAAAAACGTCACTCTTGCCGATGTCGTTGCCAACTACGAAAACTATTTCGTCCCTGAAAATGCGTATTTGGTCATCATCGGAGACGTTAAATACAAAGAGGTGAAGCCAATTGTAGAAAAACTTTTTGGTTCTTGGAAAAAAAGAGCCGTACCAAAAAGGACCTACACCGAACCGCAAAACGTTCCGTTTACGCAAATCAATTTTGTAGACATACCAAATGCCTTTCAGTCAGAAATTTCATTAGTAAACACGATTAATTTAAAAATGAGTGATAAAGACTTCTTTCCAGCCGTTATCGCCACTTATATACTGGGAGGAGATTTCAACAGTTACTTAAATATGAATTTAAGAGAAGAACACGGCTGGACTTATGGCGCTAATGCCGTCATAGGCGCCGGTAAATATGTTAGCAAACTAAGGTCGGCTTCATCTGTCAGAAGTATGGCTACTGACAGCGCAGTTGTCGAATTCATTAAAGAGATAAAAAAGATACGAACCGAAAAGGTTTCAGAAAAAGTACTTAACGATGTAAAAGCTGGTTATATTGGACGATTTGTAATGCAGGTAGAAAAACCACAGTCCGTTGCCCGGTATGCATTAAACATAGAAACGGAAGATCTTCCATCAGATTTCTACGAAAATTACATTAAAACCATCAATGCAGTTACCCCAGACGACATTCTTAAGGCAGCCAATAAGTACTTCCTAATTGACAATACCCGAATTATAATTGCAGGAAAAGGATCAGAGGTGATTCCAGGGCTGGAAAAACTTAACATACCCATGTTTTATTTTGACAATTACGGAAACCCTCTGGAAAAACCTGTAATAAAATAAAGACAGTTATTCCCGAGCATAAACTTGCAAAGGCTCTCCATCATTTACTTTGATGGAGAGTCTTTTTTTTGACACCTAAATATTTGATTCATCCAACGACGAAAAAAGATGCAGATTCTCATAAAAAATAATTTTTAATGTAACATTATGTTCTAAAGCACGACCTATTCAATAATTAAACCTATTACCCTATGAAAAAATCAATAATGGCGTTAAGCGCCACGCTTTTGCTCGGCGGAGCCATTTCTGCACAAAAAGTAGACTTCGAAGAATACAATTTAGACAATGGCCTGCATGTCATTTTACAAAACGATCCTTCGGCCCCAGTTGTGATAACATCAGTGATGTATCACGTAGGAGCCAAAGATGAAAATCCGGAAAGAACAGGTTTTGCTCACTTTTTTGAACATTTATTATTTGAAGGGACCGAGAACATCGAACGTGGGGAATGGTTTAAAATTGTCACTGCTAACGGGGGAACTAACAACGCCAACACCACAGAAGATCGCACCTATTATTACGAAGTGTTCCCGTCTAACAATCTTGAATTAGGATTATGGATGGAGTCAGAGAGAATGAGACATCCTGTTATTAACCAAATTGGCGTAGATACCCAAAATGAGGTTGTCAAAGAGGAAAAAAGATTGCGTTATGACAACAGCCCTTACGGGCAAATAATTCCAGAGGTAAAGAAAAAAATGTTTACAAACCACCCTTATCGATGGACAACTATTGGTTCGATGGATCACTTAGATGCTGCAAAGCTAGAAGAATTTCAGGCCTTCAATAAGAAGTTTTACATTCCGAACAACGCAGTGCTTTTAGTAGCTGGCGACTTTAGCGCAGACCAAGCTAAAGAATGGATCCAAAAATACTTTGGACCCATAGCAAAAGGAACTGCTATCAAAAGAGAGACCTTCGTAGAAAAACCAATTACCGAAACCATTAAAGCAAAATTTGAGGACTCAAATATTCAAATCCCAATGATTGTTGCCGCTTACAGAACTCCATCCATGAAAACTCGTGATGCTAGAGTTTTAGATTTTATTTCAACAATCTTAAGTGACGGTAAGAGTTCCAGGTTATATAAAAAAATAGTTGACGATAAAAAAATGGCTTTACAAATTGGCGCATTTAGCTATAATCAAGAGGATTATGGAACATACATCCTTTATGGCCTGCCTCAAGCACCAAGTACATCTGAAAACATCCTTACTGAAATTGATTCTGAAATCGTAAAACTACAGACAGATTTAATTTCTGATAGAGAACTACAAAAACTTCAGAATAAGTACGAGAATAAATACGTAAATAGTAATGCCTCTATTGAAGGCATAGCAGATAATCTAGCAACTTACTACATGCTTTACGAGGATGTAAATTTAATAAATACAGAAATTGACCTGTACCGCAGCATCACTCCAGAAGAGATTAGAGCTGTTGCAAAAAAATATCTAAATCCTAACCAAAGATTAGTGCTAGATTATGTTCCATCATCAGACAAAGCCAAAAAATAATACAGAACCATCATGAAAAAAACAATATACATACTATCAAGTCTGTTTTTGACTTTAGTTTCGCAAGGACAAGTAATCCCGCAACCAACTCCTACCTCCCCTCCGACAATTAAGATTGGCAAATCAAGTAATTTTGAGCTTAAGAACGGACTAAAAGTAATGGTAGTGGAAAATCATAAGCTACCTCGAGTCTCCTACAGCCTTAGCTTGGATAACATGCCTTATGCCGAAGGAGATAAAAAAGGAGTTGCAGATATCACAAGCGAACTTATCGGAAGCGGAACGACAAAAACCTCAAAAGATGCCTTTAATGAGGAAGTTGATTTCTTAGGCGCAGATATAAGGTTTAGCTCAAATGCTGCTGTTGCCAGCGGATTGTCCAAATACTCAGGAAGAATACTCGAATTAATGGCTGACGGCGCATTAAACACCGTGTTTAACCAAGAAGAATTTGATAAAATAAAAGCGAAGCTTTTAGAAGGAATAAAAACACAAGAAAAAAGTGTAGCTGCTGTTGCCGGAAGAGTTGAAGATGTTTTGGCTTTTGGAGTAAATCATCCTTCGGGAGAATTTTTAAGTGCCGAGAGCATTAACAAAGTTAGTTTACAGGATGCCGTTGCAAACTACAATACCAATTTTGTTCCCGGAAATGCTTACTTGATCGTTGTAGGAGACGTCAATACGAAAGAAGTAAAAAAAATGGTTACGAAACTTTTTGGCTCTTGGGCCAAAGGAGTTGCTCCTCAGACAGCATACCCTGATCCTAAAAACGCGTTACAAACTCAGATCGATTTTGTAGATATGCCGAATGCAGTTCAGTCTGAAATTTCAGTTGTGAATACTATCAATTTAAAAATGACCGACAAACAATATTTTGCTGCTATCCTGGCAAATCAGATTCTTGGCGGTGGCGGAGAAGGAAGGCTGTTTTTAAACCTGCGTGAAAAACACGGTTGGACATATGGAGCTTATTCTAATGTAGGATCCGGTAAATATGTAGAAAAATTTCGTTCTTCAACATCGGTAAGAAATGCCGTAACGGACAGTTCAGTAGTTGAAATTTTAAGCGAATTAAGAAAAATCAGAACAGAAATAGTTTCTGCTGATGATTTGAAAAATGCAAAAGCAAAATACATCGGAAACTTTGTAATGCAAATTGAAAAGCCGACGACTGTAGCGCGTTATGCTTTAAATACCGAAACACAAAACTTACCTGCGGATTTCTACGAAAACTACATCAAGAACATAAATGCAGTAACAGTAGAAGACATTAAAAGCGCAGCTAACCGATTTTTCTTAGCAGACAACATCAGAATTGTAGTTGTGGGTAAAGGATCTGAAGTAGCTCCCGCATTGGAGAAATTAGAAATTCCCATGTTCTATTTTGATAAATATGGAACATCAATAGAAAAACCAGTTTTCAAAAAAGAAACACCAGCAGGTGTAACCATTAAGAGCGTCTTAGACAATTACATTAGTGCTATAGGTGGAGAAAAAGTGGTTAAATCCATAAAAACAATAGCTATGGTAGGCTCTACGGTCATACCACAAGCACCGTCACCTTTAACTTTCACTTCAAAAGCGGATTCGCAAGGCAAATTAAATGTAGAGTTAGCAATGGGGACTATGAGCATCATGAAACAAGTGGTTAATGAAAGCAGCGCTTATGTGCTACAACAAGGACAACGAAAAGACTTTGAAGGAACTGAATTGTCCGAAATGAAGGATAGTGCGATCCTATTTCCAGAATTACAGTTGGCTATAAAAGAAGGCGTAACACTTGACGGCATCGAAACTATTAACGGTAAGGACGCTTATGCAATTAAAGACGGTAAAACTACCCTCTATTATGATGTCACTACCGGTTTAAAACTGGCAGATGCAAAAACAACAGATCAAGGAGGAAAGTCTATTACACAAGTAACTAATTTTAGTGACTATAGAGAAGTTAAAGGAGTGAAAGTTCCTTTTAACATTATCCAGAACGTAGGTTTTGAATTGGACATCAAAATATCCGATATAAAAATTAACGAAGGAGTTACAGCTGCAGATTTTAAATAATCAAACCCCCTAATAAGAGACAAAGGCTATCGATTAAGATAGCCTTTGTTGTTTTAAAAAACATTCTTTTAAGATGGAGTATTATTTTTTTGCAGACAAATACACTCCTATCAAAATAATGAATGCTCCTAAAAACTGAATAGGCGTGAGCATTTCATTGTCTAGCAATCCCCAAAAGAAAGCCACAACTGGTATCAAATAGGTCACTGAAGTCGCAAAAACAGGAGACGAAATTTGGATTAATTTAAAGAAAAGGATATTAGCAATTCCTGTCCCTACCACTCCCAAAACGACAATAAACAATACGGCCTGTTGCACCTTTTCAATATAAATCACCTCAGAAAAACCGGTGAAAAACAAAATTAAGGATGCCGGCAGTAGGAGTACTGCAAAGTTCCCGGTAGTAATACTCAATGGACTTAAGTCTGACAGAAACCTCTTTATTAAGTTAACATTTATGGCATAACAAATAGAGGCAATAATCACCAAAATGGCGTAGTAATAGTTCTGATCAGGATGGTTCATTGCCCCATTGAACACCAAAAGTAAGCTTCCAACAAGACCTATAAAAACTCCCAAAACCTGACGCCTCTGAAAACTAACTCCAAAAACTAAGGTTCCTAAAACCAAAGTGTTTAATGGTGTCAAAGAATTCAGGATAGAAGTTACCGAACTGTCAATCTCAGTTTGGGCCAATGCAAAAAGGAACGCCGGCACAAACGTTCCAAACATAGAGGTCATTACAATATACTTCCATTTATGTTTTGGAATCTTTGGTAAACTCCTGAAACCAATCAACAATAAAAAAACGGCGGCAAATATAATTCGCAAGGACCCTACTTGCAAAGCGGACAAACCAATTAAGCCTCTTTTTATTAATATAAATGAACTCCCCCAAACTAAGGCAAGAAAACTCAAGTAAACCCATTTCAATTGTTTCGATTCCATAACCCCTATTTTTCTCCAAAATTGTAATAATTTTATGAATTAGAGCTTCTTTTTTTCTTAATTTTCACACGAATTTTTAAATTCGTTAAAATGCTTAAAATCAGAACGACATGGGTTTAATGAGTCTGACAATCACTCTTGCACTTGCCGTTATTTCATAAGTGAGTTGCAAAAAAAACTAAGGAAGCTCTAAAAGAATCGGTCTTTAAATAAAAAGTGTCCCCAAAAGCAAAAAAAAGCAATTGGAATCGAAAATATGCACATAGCCACTTTTATTTCCATAAAAATGACTCCAAATCGAGTCTACTTTTTTGGGGTCAATCTATTGTGAATGGTTTTTTTTAGTGTTTCTATTTCCATTTAAGGGTCTCCATCAAGCGTTGCATATCATTTCTAACATAACTTGCCGCTGGCATTATAGAATCATAATTGGGTTTAGCATAAAAATAAACAGAACCCGTAACAAAATGTTTAGTACTATCTGTTACATAAAACTGGGAGTTTGTGGCCGCATTCCCGTCAACGCTATAAAACATACCGTATACTCTTTTACTCGGATTTAAATAGGGCTGTTCTAGTATATCATCCGCTTTGATAACATGCTCGTATGTTAATTTCTGAGCATCTCTCAACAAAACATTTATATTGTTTTTGACTGGTTTATAAGTAAGGTAAATCGTTGCTTTCATTTTTGGATAAGAAACAGTAAAGCCACAATCCTTCTCCCCTTTTATAACTGCATTAGAATTCATTTCGAAACTAAACGGACACTGGTTATCAAAATCCACGTATTTAGCTATTGGATAATCTAAACGCAAATGACTGGCTGGCTTGGGAAAAACATCATTCTTACAAGAAATAAACAACAACAAACCCACAACCGCAAAGGCTAGTCCGATAACAAAACTGTGGTTTTGCGATTTATTTTCATTCTTTATTCTAAACATCAATCGTTACTTTTATCTGTTTAATTCGTTTTTTGTCTACAGTTTCTATCGTAAATAAACAGTTTTCGTATCGAATTTTTTGGCCTTTAGCGGGAAAATTTCCAGAAATTTCAAGGATAAATCCAGCCAGTGTTTCGGCTTCGCCCTTTTTTATTTCAAAAACTTCTTCGTCAACATCTACAATCCTATAAAATTCTTTCAAGTTTGCTCTGCCTTCAAAAAGATAATTTTTATCGTCAATTTTGATAAAATTCACGTTTTCATTATCAAATTCATCGCTAATATCCCCTACGATTTCTTCAATCACATCCTCTAGTGAAACGAGACCTGAAGTACCTCCATATTCGTCTACAACAATGGCTAGATGGCTTTTCATTCTCTGAAAATCTTTTAGCAAATTGTCAAGTTTCTTATTTTCAGGAACAAAAAACGGTTCACGTATCAACGTATTCCACTCAAAATTCTCTTCCCTGTCTAAATGACGCAACAAATCCTTAACGAATAAAACACCTTCTATCTGATCAATATTATCTCTATAAACCGGGATTCTGGAATAGCCTTTTTCAATGATTTTCGAGTATATCTCAGAAAAAGATTCTGTTATTTCTAAGCCGAAAATATCTATTCTGGGGCTCATAACCTGCTTCGTGTCTGTATTTCCAAAAGTCACTATTCCAAACAATATTTTTTGTTCTTCTAATGAAGTTTCCTCTGAGGAGGTCAACTCCAATGCTTGCGACAGCTGATCAACTGAAAAGTTTGTTTTTTGTTTACCTAGCTTATTATGCAAATAAACTGTTGTCTCCCGCATGGGAATACTTATTGGCGAGAGTAACTTATCAAGTATTGCTATTGGATAAGCTATAGACTTAGCAAACTTAATATTGTTTCTACTGGCATATACCTTGGGTAAGACTTCGCCAAATAACAACAATAAAAATGTCACTAAAACCACTTCTAAAGTAAACTTTAAAACTGGAGAAGCTATAGAAGAAAAAAGATTACCCCCTATAAAAGAAAATAAAATTACAACTCCAATATTGATAAAGTTATTAGCCACCAGAAGTGTCGCCAATAATTTTTTTGGTCTTTCCAGTAGCTCTGATATAATTTTTCCTTTGGAAGGGTTTCCTTGCGTCGTTTCATCAACTTCAGTTTGCGACAAAGAAAATAACGCTACTTCTGCACCAGAAACTAACGCAGAGCATAAAAGCAATATGGCTATTCCGATAAAACCATATACTAGATTAGTATCTATTGTATAGGCAAAAATTAAACTGGGATCTGGGTCCAAATTAAAAAAGGTTAGTTAGACAATCAAAACGGCAAATCATTTATAGGTAAGCCGTCATTTTCTGGGTCAAAGTTAGTTTTTTTTACGGATTCCGGACTGCGATTTTGCTTGTTGTTTTCAGCATCTTTCTTTGTCGATAAAAACGTAAACTCGGTAACCTCAATTTCGCTCGTGTGCTTTGTAGTTCCATCCTCAGTATGCCACTGTCGTGATTTAATTCGGCCTTCTACATATATCTTATCCCCTTTAGACAAATGCTTTTCGCAAATTTCCGCGGCTTTATTGCGCACAACAAGGTTATGCCATTCCGTAGAAGTGATTTTTTCGTTCGTAGTTTTATTGATGTAAACTTCATTTGTCGCCAATTGAAACCTTCCAATACAATTTCCAGCATCAAAATAATGCATTTTTATTTCCTCTCCCAGATGCCCAATAAGCATCACTTTATTTAATGTTCCGTTCATGATTTTATTAAGGATATATCTCAAAGATACATTTTTTTAGAGCTCAATATTATTCCTTTTCAATAAAGTTATGAATTACTACAGGAAAAGGAAATGTCCTTAAAGTTGCTGCATCCGTACCATTTTTAACGACTCCATTTATACTTACTTTCCAGAACTTAATATGTAAATGCTGGTGGGAAAGTTTATGAATGATACTTTTCTCATTATACTCCAGTACACTATCTACAACGTCGTTAACAAAAAAATCTTTCTCAATACGCTCCACAATATAATCAAAGCTTTCGATCGCCTCTGTTTCTATTAAAGGAAATTCATATAGGTTTTGCCAAATCCCTTTTGAAGTTCGTTTTTGGATTATCGTATCATCATTGTCATCAGAAACAACCAAATAATTAAAATATCGATTTCTAACTTTTAGCTTCTTAGATTTTACCGGCAATTGACCGATCTTCTTTTTTTGTAATGCCAAACAACTTTCGTTAAAAACGCAAACATTACAATTCGGACTTTTAGGAACGCACTGCAAAGCTCCGAACTCCATAATGGCTTGATTAAAAGTCGCAGGCTCATCTTTTGGCATTAACTCAAAAGCTAGTGCCGCAAATTCCTTTTTGGCCGAAGCCAACGCTATATCTGTTTCAATATCAAAATACCGTGACAAAACGCGAAACACGTTTCCGTCGACAACGGCAACGGGCTGCCCATAGGAAAAAGAGGCAATAGCTGCGGCTGTGTACTCCCCAACTCCTTTAAGTTTTAATAGGTCATTATAATTATCGGGGAAAACGCCATCCAACTCCGCTGCAATATATTGTGCGGTTTTATGCAGGTTTCGAGCGCGTGAATAATATCCCAGTCCTTGCCACAATTTCAAGACCTGCTGTTCACCGGCATTAGCCAAATCAAAAACAGTAGGAAAAGCGTCTACGAAAGACAAAAAATACGGCATTCCTTGAGCAACACGCGTCTGCTGTAACATGATTTCTGAGAGCCAGATACGGTAAGGATCGGTAGTATTTCGCCATGGTAAATCACGCTTATTTTGTAAATACCACTGAATAAGCAATTTAGAAAATTTCATTATTATATATTTGATGACAAAAGTAAAAGTTTATGTGATTAAATTTTAATGAATTAGCTTGAATAATTGTTTTTTAAATTCATATATTTGCACACTCAAAAAAATTATTACAATATAATAAATTAAGGAAAGAAAATGACGAAAGCAGATATCGTAGCAAAAATTTCAGAAAAATTAGGTCTTGAAAAGGGAGATGTTCAAGCGACTGTAGAGACTTTTATGACTGAAGTTAAAAATTCATTAGAGACTGGTGATAATGTATACTTAAGAGGATTTGGAAGTTTTATTGTTAAAACTAGAGCTGAAAAAACTGGAAGAAATATTTCTAAAAATACAACAATAAAAATTCCTGCACATAACATTCCTGCATTTAAACCTGCAAAAGTTTTTGTGGAAGGTGTAAAAACAAATAACGAAGCAAAATAATAATATTAATCATAAAATCGAAAAGATATGCCAAGTGGTAAAAAAAGAAAGAGACATAAGGTAGCAACTCACAAACGTAAAAAAAGAGCGAGAGCTAACCGTCACAAAAAGAAAAAGTAGTTTTAAACTACTTTTTCCTTTTTAAAAGTTCATTGAAATCGAAAATTAGTAATCAGTGGTCCCTTTTTATTTCTCAGCATACTGCTGATTTAAAATTGCGGACTACCAGCTAGTTTTCTCCGGGTTCAATACCTGTTAAAATTATTGTTTAATCCATCCCTATTATTGATTTAGGAAGATAGGATTTATTGATTTAGAAAACCTAAATCTAAAATCCCCAATCTAAAATTAAGAGTTCGGATAAAAATTTACAACGTGAATAAAGAATTAATCATCCGATCTAGTTCTGATTCCGTAGATTTTGCCTTATTAAAAGATGGAAAACTAATTGAATTACACAAAGAAGAAGAGAAAAGCAACTTTCAAGTTGGTGATATTTTTATCGCTAAAGTACGAAAACCAGTTGCCGGACTAAATGCAGCTTTTGTAAATGTAGGCTTCGAAAAAGACGCCTTCTTGCATTACCATGATCTAGGTCCAAACCTAACTTCCCAACTGAAATTCATAAAACTTGTAAGCGCAGGTAAAATAAAAGATTTCTCCCTAAAAAACTTTCAGTTTGAAAAAGAGATAGATAAAGACGGTACTATTACAGATGTGATAAATGCCAACCAATCTATCTTAGTACAAGTTGTAAAAGAACCAATATCTACAAAAGGACCAAGGATTAGCGCCGAGCTATCTCTTGCCGGAAGATTTATTGTCTTAGTTCCTTTCTCTGATCGTGTCTCTATTTCTCAAAAAATAGAAGACAAGAAAGAAAAGGATCGTCTTAAACGATTAGTACAATCAGTCAAACCAAAAGGATTTGGCGTTATTGTTCGCACAGTAGCCGAAGGCAAAACCACAATCGAATTAGAAAAAGACTTGCAGAATCTGCTCAGCAGATGGGACGCAATGTGTAAAAAATTACCAACCGCTCATCATCCGTCAAAAATATTAGGAGAGCTCAATAGAGCTTCATCAATATTAAGAGACGTCTTTAACGATTCCTTCAGTGGTATCCAAATTGATGATGAAGAGTTGTACAACCAAACGAAGGATTATTTGCAAGAAATTGCACCTTCAAAACAATCAATTGTTAAGTTTTATCAATCAAATGATACGCCCATTTTTGAGAAATACAACATAGAGAGACAAATCAAGACTTCATTCGGGAAAACAGTGTCCATGAGTAAAGGTGCTTATCTTATTATTGAACACACTGAAGCTTTACACGTCATTGACGTGAACAGCGGAAACCGTTCTAATAAAGCCACCAACCAGGAAGACACGGCCATGGAAGTCAATATGATTGCCGCTGCCGAGATCGCTAGACAATTACGTCTACGTGACATGGGTGGTATAATTGTAATTGATTTTATCGACTTGTCTAATCCTGAAAACCGTAAAATTCTGTTCGACTTCTTGAGAGAAGAAATGAACGATGATAAAGCAAAACACAAGATTTTACCACCTAGTAAATTTGGATTAGTTCAGATTACTAGACAAAGGGTAAGACCAGAAGTTAATATTAAAACTAGAGAAGAAGATCCTAACGATGTTAAAGGCGAAATTGAAGCGCCAATTTTAATTATCGATAGAATAACTTCCGATCTAGAAAGAGTTTTAAAAAGCCATAAAGATGTTGTGCTAAACGTACATCCGTTCGTTGCAGCATACCTTACCAAAGGTTTTCCATCATTACGTTCAAAATGGTATTTTGAACATAAGAAGTGGGTAAAAATCATTCCTCGTGACGCTTACACGTATTTAGAGTATCATTTCTACGATAAAAAAGGAAATGCTATAAAAGACTAAACAAAAACCGCTTTTCGTGAGATTGGCGGTTTTTTTGTGTCTTTTCTTTTAGAAGCTATTTCCCGCTTTACACTACAATCTTTTTATTTTTGAATAAAAAATAAAAAGGATTTACGTTTCAATCTGGGCTAAGTAGTTGAAATCCGATTACTACTTCCTTTTCTCTACAAAAAACCGCTTCATCATATCGGAGGCCTCATTCTCCATAACTCCTCGTTTTACGACAGTCTTTGGATGCAATTGCGTTCCCATTTTCTCAAAACCCCTATGCTCGTCGCTAGCACCATAAACAACTTTTGAAATTTGACTCCAATACAAAGCTCCAGCACACATCTGACAGGGTTCCAAAGTCACATAAATTGTACAGCCGATTAAATACTTACCCCCAAGATAATTAGCAGCAGCAGTTATCGTTTGCATTTCGGCGTGGGCAGTCACATCATTTAGCAGTTCTGTCAAATTGTGACTTCTAGCAATAATTACATTATTAATAACAATGACGGCTCCCACGGGAACCTCCCCTTTATCAAAAGCTATTTCGGCTTCATCCAAAGCCTTTTTCATAAAATATTCGTCGGTGAAAATGTTTTCCATAAAACAAAAATACAGCATTCAATTCGTACATTTGCTCCATGTCAGAAAATTTACTTCCATCCATTAACTATCCCGCCGATTTGCGCCAACTCGAAGAAGGTCAACTTCCGAAACTTGCTAAAGAGTTGCGCGACTTCATTATCGACATCGTCTCCGTAAAAGAAGGTCATCTGGGCGCAAGCCTTGGCGTAGTTGAACTAACTATTGCATTACACTATGTGTTTAACACACCCAATGACTTATTAATTTGGGATGTGGGACACCAGGCTTACGGACACAAGATACTTACTGGAAGAAAAGAAAACTTTGACACTAACAGACAGCTTGGAGGCATTTCAGGTTTCCCAAAAAGAAGTGAGAGTATTTACGATGCCTTTGGCGTAGGCCACTCCTCCACTTCAATATCGGCAGCTTTAGGAATGGCAATCGCTTCCAATTTGAAAGGAGATTTCCACAAACAACATATCGCAGTGATTGGAGACGCGTCTATAGCATCGGGAATGGCATTTGAAGGACTAAATCACGCAGGAGTCACTGACGCTAATTTATTAGTGATTCTAAACGATAACGCGATTGGCATCGACCCCAGCGTTGGGGCATTGAAAAATTACCTCACCGCAGTTAAAACTGGGAAGAATCCAAGGGAAAATAACATGATTAAGTCTTTGAATATTGATTATTCAGGGCCTATTGACGGACACGACATTTTTGCATTAATCAAAGAACTAAGACGTCTACAAAAAATAAAAGGCCCAAAATTCCTTCACGTGATAACCACAAAAGGAAAAGGACTAAAACAGGCCGAAGAAGATCAAGTAAAGTACCACGCTCCGGGAAAATTTGACGCAAAATCTGGCGAAATTCACTTAAAATCAGAAGAAAATCTTCCTCCAAAATATCAGGATGTTTTTGGCTTAACCATTTTGGACCTCGCCAGAAAAAACGAAAAAATCATTGGAATAACACCCGCAATGCCCTCTGGAAGTTCCTTGAAGTTCATGATGGATGCGCTTCCAGAACGCGCTTTTGATGTGGGAATTGCTGAACAACATGCCGTCACACTCTCGGCTGGAATGGCAACTCAGGGTATGATTGTTTTTTGCAATATATATTCGACTTTTTTACAACGCGCTTATGACCAAGTTATTCATGATGTCGCCATACAAAACTTGCCCGTAGTTTTTTGTTTGGATAGAGCAGGACTAGTTGGAGAGGACGGGGCAACACACCATGGGGTTTTTGACTTGAATTATTTGCGCTGCATTCCTAACATGATTATTTATTCGCCGCTGAATGAAATTGCACTACAAAATATTTTATATACCGCCCAGTTGGGACTAGAACAACCCATCGCCATTCGCTACCCAAGAGGTCGTGGAGTAATTTCAGATTGGCAATCACAATATTTCGGGAAATATGAAAAAATTGAAATTGGAACCGCAGAATGTCTGAAAAAAGGTACTGAAATAGTAGTCCTATCCAATGGCCCAATAGGCAAAAATGTCAGCTTGGCTTTAGCTAATTTAAACAATCCAATAAATATTGGGCATTATGATTTCGCATTCGTAAAACCTTTAGACGAAGCGGAATTACATTCCATTTTTAACACATTCAAAACCATCATAACATTGGAGGATGGTATGATTTCAGGTGGCTTTGGAAGCGCGATTCTAGAGTTCGCATCCCGCAACAATTATTCTGCAAACATAAAGACATTGGGAATCCCCGATGAATTTATTGAACATGGTACCGTGGACGAACTACAACAGTATTGCAATGTTGACGTCAAAAGTTTAGAAATAATTTTTTCAACTAAATTAAAATAATTATTTTACGACCCTTAACGAGACGATTTATGACCAGATTATTAGCTTTTACTTGCCTTATCTTTTTATTTTCAACGAATACTTTCTCACAGAAAATCATAACAACGGTAATAGCTGTTAAGTCAGATAAAGATACGATATCACATTGGGTCAAAAAAAACAAAATAGGCTTTGATATATCCGAAATCGCATTTGTCAATTGGAATGCCGGAGGTACCAGTTCAATATCAGGACTTTTAAAAAGCAAATTTAACCGCGAATACACCACAGACAATTATAATTGGGCAAACGAACTAATTATGCGTTATGGCTTAAACAAACAAGATGGTGTTGAGCTTAGAAAAACGGAAGATGCATTTCAATTTAACTCTACATTAGGCTACCGCAAGGACACGCTATCCAACTGGTATCATACTGCAAAATTCAATTTCAATACGCAGTTCACAAATGGTTACTCCTATCCAAATAAGGAAATTTCCGTTTCCAGACCTTTTGCCCCAGCCTACATTTTCTTAGGCCTTGGTGCTGAATATGCCACGAAAAAGAAAGATAAATTACTTTATCTATCGCCGTTCACATCCAAAATCACTTTTGTTTTAGATCAGAGATTAGCAAATTTGGGGGCGTTTGGAGTAGTAAAAGCCGTATATGATTTAAACGGTACTTTAATCTCTGAAGGTCAAAAATCAAGGGTCGAACTTGGCTTTCTATTGACAGCCTATTATAAAAAAGAAATCCTTAAAAACATAATTTTTGAGAATAGGTTAAGTCTATATTCAGATTATATCAATAGTTTTGGTAATGTAGACATTGATTACGATATGACACTTGATTTGACAGTAAATGCGCATATAAGAACTAACATCGGCCTGCATATCATTTATGATGACAACATAAAAGCAAAAGAAGAAATCGATGGAGTACAGGTTACCGTAGGTCCTAAAACGCAATTAAAGCAAGTTTTAGGAGTGGGAGCGGTGTATGAATTCTAACCAAAAAAGTCTGTAACATCCACCTACAAACTTTTTAATTTACAGCTATGCCTTAGTTTACTTTAAAATAATTTTCTCCGTATAACTTAAACCTTCTCCATTCACTTTTAATATATACACTCCTGCTCCAAGATGACTTAAGTTAAGCTCTATTTGACTACTAAAAAACTCATCATCAGATTTATACACTACTCTCCCGACAACATCAATTACCTGAATATTTACTTTTCCAATAAATTGCTTAATGCGAATATTAAGCTGTCCATCTGAAGGGCTAGGATATACACTCATGACACCATCATTCTCAAACTGATTTATATCCAATACACAGTTTGGTCCTGCAGATGGTCTTGTGAAATCCTCAACTTGATCATTCCCAACATTCGCAGATCCAGCTGAAGCATTTACGCCCAATCCCCTTGCTGCAAATACCTCCCATATCATACAGTAGTCTGTTCCTCCTGTAATTGCTTGATCAGCGGCAATAATAGCATCTCTCGCATCTATAAATGTGGGACTACAAGGTAGTAATTTGATTCCGTCTAATACAATTCGCATGATTTTATTATTACCCGCCGTTCCAGTATATTTATTATTATCAAGCCCATATTTATTAACATATGCCCAAGTTAAATCCCATAACATGGTAGCCCAAACTGAACCTACACCATGCACTGAAGTTTGTTCAACTTCATCATTGTCAGTATATTGGTATTTGTTGGTATCCCCGTAGCTCATTGGGTTGACCGACCTATCAGTAGAATACTGAAAATCTCTTATCCCTTGACCATCTGTAGCCTGTGCAGAAACAAAAGTCCCTATTCCTCTTTTGTCACCCCCAAAATCTCCAAGCTTAATCTGCATCATTAATGCAATCCAGTCAGACCAGCCCTCGCCCATTTGATCTGTGTTATCCAAACATCTCGAATTATTCGCACCGCCTGACAACCGGATTGAAATTCCATGTCCATATTCATGCGCAATAATTCCATTATCAAAATCTCCATCTGAATTTACAAAAGCAGCAGCATCTAATTGAATTTTAATATTAACTACTTGAGTTTTCATCTGATCTATAATATTTTCTCCAATAGACTTACTCACACTTATGGCAGGTATAGTAATGGAAGCATCAGATCCTGACATTACTACTTCTCCTTCAACATTATTGACAACAATTACTGCTATAGCACCTGCGTTCTGCGCCGCTTTTACTTTCACCGCAAACGTACAACTTCCTCTCCTTAGTATTACAATCTTTCCGTTCATTGCAGCAGCGTTAGAAGAGACAACACATGCCTGGGATGTACCACCTGAACTATCTAAATAAAGTACTAAATCAGATTGTAGAATATCAGGGGCCACTGGCAAATCGACACGCCCCGGATTAAAAGAGTTTTGCTTGGCCACATAACTTCCGGAAATACCCGAAGGAGATGTAACTATTATTGGCTTGATTTCCGGTCCTCTATCCCATAAAAACATCTGCATTCTACCACTATTCCCATCTACAGGACTTGAAAAATTTGCATTATTTAAACTCTTTGTTTCGGCTAATGATCCATCTTGAGCGTCAGCATTAACATGGTCTGCCGCTTTCCCACCACGCCCATAATTATTGGCTTGAAAATTCCCACTAATTTCATCAAAACCATACTGATACCACACATCATGCATGATATTATTCATATAAAAAAGGTTTGTAGTTGCCGCTTCTATGTACGTCGTAGCGTCTACATTTGTACCGCCATACGGAAAGTCAAAAAGTAGCGATGTTCCGCCTGAAGGACTAAAACCTTCGGGGGAATTATTACTAATAAAATCCTCTCTAGCCCATACATTATTACCTCTAGTTGTAGTAAAATCCGGCCCTACAATCCCGTCAATATCATGCCAACCAAAGGGCGAAGCACTATTGTTCTCTGGATTCGAAACAAGTTGAAAAGAAGAATGGTTAGGGCTTTCAAAATTGAACGGTATGACTCGATAAGAACCTCCAGTAGTTTGGGTCGGAGCCGATGAAAAAACTTGTTTATAGCTAGAGTCAAATGAATTTACGCTAGAATCATGAGAATGGCTTATTGCTTTACTATGATCAAAAATACAAGAAATAACAAAATCATTTTTTTCTAATAATTTCCCATCTGTGGCATCAATCCTAACACTCCAGATATGATCTTGACTGGGCGTGTAGATGGTAAAGTCCCAAGCTAATATCAACTTACCCCCAGCGGCCTGATGAAAAACTAAATTTGAAATAACCGGTTCTTTAATGCCGAGTCCATTACTTATTTTAAATTTATTTATTTCTATATTTTCTAAAATAGTGAACGCTTCGTTTGCTTTTATCCCTAAAATAACATATGCTTTGGTCAAAGCATCTAATGAAGTTAAGGAAGTTTGAGTTGTATTTGCTTTTTTATAAACTCCGTCAACTATTCGTTTTTGAACATCAATAACTTCTCCGTTTTTTATTGAAAAATTAGAAACAGCCCTAAAGATTTCAATTCCTTTGTAACGTTGCACTACATAGCAGCTTTGTATGCCGGAGCTAGTCATTGCCCCCTCACTTTGTATTACCCAATCATTAAAGTCATTTTTAGTAACATTAATCTTGGCACTTGCAGTACTTAAATATCGCTGGATAACAGCTCTGTTCGATTGAGCACAAACAAAAAAAGGGGTTAAAAAAACGAACAACAGTGCTATTTTTTTCATACAAAATTATTGACAGATAAATCTACAAACAAAGCTACTTCTTTAAATCTATGCTTACAATTAAATGACAATTAGACAACTGTTAATTTTTAACAGCAGTAATCGTTTTATAAAACAACAAGGCATTGCCATCTGTAAGCAACGAAATAAAATGACAAATATGAAGCAGTCTTTCGTATAAACTTTCTTTCTCTAAATGATGCTTTTCTGGCAATAGTTTTAAAATCAATTTGTCATAGTTAGAAGCGATACCATTATAATTATTGTCGTAGGCAGTAATGAATTTATCCAATAAGGTTTGGATGATTTGATAGCCCACGATCTCTTTCTCGATAACCTCTCTGCTTTGGTATATGTTATTTACGCTGATGCTGATAATATCATCCATCTGCGCTTTGTATTTACTCTTGTCCATTAAAGCGAAAGGGAATTTACCTTTTAAAATAGCTTCTTCACTATCGATAAACACCTTTACTGCATCATTGATCAAACTACCAATCGCCAGAGCACGTAAATAACTGATACGATCCTCTTTGGTAGCAAGCGTTTTATATTTTGATGTGTCAATACTATCTTTCACCAATTTGATTAAATACTCTAACGCAAAATCTTCAGAAACCAGTCCAAGATTAATTCCATCTTCAAAATCTATGATAGTGTAGCAAATATCATCAGCCGCTTCTACTAAATATGCCAAAGGATGGCGTTCAAAACCTATATCGTCGCCGGTTTTATTTGGAATCAATCCCATGTCTTTCGCCGCTTCCTGAAAGAATTTTTTGTCGGTTTGAAAGAATCCATATTTTTTATCAGCTATATCTTTTGTTGGTTTTTTCGGCAAGCTTTCTTTCGGATATTTCATAAAAGCCCCTAAGGTTGCATAGGAGATCCGAAGTCCGCCTTCAATCCCCGGGCGACTACCAGTAAGAACTGAAAACCCATTGGCATTCCCTTCAAAATCAATTAAATCCTGCCATTCTTTCTTGGACAATTGATCCTTGTATTGCTTTCCTTTTCCAATGGAAAAATACTCTCCTATCGCTTTTTCACCTGAGTGTCCAAACGGCGGGTTACCTATATCGTGTGCCAGTGATGCTGCGGCAACGATAGCGCCAAAGTCATTCATATGAAAACCGTACACTTCTTTCAAATGTGGATATTTCTCAAGAATTTTCTTTCCAACTAATCTTCCTAAAGAACGTCCCACGACCGAAACCTCTAAACTGTGGGTCAGTCTGGTGTGCACAAAATCTGTTTTGGATAGCGGAATAACCTGTGTTTTATCTTGTAAACTTCTGAACGCGGCAGAGAAAATAATACGATCATAATCAACTTCAAAACCCAATCGGGTGTCATCTTGTTCAATACGTAATCGCTTGCTTGTGTCGCCTTGGCGCCTTAGTGATAAGAGTTGTTCCCAGTTCATGCTGTAATGTTAGAAGAGTTGGATTATATTTCAAAGATAGAACAATAGGGGTAACTTAATTGGCTTTCATTCATTTTATGAAACAATCTGACAAAAAAATGCAGGAAATGCAATCACTTTATATCTCAAAAATCACTTTGCAAGCTACCCAAATTTAACAATGACTCTATTTGAAAATTCGATGTTAAATAACCCCTCTTAAACAAACAGATCGTATTTTTACAGCTAATAAATATTACTAAAATGCCTAAAAAAATAATCATACTAGGTGCTGGATTAAGCGGTTTGTTAACTGCCTACCGTCTACAAAATAAAGGTTTTGATATCGAAATAATCGAAGCCAGGGATCGCGTTGGCGGACGCATTCATACTATCTATTCCGATGCCGGCCAGGTCGAAATGGGTGCGACATGGTTTCATGATATTCATGTTAATTTCAGAAATCTCTTAAGTGAATTAGAACTTGCGTCTTTTGAACAATTCACGACAGGCGTATCTTATTTCGAACCCTTCTCGGCTGCTCCGCGGCAGGAAATCCAGGTCCCGCAAAACAGCCCGAGTTATAGGGTCGCAGGTGGCACATCAAAACTCGTCGAAACTCTTAAAAATAAATTAATCAACGTCGCCGTTCACTTTAATGAGACGGTCTTAGGCTTAAGTTTTGAAAACGAAAAAGTGAAAGTCACTACTAAAAACCAATCGTTTCTAGCCGATTACGTGATTTCGACATTACCACCAGCTTTATTTGCAAATGATATTGAGGTCACTCCTGCACTACCCCCAAAACTGACAGATATTGCCCAGAAAACGCATACCTGGATGCAAGATTCCATTAAGGTAGCTTTTGTATATACTGAGCCTTTTTGGCGAAACAAGAACTATTCCGGTACTTTATTTAGTAATGTTGGCCCAATAACGGAGTTTTACGATCAATCAAATGCCGAATTAGATAAGTTTGCCCTTTGCGGTTTTATCAGTCCTGGAATGGAAATGTATTCTCAAAAAGAGCGATTAGAAAAAGTAAAAACACAACTAGAGAAAATTTTTGGTCAGGAAGCACTCCACTTTACGTCTTATCACGAGACTGTTTGGTCCAAAGAAAAAAAAACCAAAAGTTTCAAGCAAGTTGATTTTATTTATCCGCATCAAAATAACGGACATCCATTATTTAGAGAATCGTATTATGACAACCGCTTATTTTTTGCAGGAACAGAAACTGCTAATCAATATCCTGGCTATATGGAAGGCGCCATAATTGCAGCCGAAAACACAGTCAAAGCTATTTTAAAATTATAATCTAGGTTTTAAATCAACATATAACTATGCTTTACACAGGTCAACTTAATGAATTCATCCGATAAGCCGCAATTGACGCTAGCAATAGTGATTTAATTAAAGAAAAAAACACCGACGGTTTAAGTGTAATCTGGTCTTTAGATGAATTAAAAATTAAAGTTGACAGAGGCGAGCATTTGTTTCCAGCAAAATCAGTTTTATTTTAACCGAATACCATAAAGTTGAAGTATTAAAAGTGGACAAAGTAAGATTAATCCGTTTTAATAGGGCTTTTTATTGCATTACGGAACATGATAGCGAGTTGAGTTGTAAAGGGATTTTGTTTTTTGGCGCATCCCAATTCCCGAAGATTTCAATTCCCGATGAAGAATTGGAGAAATTTGAAATTCTTTGGAGAATGTTTGCCATTGAAATGGTTTCCAAAGACGATTTGCAAAACGACATGCTACAAATGATGCTCAAGCGCTTGCTAATTCTATGCACTCGAGTATACAAAGAGCAAACAGAGCTAACTACTTTTGACAAAAAGCAATTGGATATTGTGAGAGAATACAACTACCTAGTCGAAAGCAATTTTAAGACCAAACATAAAGTGGCTGATTACGCAGAAATGCTGAATAAAAGTCCGAAAACGCTATCGAATTTATTCAAGAAATACAACGAAAAATCACCTTTGCAGGTTATTCAAAACCGCAGCATTCTAGAGGCCCGAAGACTGCTGCGTTACACAGACAAGAGTATCAAAGAGATTGCTTACGAAATAGGTTATGAGGACATCCAGTCTTTCAGTCGGTTTTTTAAAAAAACTGAGGGAATCTCACCTTCAGTTTTTAAAAAGACAACCTAACTTTTTTTTTGATAATTCCAGTCATACGCTATGTTTTAAAAACTGAATCCCTGTATAAAGAGAAGATACCGCAAACGAGATTCACTGAACTTCTATGAAAAAACTATTTAGTGAAATAATTTAGTCAAGTTTTGTGGAGTTTAAGTTCTACGATTTATTTGCTTTTAGTCCAAATTTCACTATTCCCAATATCAACAAGAGTCGAATCGTTTTTAACATTGAGTGAAATATTCATATTTGACCATTCGAAATCTATTTTATTATTAATCAACAAATATTGGGATCTATGCATAATATCCCCTCCACCTATTAAAACATCAACACTTGAGTCATCAATGAATGTGATTATTTCTGTGCAGTTCATTTCGGAATTTCCATCATTATCACAATTCGGAATTGTATGCTCAAATGTCCCTTTTACATCAAAAGATTGGTTTGATTCACCACCACCAGAACAGGACAAGAAAATTAATCCTACAATTAAAGCTAAATAGCTATTTCTCATTTTGTTTACTTTTTAGTTTTATTCTAATATGCTTAATCCATGAAAATGTCTCGTAAAAAAAATTAAAATAAAATATAGAAAACCCATGGCGTTTTTAATATTTTGTAAATAAAAACTTTCTTTTGTACTTCGCCAAATGTAATCTTTATTATTTAAAAATACACTTTATCTTACATTATATTAGCTCATTGCTATCTATTCCTAAAACTATCAATCGTAATTTCCTAATCCCGGAAGAATCGACATCCTCATAGCTCTGCGAAGAGATAAAGCTGTTCGGATTAAAAGTAGTACTGCGCCCTCATTACAATTTACTATTAAAAACTTCAACAAAACTGTCAAGGGAAGAATGAACAACTCTCAGGGAAATGCGACCTAACATAAAGCTCGGCTTTCTTCGCAACTTTGCATCATCAAATAGAAACAATAGGA
Source organism: Porticoccaceae bacterium (assembly GCA_047635475.1). Taxonomy (GTDB): domain Bacteria; phylum Bacteroidota; class Bacteroidia; order Flavobacteriales; family Flavobacteriaceae; genus Flavobacterium. The sequence continues at coordinate 24,499 of JBLIKQ010000026.1, forward strand.
ATTATGAAAACAATACTTGTAATTATCGCAGGCTTTAAAAACATTTTAGGTCTTAACGCTCCAAATGCAACACCGCAATTAATCGCAATAGCACACAACAATTTTTGCCAGAACCTGGCAATCATGTATTACTACTGTGACGAAAACAACTTATTTATATAATTATTAATCCACAAAAGAATAAAATTATGTCAAATTTCAACGTACCAACAAGGGACGAAGTTTCAGAAAACAATCAAGCCATTTTTGACAACCTAAAAAAGGGAGTTGGATTTGTTCCTAACATTTATGCCGCAATGGGACATTCTAAAAATGCCTTGGGTAGTTATATGCAATTTTTAGGGGCTGCGACCTCATTAAACAAAAAAGAAAAAGAAGTAGTTAACTTGGCCGTTAGTCAGTCAAACGGCTGTAAATACTGCCAAGCTGCTCATACCGAGACTGGTAAAATGAACGGCTTTACGGATGATCAAATCATTGAACTTAGAAAAGGAGTTGCCAGCTGGGATAGCAAAACCAATGTTTTGGCGCAAACGGCACAACGAATTGCAGCCACCAACGGACAAATAGGAGCCGATTCTTTGAGCACTTTTCATGCTGCGGGTTACACTAAAGAAAACCTAGTTGACTTAATTGTGGCAATTGGAGTTATTACCGTCACCAATCTTCTTCACAACGTGACCGCAGTACCAATTGATTTCCCAATAGTAGTTGAATTGTAATTAATAACCGTGTGACAGATTGAAACGAAAATCCTTTGAATTAATTAAAATCTGCATCTGTCAGCACAGTTTAAAGTGAGAAGTAATCCTGCCTTATTCTATTTTAAGGACGGAGAAATTATAAGCACTCAAAACGGAGCACAAAGCAAATCAAAGATGAATAGTCATTTAACAAATATTATAAAAAATTAAAATCATGAAAAAATTAACATTAGTATCCATAGCATTATTATTCGCGAATCAAATATTTGCACAGTTACCAGATCCTGGTTTCGAAGTAGATGCAAAAACCGCCATTGTTAATACTGATCCTCAAAATGATTTCCTTAGCCCAGATGGAGCAACCTGGCGCATCGTAGGAGAGAGTGTAACGAGAAACAATACAGTAGAAAACTTAGATCAACTTTTTAAAATTGCAAAAGAAGAAAATATCACTGTTTTCGTATCTCCACACTACTATTTCGAGCATGATCACAACTGGCAAATTGAGGGTTCATTAGAAGCCTTGATGCATAAAATTAACATGTTTGATAGAACAGGTGTACTATCCATGGTAGGATTTGAAAACTCTGGTGCCGATTGGCTAGAACATTACAAAAAATACATAGGGAAACCAAATGTGATTGTAACTAGTCCCATAAAATATATGGTCCTGAATCAAATGATTTGGCCTTACAATTAAGAAAACATGGTTTTGATAGCGTAATATTAGCAGGCATGTCGGCTAATCTATGTACAGAATCTCATATGAGAGATTTAATAGAATCAGGTTTTAGAGTAGCTGTAGTGAAAGATGCGACGGCAGCAGCTATTTTACCGGGGTTAAATGGGTATGAAGCAGCATTAGTAAATTTTAAAATGATTGCAAGCCATGTTTTTGCTATAGAGGAAATTGTAACTGATATTAAAAATTTCAAAAAAAAATAAAAAATGGGAAAGAAAATAAGCATAAAAAACCTACCTACGGGATACCAATCCTTGATAACAAACGGTAGACATACAATTGTAGGCGATGAGCCTACAGCAAGCGCCGGAACCGATTTAGGCTTTTCACCTGAGGATTTAATTCTCTCTAGTATTGCAATGTGTAAGGTCGCTACAGTACGCTACATTGCTAGAAAAAATAAATGGGAAATTGGTGAAGTTGACGGCGAATTTGAACTGAACGTAAAACGCGGTGAAGCTGAAAAACTAAGTACTCATGTTACTGCCAAAATTAAAATTGAAGGCAAGTTAACAGCAGAACAAAAAACAGAATTACTTAATCAAGCCGATGCTTGTTATGTTCACCGCATGATTGAAGGCGGGTGGAATATAGAAAACGCAATAGAACTTACTGAAGAGGCAGAAAAGGTTTTGGTTTAATAACTTCATATACCATCACAAATTTGGACACAAATAGTTTGGCTTTAACAAGCTAAGCCCTTTGTTGTTTCGTAACATATTATAAAACACCCTTTAGTAATGGTCTTATTTTAGTACTTTTGAGTAGCTTATCGAACAAAACGATTTTACATAATGAAAAAACTTTTCAAAATAATTGGTTCTATTATTCTTATCGTTATTTTAGCGGTAGTAGTATTTTTATATTTTATGAGTACTCCACTACCGGAAGGACAACAAGGAGCAAAAGCCGAAGCACTTACAGACAAAATTCAAGCAGCCATCAATCAAACAGCTTGGGATTCTACCACCGCCGTTTCTTTTAGCTTTAGAGGAAATCACCATTATCTCTGGGACAAAAAACGCAACTTAGTTCAAGTAGAGTGGGACGATAAAAAAGTACTTTATAATACGCAAACGATAGACGGTATCGCTTATGAAAATGATAAAAAACTTACTGACTCTGAAAAAACAGATGCTATAAAAAAAGGGAATGACTACTTCAATAATGATTCATTCTGGCTCATTGCCCCATTCAAATTACGAGATACTGGAACTACAAGAAGTATCGTGATGCAGGATGGCAAAGAAGCACTTATGATTACCTACGCTTTTGGGGGAAGAACACCCGGAGATTCTTATGTATGGTTAGTAGACGAAAATTATATGCCAAAAGCATGGAGAATGTGGGTCAGTATTATTCCTGTGGGCGGACTGGCAACAACTTGGGAAAATTGGAAAACATTTCGAAACAATCTAAAAATTGCAACAAGCCATAAAGGCTTAATTGATTTAAAACTGGAAGATGTTAAGACAGGACAATCAATCGAAGAAATTAATAATGGGATAGATCCGTTTACTGATTTATAAGTCTTATGAATACTAGTGGTTCAAAAATAAATATCTACTGTTTAATTTTTTGACGTTTTAAATGAAAAAAATCTAAAAATTCAATGCGGTACTATGCTTAATTTCGCCCATTACGAAAACAGTTTGGGTGTTACCAATATTTTCAATCGTAGACAATTTATTCATTACAAAATCTTGATAGCTATCCATATCTTTGACTAATATTTTCAACATAAAATCATAATCTCCTGCAATATTGTAAGATTCTATAATTTCAGGAAGCGCTACAATATCTTTTACAAAATTGCTTCCTACATTTCTTGCATGCTCTTTTAATC
>JBLIKQ010000027.1:0-26652 GCA_047635475.1 Porticoccaceae bacterium
TTTTTTCGTAAATGGGGCCGCCATCTCAACTGTATGCGCAGCAGCTACAATTTCTATATCCTTAATCGATAAAAGAAATAAATTGTTTTGCCACCCACCTGGTCGCTTGCACCCGCGCTAAGTATTCGTGGTTTTATTAAGTTTGACATATAATTTAAAATGTTGTTTTTAAACTAAAATTATATAAATCTATAAACACCAAGCATTAAATTCAGAAGCCTTAATTTAGGGTAAGAAACTTTAGGTGTATAAAAAAATAAACCCCGGATAAGTCCAGGGTTTATCGACAAATTATAATCTATTATTGATTAAAAGAAACCAACTGGTTCTTTATCGTAAGATACCAACATGTTTTTAACCTGGCGGTAATGGTCTAAGGCTAATTTATGGTTTTCACGACCAAATCCTGATTTTTTAACTCCACCAAACGGTGCGTGCGCAGGATAGGTGTTGTATTGGTTTACCCAAACTCTACCGGCTTGAATTGCTTTTGGTACTTGGAATAATTCGTGAGCATCTCTGCTCCAAACTCCTGCACCTAAACCATATATGGTATCATTTGCAATTTCAATCGCTTCTTCAGTAGAACTAAAAGTGGTTAAAGCTACAACTGGTCCGAAGATTTCTTCTTGAAAAACACGCATTTTGTTGTTTCCTTTCAAAATGGTTGGTTGGATGTAATATCCGTTAGCGGTATCACCTACGTGATTTCCTGCTTCACCGCCTGATAGGACTTCTGCTCCTTCTTCTTTACCAATGTTGATATATCCTAAGATTTTCTCCATTTGGCCTTTAGAAACTTGGGAACCAATCATCGTCTCAGGATCTAGTGGATTTCCTACTTTGATTTTTTTGATTCTTTCAAGCATTCTTTCGATGAACTTATCTGCGATACTTTCATGGACTAAAATACGAGATGGAGTGGTACAAATTTCACCTTGGTTCAAGGCAAACATAAGAGCACCTTCAATCGCTTTGCTGAAGAAAGCATCATCATGATCTGCTACTGATGGGAAGAAAACGTTTGGTGATTTACCACCTAGTTCCATAGTGACCGGAATAATGTTTTCGGCTGCGTTATGGTATACTTTACGTCCAGTTTCGGTTGATCCTGTAAATGAAAGTTTAGCGATACGATCAGAAGTTGCTAATGCTGCTCCTGCTTCGTTACCAAATCCCGTAATGATGTTCAATACACCTGCAGGTAAAATATCACCTATCAGTTCCATTAGACACATAACACTAGTTGGTGTTTGTTCTGCTGGTTTAACCACTACTGTATTTCCTGCTGCTAAGGCTGGAGCAATTTTCCAAGCTAACATTAACATCGGGAAATTCCATGGAATGATTTCACCAACAACTCCCAATGGTTCGTGAAGTACAATACTTACGGTATTTTTATCATGTTCTGAAATACTTCCTTCATCTGCACGAATTACTCCTGCAAAATAACGAAAGTGATCTACACAATAAGGAATATCAGCAGCACGGGATTCGCGGATTGGTTTACCGTTGTCGATGGTTTCCAAAGTGGCTAAATATTCTAAATTATCTTCCATCACCTGAGCAATTTTCAACAACATATTACTTCTTTCGGTAGCGGATGTTTTGCTCCAGGTTGGAAAAGCATCGTGTGCTGCGTCTAAAGCTGCATCTACATCTTCTTGAGTTGATTTTGCCGCTTGAGTGAACACTTTTCCGTCAATTGGGGATGGATTGTCGAAATACTGTCCCTTAATAGGATCCACAAATTTTCCTCCAATAAAATTACCATATCTTTCTTTAAAAACTGGTTTTATTACATTAGCCATATCTATATATTTAAATTAAACAATTGTTACTTGACCGTTATTTAGTGGCGGCCAACTTCCATACAAAGATAATCCGAGAGCAAAGAGATGCTGTTACGCAAAGGGTTCAAAAAGTTATGAAAAAAGTCCAAGTTTTATAAAAATAAAAAAAAGTAGAATAAAAACATCGATTTTAATGGAGGTACGGGTAAATAGTGTGATTAATTAATTTCTTTTGGACTCTTGCCAAATTTGTTTTTGAATGCAGTACTAAAGTTGGAAAGGTTATTATATCCAAAATCTAAATAAATATCGGAAGCTTTTAAATTCCCCTCTTCCAGGGTCTCTTTGGCCCTTTGCAAACGTTTGTCTTGCAACCATTTTCCGGGAGAGGTGTCGTATTCGCTCATAAAATGGCGCTTAAAACTGGAAATGCTCATATGGCATAAGAAAGCGATTTCTTCTAATTTCAAATTAGAATGAATATTACTTTCCAAAACCTTTTTGAATGGGGAGACTTCTTTTGAAATTAAGGAATGCAAATATAATTCAAATCTATCACCATATTTATTGATGAGATAGAGCATTATTTCCTCAAATTTTACCGAAAGAAAGTTTTCGGTGAAAGGAGTCGACACAGAACTGATTGCGGATAAGGAGTTTAAATAGTTTGTGATGTATGCGTCATTTTCAATAACAAAATAAGGGATTTCATCTTTGTTATATGAGCTAGCATTTGAATGTTTGTCTAAGAATTCCCTTAATTTTCTTTCGGAAAAAAATAGAAGTTTACAGAAATAAACTTTTTCTATGTCTAGCAGTTCAGTCCACAGACTATTTCCTTTTTTGATAAGCAGAGACTGCTCTTTGTTTACTGCTATCGATGTGTCCGCAAAATGGACTTGCTTTTTACCTACTTGTAAAAAACTAAACATATTCATACTTAAATTCACCTTGCTTTTGACAACGTCATTGCTCATTTTAAAATCATAGACGAATAAATCTAGAGCTAAATTGTCGTTTTTTATATAAATTTCTGGGATGTTTTCTATTGGCATTGTTAAAGTGTTAAGGGCTGCAAAGGTAGTGTATGTAAATGCTTTTATAGTAGTACAGGGATTAGCATTAAAACAAATCTTAAGTTAGCCCTGCTAGTCCAAACTCCTTTTTATATAATCTTTAGCAATCTGGCTTCTATTCCTCCTCTAAAGTTTTACCTTCGCCAAAAAAATAAAAATACACTACCATACCGATGACTAAAGTCCGTTATTTCAAATTAATCCTGATTTTAGGTTTCCTTACGGCACTTGGTCCTTTTTCTATTGATATGTATTTACCTGGTTTTGCCGGAATTGCCAAGGATTTAAATACGACTGTTGCAAATGTCGCTATGACTTTGTCCAGTTATTTTATCGGTATTTCAGCAGGGCAATTGTTATACGGTCCGTTATTAGACCGATACGGCAGGAAAAAACCACTGTTTATAGGTTTACTTGTATATATTTTAGCCTCTTTGGGTTGCGTTTTTGTACAAGATATCGATACTTTTATTGGGTTACGCTTTATTCAGGCTATAGGAAGTTGTGCTGCTACCGTGGCTTCAGTCTCGATGGTTCGTGATTTGTTTCCTGTACGTGATATTCCTAAGGTGTTTTCTTTATTAATGTTAGTCGTGGGCTTATCACCAATGCTGGCACCCACTGTAGGCGGATACGTTACAGCAGCTTATGGATGGCATATGGTTTTTTTAATTTTGATGTTTATTGGAATTGTAATTTTATTTGCGGCCCAATTCGGATTGCCCAATAGCTATACCCCAGACAGCTCAATTTCATTAAAGCCCAAACCAATATTGCTGAATTTTGGCATCGTTTTGAAAGAGCCACAATTTTATACTTATGCCTTCACAGGTGCTATTGCCTTTTCAGGGCTATTTACTTATGTAGCGGCTTCTCCCATTCTATTTATGGATATTTTTAATGTGGATGCTAAAACATACGGTTGGATTTTTGCTTTTATGTCTCTAAGTTTTATTTTGGCTAGCCAGCTCAATTCTGTTTTGCTAAAGTGGTTTTCCAGCGAAAAAATGATATATGGTGCTTTAGTGACGCAGTCAGTTATTGTGATTGCTTTTTTAATATGCTCCTTAAATGATTTTTTGGGACTCTACGAAACAATAGCACTGCTGTTTTTATTCTTGGCTTGTTTAGGCATATCTAACCCTAATACTGCAGGGCTTACACTCGCGCCTTTTACAAGAAACGCTGGAAGCGCCTCCGCTTTGATGGGCGCTATCCAATTAGGCTTAGGTGCTTTCGCTTCCTTTGCTGTAGGTGTTTTTGTAAAGAATTCCATGGTTTCCATGGTGGTAATCATGACCGTTTCCACAGTTACGGCCTTAGTAGTTTTGATTATTGGGAAAAGGACAATTAAAACCAAATACTAATACAACTGCAGAATCCAATTTCCGGACTTAATACGCTGTTTCATCAGTTACAGTAGCTTTCCTTTTATTGGGTCTTATAATCATTCGGAAAGCCTGATCTTTTGAAAAATAAGCAATCATCCAGTTAATAAACGTCGAGAATCTATTGCGGTAGGTTATCAATGAAATGAGGTGAATAAATAACCAAACTAGCCATGCAAAGAAACCTTTAAAATGCAATTTAGGACTAGGCAGATCAACAACAGCCTTATTCTTCCCTATAATTGCCATTGAACCTTTATCATTATATGCAAAGGGGGTCAATGGTTTGTTTTGAATCGTTGATTTGAAGTTTTTTGCTAGATTTAATCCTTGCTGAATAGCTGTCTGTGCTACCTGAGGATGTCCATCAGTGAAATTTTTATCTGTTAATTGAATACAGGTGTCACCGATGGCGTATATATTTTGCATACCATTTACTTTATTAAAAGCATCTGTTGCCATTCTTTTTCCACGACCATAACTTTCTGCTGGAATTCCATCAAAAACTTTTGCACTAACTCCTGCAGCCCAAATTAGATTTTTAGTTTCCAATGATTTCCCATTTGAGAAAAACACCGTATCGTCTTTATAATCTATAACTTGGGTGTTCAGTTTTATAACCACTCCTAGGTCTGAAAGCGCTTTATAAGTATCTTCTTGTGAAGCTTTACTCATAGGTGCCAATAATTTATCTCCTCCATCAATTAAATAGATATTACTTGCCGATGTGCTCAGTTCTGGGTATTCCTTTAAAATGATGCTCTTCCTCATCTCGGCATACATACCGGATACTTCGACACCTGTAGGTCCTCCACCAACAACGACAATAGTTAACAGTTTCCTGCGTTTGCGCATGTCTTTGCAAATAGCTGCTTTCTCTAAATTTTTTAATATCGTATTACGCATCTCAATGGCATCATTGAGTGTTTTCATTGGGATTGCATTTTTCTTTACGTTTTCCATTCCAAAATAACTGGTTTCAGCACCAGTTGCAAAAACTAATTGGTCGTAGTGCAATTCTCCATTATGAAGGATGATTTTATTTTCTTCGGGAATAACTTTTTGAAGGTCACCAAGACGAAATTGAAGATTTTTTTTACCAGCAAAGAATTTTCGGAAAGGATAACTAATACTTGATGGTTCCAAAAAAGCAGTAGCCACTTGATATATCAGAGGTGGAAAAAAATTATAATTATTTTTATCGACTAGTGTTACGTTAATTCCTTTTTGATCTACTAGTTCTTTGGCTAGATTTAGTCCTGCAAACCCTCCTCCGATTATTACAATTTCCATATATTAATTTCCTTATTTTATTAAAACAAAACAGCAATCATAAAGGTACAATATTTATGATTGCTAATGAAGTAACTGTCAGAAAAGCACTAATATTTAGTTTCTTTTCAATTTTTTGACTGGTTTTTCAGCAGGCTCATTTTTATTTTGCAATAAATAATTCGCCAATAGTTTTTCTATCAATTCATCTTTTGTCAAATGATGAAAAACTGTTTTTATTTTAGTTTTTAATTCCGCATCCACTTCATGATTTGGCTTGGTTTTAAATATCTGCTTTGCCCACAATAAAGCGTTGTTTTCTTCAATGCTTAAGGCACTTGGTTTTTTGAATTCAGTAAATTTAATACCTAGTTCCTTTTCAAAATCATCGATTTCCACCAGCTCTTCTGCTTGCAATACGGTTAATGAAAGCCCTTTTGCACCGGCTCTGGCGGTTCTTCCGCTACGATGAACGTAAGCTTCATAAACGTCAGGTAAATGGTAATTGACCACATAGGATATTTCTTTTACGTCAATACCTCTAGCGGCTAAATCTGTAGCTACTAAAATATTTATGTGTCCCTCGCGAAATTGTTCCATAATACGGTCCCTAATGCCCTGAGACAAGCTTCCGTGCAATGCTCCAGATAAGAAACGATTGATTGCCAAGTTTTTGGCTAGTTTATTCACGGCTGCTTTTGTCTTGCAAAAAATAATCCCGCGTTCGCCTTCCTTCGAATTCAAAAAATGCATTAAAACGTCTAGTTTCTCAATTGGATCAACCACAATATATTCGTGATCAATTCCTTGATTACCTACCGTTTCCATATTGGCGCTAACTTGCAGCACATTTTTGTTTAAGTAATTCTGGATCAACTGTTTTATCGCACCAGGCATGGTAGCCGAGAACAAAAAAGTTCTGTGTTCCTTTGGCAATTCAGCAACAATTTCGTCTAAACTTTCTTTCAGAATACTCACCATTTCATCGGCCTCATCAAGAACTAGAAATTTAGTTTCTTTGAGGTTTATTGCTTTTCGCTGGATTAAATCAATCAAACGTCCAGGAGTGGCCACAACAATATGTGTAGGGGAAGCCAATCGTTCCATTTGTGGTTTGATAGGTATTCCACCGCAGGTTGCTGCTATAGAAACTTCAGGAAGCTGTTTTGCAAAATCTTCTAGGTTTTTAAAAATCTGTTGCCCCAGTTCACGTGTTGGAACTAGTATTACAGCTTGCACTGTAGGTATCTGTATATCTATTAATTGTAAAAGTGGTAGTCCAAAAGCAGCCGTTTTTCCAGTACCTGTTTTTGCAAGCCCCACTAAATCAGTAGCGTTTGCTAAAATCAACGGAATCGCCTTTTCCTGAATTTCCGTCGGTACTACAATATTTAATTCGGTAATAGCTTTTAATATCGCTGTTGAAATTCCTAAATCAGAGAATTGTTTTGGCATTTTTTTTGGATTTGTATTTTTATAAAAAAATAGTTATTTTGAGTACTTAATCCTAGCCCCGGTGGAAACGGTATCCTGTTTTGTGCGTATGGCGAACATAATAGATTTAGTGAACAGCGGGATTAGCTCCTAATTATACTTTTTATTCTTCATCAGGCTCGTTCATGATTCTCTCACGATACTTTTTCCCAATCAACAAAGTCATTTTCAATTTATAATCATCGACAAGCCATTCGCGGTAATTTTTACTGCATTGGCTAAGACATTTAGAATAGCGCTTTATACGGCACTCTATATCCTCATCTAACTCTCTTGATAATGATTTTGCTTCTTGTAAAGTTTCCGTGTTGTCCACACACATGGCAGCGTGTTGTTCTAATGATTTTTCAAGAACCACTTTTGAACGCAAGTTTTGTGCGATAACGAGCTTGTGCTCCTCATCAACATCAAAAGTTACTTCTTCTGTTTTGCTAAATTTCGCTCTCAATTCTGCAGACATTGTAAATTTAAAATACAATTCTATCTCAGTATCATCACGCAAATTTTCTAGGTAAAACTCAGGTGATTTGAAAATATGTTGCCAGTTTACAGGTTCACTCCACAATCCAAATCGGGCTGCATTATTCCCCAAATCGATCACAGTAAACATATCTTTATTTGGCAATTTTCTGGAACCACGACCAATCATTTGGTAATATAAAGTCAATGATTTTGTAGCTCTGTTAAGGATTATCGTGTCAACTGTAGGTTCATCAAAACCAGTTGTCAAAATACCGACTGATGTCAAAATAGCATCGGGTGTTTTCTTAAACCACTGTAAAATATCTTTTCGTTCCTCTGTGCTACTTGTATTGTCAAGATGACGAATTGGATAACCCGCTTCTCTAAATGTTTCATAAACATATAAGGAGGTATTGATTCCATTATTGAAAATCAAGGTCTTTTTACCCAATGATTTCTCTGTGTAGGCATGCAATAACTTCTCTTGCATGGCCATGTTGGTGTACAAATCATCCGAAGATTTAACGGTGTAATCACCATTTATACCGACTTTCAAAGAGGTCAAACCTACATCATAACTATAAGTAATCGCCTTTGCTAAAAACCCGTTTTCAATCAATGAATTAATGGTATCCCCAACTATTAATTCATCATAGCTTTCATGCATTGGTAACTTAATGTTTGAACTCAAAGGGGTTGCTGTAACTCCTAGAATAAAAGCATTTGTAAAAGAGCTTAGTAGTTTTCTAAATGAATTGTAATGAGCTTCATCTATAATTACTAAACCAACATTGTCAAGGTGCAATTTCTCATCGTTAATTCGGTTTTTCAAAGTTTCCACCATAGCAACAAAACAGGAATATTCGTTCTGGTCTGGCAGTTCTTTTACTTTACTATTAATGATTTTGTTTTTTACATCAAAACCCTTCAACATTTTAGAAGTTTGTTTACACAACTCAATTCTATGCGTCAAAACAACTACTTTCTTATCGTTTTTTGACAAGTAACGGCGTACGATCTCTGAGAACACAACCGTTTTTCCTCCTCCCGTAGGCAACTGGTATAACAAGTGATGTTGTTTTGGAGCATTGTCTATACGCTCAAATATGGCATCGATATCGCCTTTCTGATAACCGTATAGTTCTTTTTTGTCTTCTTTTTCTGTTTCTATACTATTTTCAAACATTTTTTTTGTTGGGTTTTTGCAAAAATACACCTAAAAAATAGTTATCCTGTTATATTTAAATTAAAATATAGGATATGATTTAATTAATTTGGAATACGCGACCCATCAATAATCAAAACGTTCCATTATCGCATTGAATTCAGGTTCGTTTTTCCATTTTTGCAAAATAGTCTCATTATGAATGTCAGCAATCCTTGTTTTAAATTCATTTAAGATACCTTTTGCTATCATGAAAATTATAGCTTGTTCGAAAGAATTAAACATGCTTTTGTAAAACAACTCTTGTTTTATGGCATGTCCGCAAGAGAATGTTTGCGCAATTTCTATGTTATACAGCATCACATCCGCGATAACAAAGGGGTCTACGCCCAAAATGGTGAAATGCTTGATATACTTTTGAGCAACTGAACGTCTCATTTTAGGCTTCTTAGCTCTTCCAGTGGTTTTTATCGGAAAATATTCATTCGATATTTTTATTTTGCATTCCTGTAAAAGGCTTTCTTCCTTTGGATTGAAAACAAAATTATAATAGACTTTAACGGGACTGAACTTTTCGTATAGCTCTATGACCTGCTCTTCGAGTTGCTCTTTGTTCAGTTCGTTTAGGTATTTTTTTAAATCGCGTTTACTCATTATTAAAGATTAAGATCAACAAAAGTAAATTACTTTGGCATTGAATACCTCAATCATAATAGTTATTTTTGTCCATTATTACTTAAAAAAAATTAAATGCTCAAGATTTTTAAGATTACAGCAATTCTAGAAGGAATTTCCTATTTGGCATTATTTTCTAACATGCTTTTTATTAAGCCTTCAAACATGGAATTATATCATAGTTTGCTTTACCCCATTGGTATGAGTCACGGAGTCTTATTTATTGGATATATTTTATTAGCTGTTTTAGTGAAAGCATCGCAAAAATGGTCTTTTAAAACATTGTTTATTATCTTAATTGCTTCTCTAATACCTTTTGGTACTTTTTACGTAGAAAGAAAATACTTGAAAAATGTATAAATTTATCGGAAATGTGTTTAGTTTCCTTTATCCAATTTTTAGAAAATGGGGATTGGGTTACAACCTAGCTTCCTATTTAAGCTTGATATTTAATATCGTCCTGCTTTGCCTTGTGGCCTACTCTATTTATATAGTGTTTCGTCTCGTTTTAGTTACAGTAATGATCTTTATAGCTAGAAAAACTAAAACGCAATTCGATGATTTGTTAGTGACTAACAAGACAGCTAAATACATTGCGCACTTAATACCGTTATTGTTCATATACAAGGCAGTTCCTATAATTTTAGATCGATATGAATATTGGGAAAGCGTTTTTGGGAAACTCGTTGGCATTTACATCGTATTTTTGATTTTATGGATTATCAGGACCATCTTTAATGCGTTAAGGGATTACTTAAAGCTAAAGCCTCGTTACAGTGACAAGCCCATAGACAGTTTTATTCAAGTAATCATGATTGCGCTCTGGATGGTAGGAGTCACTATTATCATTTCCCGACTTTTTGAAATCAATCAAACTGATATCCTGACTACTTTTGGAGCTGTATCTGCCTTAATAATTTTAATATTCAGAGACATTATTCTTGGTTTTGTAGCTAGTATCCAGGTTTCGGTAAATGATATGATTCGAATAGGTGATTGGGTAACCATGGATAAATTTGGCGCAGATGGAGATGTAATTGAAATCAATCTAACAACCGTTAAAGTTCGAAATTTTGATAATACAACCACAACCATTCCTACCTATAGTTTGAGTTCTGATTCGTTCCAAAACTGGCGCGGCATGCTTAATTCTGACGGGCGGAGAATAAAAAGGCATGTTCTGATAAAAACAAGCAGCATCCGTTTTCTGGAAGATATAGAACTATCTAAATTAAAAAATATAGCGCTAATAAGCGATTATATTGACAGCCAAAAAAGGGATATTGATGCATTCAATGCTATTAATTCTGTCGATAAGTCAATGCCTATAAATGGTAGAAACCTTACAAATCTAGGCTTGTTTAGAAAATACATCACACAATATTTACACAATCATCCAGCATTGAATCAGAATATGATTGTGATGTGTCGTCAATTGCAGTCGACCTCCCACGGAGTACCAATAGAGATTTATGCTTTTTCAAGTGATAAAAGATGGGAAAACTATGAGTACGTTATGTCAGACGTTTTTGATCATGTCTTTTCTTCTGTAAAATACTTTGATTTGGAGGTGTATGAATTGCCTTCTGAAAAAGAATATTTGAAATAATAATTGGGTTTATGATGAAGACTATAGAATTGTTTAATGAAAGACTGAAGCTGAGATTGATAGAGTTTTCAGATTTGAATGCTATCCACAACTTACATTCGCTTCCGGAAACGGATAAATACAATACCTTAGGGATTCCTGAAAGTATTGCCGTTACAAATAAAGTTATTACTCCTCTAATTTCATATAATCAACAGCCAAATATTCTGAATTATACTTTTGCTGTTGAGGAATTAAGAACTGGAACATTTATTGGCTTACTCGGTTTCAAATTAGGCTCAAAAAAATATAGTAATGCCGAGGTGTATTACAAACTGAATAAAGCTCATTGGGGAAAAGGGTATGCAACAGAAGCGGTAAATCTAGTCTTGGATTTTGGTTTTAAAAATTTAAAATTGCACCGAATTAGTGCAGGCTGTGCAATCGATAACATAGCTTCGGTCAAAGTGCTTGAAAAAGTGGGAATGAAACGAGAAGGCCATGCAAGGCAGATACTTCCCCTGAAATCTGGTTGGTCAGATAATTTTGAGTACGCCATATTAGAAACCGACGAAAGAAAAAATAAACAACATAACCCCTAGTTTTTACAAGCGGAAAGAAATGAAAGCAGAAAAATATAGACCTCGAAGAAGCAATTTTAGTTTTTAAGGAACAAGAAGGAACTACGGTTGTTATTAAAAAAGAATTGGCAGACCATTTAAAACTGCCATATTAATTTATTCCATCTTGGATTAGCTTGACTCTCCTTTTATCCGCAGAAGCAGTGGGATTGACGGCAGCTTTTTCCACTGCACATTGGCAAAAAAGAATTAGCTGTGATGCAGTAGCAGCATTTTATAATGACCACATATTTGTTGATTATAATGATGCGACAAAAGCAATGGAAATATTAAATAACTTTTCTAATTCTTTTTGAGTTAAATCCGATCTTTCACGAATTCAACCTCTGTTTTTCCATGAGCTTTTGGTTTTCCGTCAGTTCCCAGATTGACCATTGTACTGCTGTCTATTGTAATAATAGTTTCACGAGTCATCATATTTCGAACCTCACATTTAAGCGTCAGTGATGTTTTTCCAAATTTTACTACAGCAATACCAATTTCGATGATATCTCCTTGTTTTGCGGAACTTTTAAAATTTATCTCAGACATGTACTTGGTCACAACCCTCGAATTTTCTAGTTGGATAATGCTGTATAGTGCCAACTCTTCATCAATCCAAGCTAATAATTGACCTCCAAATAAGGTTCCGTTTGGGTTCAGGTCTTCAGGTTTTATCAATTTTCTGGTATGAAATCGCATAGTTTTTATTTTAATACTGCGAAAATAGCACATCTCCCTTAATTTCTTTAATTTTAAAGAAAAAATGAACCAACGAGATGTGTTTTTAAAAGAATTTCGAGGCGGAACAATAGGTTCTGTAACTTCTCAATCGTCCTCCGATGAAAGCTTTCAAAACGAAGTGCTTCGTCCTATCCTTAAACTTCAGAATGATTTATTCATAGCATCATTCAAGAATTATATAACCAAGTATAAAAGTGATTTTTATTCTCAAACAACAGAGCAAAAATTAGCTGCAATTGAAAATTCAATTCAGAAAGACGTAAAATATAGAAACGCCTTAAAAGGAATGGTAGTAGGATTGTTGACTGCTGATGAATATTCCATTTATATCAAGAGCTCTTCTGGCCTAAATAAAAGAATGATGACCATGCTTATTGAAAGATTAAAAAGTCAAGTACAATTATTTAAAAATAGTAGTAGCGAATAACCCATTCCTATTTTAAACTTAAATTCCTAACTATTCGGTAATTCTTGCGTTTTTAATTTAAAAAAAATATAATTTACTGGGTAATATCTTACTTTTATTCAATAATTTTCGTGTAATTGTTAAAAATATTTTATGAAAGAAGAGTATTTCAAATGGTATTCTCCAAACCTCAAGAGAGATATCGAAATGTTAGTGTTCGGTCATTCTAAATACCCTGTCATTCTATTTCCCACTTCAATGGAAATCTTCCGTGAGAATTAAGATATGGAATTGATAGCATCTGCAAAATGGTATATTGAACAGGGATTAATTGAAATCTACTGTCCAGACAGCGTTGATAAAGATAGTTTTTACAATAAAAACATTTACTTAATACACGGAACAGCTGCAGTAAAACAACTAGCAGTATTCAAGAAAGCAAATAACTTGACAAAGATCTTAGATCTTATAACGAAACAGTTTACCAAAAGATCATAATATATTAGATTAGCTTTGCAAAATATTTTTATCAAAGATTAGTTCTTATATAACAAGACCAGCATAATAACTGTTTAGGACATGTATTCCATTTTATATCAATAAGTTACATGCTGTATTGTTAATATTATAAATAGATTTTATTCTTTTGTGAGCCTTAAAACATTGGATGTCAGAAGAAAGTATTAGTTGCCTAAAATTAAAAAATATAATATTCATATTTCAAAAAGAGATTCAAAAAACCTACTAAAAGCTTACGGTGAATGGGGTGTAAAGTATTATCGATTTATTCTTGCATTAAACAAATGAAATGCCGAAAATGAGTTAAAAAAACATGTACTCATCATTTGTCATTCCTTTCAAATGTCTTACAAACACTTTGGGTTGCCGAAATAACTTAAAAAAACAATATCCTATTTGGTATTAAAACGATTTATAAAACTAAAAATGAACTAACGCCCCCACTTTTTATAAGATCAGAGTATCTTTTTTACGCTATAGATTCCAGAGATTATTAGGTCGATCAACCCAAATTGAGTATTTTTAAAAAGAACGGAGCAAAAATAATTTCTTTAGAAGAGATAACAGATCATGTTCAATACGCGAGTGTAATAATGGCGGTGCGTTTTACGGATTATTTTGTAGGAACCCAGTTTCGTTCTAAAGCAGATTTCGTTACTTTTATTTTGTACCTTTAATAGAAAAGTAGTTAAAGAAACAATTAAGGAAAAAAAAAAGGTTAGGAATATGCTTGAAGATCTTTTGGATGACGACAAGAAATATAGAACTAACGAAAATTTAATACCTAATTTTCTTCGTAAGGCTATAAAGCTGTAGCTATTTCCTTCATTGTTTAATTGTCAGATAAACTTGTTCGAAAAATTAAAAAATCAATATTATTTTTTATAAGAATTAACGACATTTATAAATGGAATGAGCTTAAAAGAATACCTTCGAATACTTGAAGATATAATATGCAGCAACCATCATAGAGATAATATAATTCTGCTTGAGATTGAACTCGAAAAACAAAATACCAAAATTAACTTTTATTACTGCAAAGAAGATGTTGGTTTACCTATTATATGCATCACCGAGTTGATCAAAAAAGGCAAACAGCTTTTTTATATTAATGAAAATAATACTGAAATTCTCGTGAAACGTTTATACAATCGGGTTATTTTCGATGAACTTGATTTGCGTTCAGATTTAAAACTTAACTTCCATTTCTCGGACGATCTAGATGTCGAATGGGCCGGACACCCTAATTGGTTTTTCAAAATTAGTAAATTTATACTTCCTTTTTTAAAAGGAAAATATTTCATTGTAACCACCTTATTAAGTGAACTAACTGAAATTCCAAAAGATCTGGAAAACTACGTTTTAAAGCCTTTATTTTCTTTTTTGGGAACTGGTGTCATTTTCCACGTAAAAAAAGAAGATATTGAGTCGGTTGTAGACAAAGAACTTTAGATCCTTCAAAAAAAGGTAAACTATATTCCTATTGTACAGTCACTTGAAGGAAAAGTAAAAGCGGAAATCCGCGTGCTTTGCGTATGGAAAAAAGATGATGTCTCTCCTACTCTACTGTGTAACCTAGTACGATTAAGTAGAGGCGAAATGATAGGCGTGAAATTCAATAAAGACAAAGATTGGGTTGGCGGTACTATATGATTGTTTGAAAGGTAGTTTTTTTATTTCCAAAGGTTTTTATAGAGAATTGGGCATGTTTTAGCCATAGTTTGGGGTTCATCTACATTCCAATTAAATTGTAATAACGGATAATTTTCATCATTGGTGATAAACTGCTCGTAATCAATAAAAGAGTACAACTCTTCCCCTGTCTTGTTTTTGAATGCATTCATCGCCACGTACCAAAAACCCTCAAATTCATAAGATTCTTTGCCTTCAACAACTTGATTAATTAAACTGTCAGGGTTTGCTTTTATACTATAAAACGCATCTTTCCCTCTTGAGATCAACCAGCATCTAAAATATTCAAATCCACCGTCTGAACAGCCGCCACCAACGATATAAGCGGCACACCAAAGTTCTGGATTATAGGAGTCAAAAAGAAGCTTATCGGTTCTTAAACGAAAACCTATCATTTCTTGTGGACTGAGTTTTCCTATTTCATTAATTAAAAAAAGTTCCTGATCTTCCTGATTATCTGTTTCCTTTATTGAGTTTTCTATTATCGACCAATATAGTTCTTCGTCTAGCATGTCACTAGATTTCAAGAGTGTTAATGAATCTAATGTAATTATAGTGGCATCTTTAACCGTTTCATTTTGATCTGTAGACTCTTCAATATTTGTGCTATTATTTTGACCAAAAGTAATACTACTTAGAAACAAAAAAGAAAGTAGGAAAGTGTATTTATTTCTCATAAAAGTAGTTGTGAAATATAATTCTTCATTATCCTATAAACCATGTTAAATTATAATTTTTATTCTGTGATATCGAATCCAGCGACATAAAAATTCTTGTCAATTTCTAATTTTTGATTTCCGATCGTAATATCTTCCTGCTCCCAAGTTGTTTGAGGTTTTATCCATTTTTCTTTTCCATCAACAGTAACTTTTACTGGCATATTGAAGCCGCTGACGCAATTGGTCCAACGAAATCCCAAAATATAATCTTTAAAATAATATTCTAAGGTGGGTATCCTTGTATCTCTTAAGTATTGGTTAAAAACCGTTGATAAGTCAATTCCGACAGCAGCGGTCAAATAATCTTCAATTTGTTTAGTCGAGACAGTTTGATGATAAAAAGTACTGTTTAAGCCTCTTAAAATGGCTCTCCATTTTTCATTATCATTTACGATCTGGCGAATTGTATGCAGCATATTGGCTCCTTTATAATACATATCGCTGGAGCCCTCGTTATTGACATCATAGCTTCCAATAATGGGTTTGTCATTCTGAATGTTTTTTCGAATACCGCGAACATAGGTATAGCCCGCTTCTTTTCCATAATAATATTCCAAGAAAAGACTTTCTGAATAGTTAGTGAAACTCTCGTGAATCCACATATCCGCAATATCCTTATAAGTGATATTATTTGCAAACCATTCATGACCAGATTCATGAATAATGATAAAGTCAAATTTTAATCCCCAACCTGTTCCACTTAAATCGCGGCCACGATATCCGTTCTTGAAACCATTTCCGTAAGTCACAGAACTTTGGTGTTCCATACCTAAATAGGGTGCTTCAACCAGTTTGTAACTGTCTTCGTAAAAAGGATACGGACCAAACCAGTGTTCAAAGGCTTTCAACATGCGAGTCACGTCTTTGAATTGTTCTTTGGCTTTAGCCAAGTTATCTCTCAAAACATAATAAGTGCAATCTAAATTACCCTTTTCACCTTTGTACTTTTCCGAAAATGACACATAGTCGCCAATATTTATATTTACACCGTAATTGTTGATTGGATTAGAAACATACCAATTATAGGTTTTTGTCCCGTCCTCTAATTCTTTTACGCTTTGCAAACGACCATTAGATACGTCCGTCAAATCTCCAGGGACATTAACGCTAATAAGCATACTTTCGACCTCATCATACATATGGTCTTTGTTTGGCCACCAAACACTTGCTCCCAGTCCCTGACAGGAAGAAGCTATAAATAGTTTGCCGTTACCGTCTTTTTTCCATGTGATTCCTCCATCCCAAGGCGGATTTACAGCTACTTTGGGTTTACCCCCGTAAAAAACGGTCAACTCCTTTGTCGTGCCGATCATTTGGGTAGCATCCAGTTCAACAAAAAAGGCATTACCGTCTTTTGTATATTTTAAAGACTTTCCATCCTGAACTACCTTATAAATATCCATTGGTTCCTGCAAATCAATTTGCATGCGACTATATTCTTGTAAAACTTCATATTTAATGGTGTTCGAACCTGTTATTGTACTGTCAGAAGGATTCACTTTAATGTCCAAATGATAGTGTTTTACGTCCCACCATAGCCTTTCTTTAGTAATGCTGCCGCGTAATGTATCCTGTCTTGTAAAGGGGACGACTTCCCCTTCCAACAGAGCTTGCGCTTTCGCGCTATTCGAAATAAAGACTGATATAAAAATGAAAATAAAAATTTTTTTCATGAATTTGGGACCTTTGATAATAACAATAGTTTTAATCTATGCTGTTTCAATTAATGTAGTTTTGACAGTTTCTCTTACTTTACTACTACCGCATAATCGGCAACCAGTCGATCAACGTAATCGTTCAATAATTCCAATACCCTTTCGCTTTTGGCGGATTTTACAATTAAGCCCGCATGATATTCTAATGGGACTTTAAAGCAAACTTCCGGATCCGAGAAAGAAGACAGATCAGAATTTTGATATTTAGAGAGCGTCAATACTATTCCAGCGTAGGATTTTTTAACTTTTGGCAAGCTATATTTTTTTTCTTTCACAACAGCGTCTTCGATTGCGGCCCACTCCTTCCAAAGATTAATGTTTTACGCCGCTTCTACCATTTCGACAAGATGGGCTCCACCAACTCGAGATGATGTTTCCAAGAAATAAATTTCACCGTCTTCGCTGTTTTTGATAAACTCAGTGTGTGCAGCACCATATTTCAACCCAAAACCTTTCAGCAGCTGCTCATTTACCTTTTTTATCGCCTTATCATCTTCTGAGTTAAGGGAATATTGAAACTGCGAAACACACCAGCCGCTTGCGAAATTTCCAAGGGGGGTAGCTAAATATTTTGAAGTCAGGCTAAATATAATTTTACGGTCCAAAATTAAACTATCACAATGATAAACATCTCCTGGTTTGAATTGCTCCAATAAATATTTGAAACGGTTATTCCACATTTCGTTGATATGCATCAACAAACTTTCTTTGTCAAACACTTTTATAATACCAGATGCCGCAGCTTCAGAACGAGGTTTTAACACCCATGGAGGCGAGACGGTGTCGGCAAAAGTATTAATATCGTGGTCATTGAATAAGGAGCTGAAAGAAGGACTGTTAATTCCACAACTTTTAGCTCTCATTCGCATTGGCAGTTTATCTCTAAAATACCGCCCTGTTGTTTGTCCCATTCCGTCAATCCTACGATTTTCTCTAAGATAAGTAGCTTTTTCTACATCGTAGTCATCTAATGCCACAATAGCATCTACTTGATTTGATTTCATCAAATTACCAATTCCGAGTAATAAATGCTCCAGATTCCAATCGATATCCTGACCCTCCATGTAAAAAATTTCATCGATAGCTTCATGTGGCCATACTTTATCTCGCAATTTTTCGCTTGTAACAAGGTACACTGTGTTGCCTAGACTTTTTAAATGAATTAAAAAGTCAGCAGCTTTAAAATAATTTGAAATACAGATGAAGGTCTTAGGACTTTTCATAAGCTTATAAATTTTCGATGAATTTAGTTAATAAGTGAACCCCGAACGCAGTGGCATGTTTGCTTTTAGCAAACTCGTCATCTCCAAAAGCCACGCCTGCAACGTCTAGATGCGCCCATGCAGGGTGATCTTCAGTGAAATATTCCAAAAATTTTGCCGCACTTATAGCGCCAGCGACTGGTTTTCCACTATAATTCTTCACATCCGCGATGTCACTTTCAATGTCCTGTTTATAGACATCCCACAACGGTAACTGCCATAAACGCTCCCCAATAGAGTCTCCCGCTTCTTGAAGATTTTTCGACATAAATTCGTTACTAGTAAATAAGGCACCAGCTTCATATCCCAAGGTTCCAACACTACTTCCTGTTAAAGTAGCTATATCAACGATATATTCGGGCTTGTAATTTTTTATTAAATAGGATAACCCGTCAGCCAAAACAAGACGGCCTTCGGCATCGGTATCAATAATTTCAATTGAAGCTCCGCTGTAGCTTTGGATCACATCACTAGGCAAAAACGATTTACTGTCTACTGAATTCTCGGCACAGGGAACAATTGCTGTCACTTTGATGGGTAATTGTAAATCAGCGATGAGTTGCATAGCACCAAATACTGCAGCTCCCCCAGCCATATCACATTTCATATGGACCATTCCGGCTGTCTTTATGTTTAAACCTCCTGTATCAAAGGTGATTCCTTTTCCGACTAGTCCAATATGTTTTAAACCCTCCGTTTCCAACTTTGGGCTGTACTTCATGATTACGAATTGCGGTTCATTTTCACTGCCTTTTCCCACGGCTATAAATGCTCCTAAACCCTCTATTTTTGATGTGTCTAAACCTAGGACTTCGACATCAAATCCATATTTTTCGCCTTTATCTAAGGCCCAGTTAGCCAAATATTTTGGAGTAACCTTGTTAGGCGGCAAATCAACTAGTTTTAGAGTCTCGAGCTGTGCACGCGCAATTTTTATGGCTTTATTTACAGAATGGGAATGCTCTATTGCCGATAAAGTATTTAGTTCAAAATCAGCATCTAAAAATGGGTGCTCTTCCTCTTTTTTGAAATGGCCTAAACTGTATGTTCCCAAAAGTAATCCGGAAATGGCGGCTTCAACTTGCTCGTCAGTGAACTCTGATGGCAAGGACAAAGCGACACTTTTGGCAAAAGTTTCCTTTTCCTTGAATGCTATCCTGCGGAATATCGTTTTTAACGATTTGTAATCAATTGCCTTACCTAAACCTATAAAAATAAAGGTATTGTCGTTTTTTTCGATCGAATAATGACTGTCTTTTTTTCCGTAAAAAACTTTGGAAGAAACTTCCACATCATCAAATTTAATAGGAATCAAGTTTTTAGCGCTGGTTTCAAAAACCGGAATTAAAACTGTTCCAGAAAATTTTTCTAAGTTGTCAATTTTTTTTGTTTTCATTTAATTGTATTTATTGTTAAAAAACAGCCATTCAATTGCCTCGGGGAACTCATCACCCCAATAGGTTTCCTTGTGTTTACCCAGTTTATTGATGCTTAAATTAATTTTCATTTTATCTTTAACAAATTCGCTTGAAAGCATTCGGTTTTTTAAACTTTTTACATCCTCAATCATCGTTTCGCTCTCATCTCCACCGGCATATAAATAAATCTTAGTGTCTTCGATACTTTCATCTGCAATATTAATTTTCAGATTAGGCTTCACCCAAAGTGAAGGGGAAAAAATCATTAATTTCCCAAATACTCCCGGATAGCGCAATCCGCTAAAAATACTGATCAATCCTCCCATCGAACTGCCTCCTATTCCCGTATGTTCCCTGTCCTTTTTTGTTCGAAAATTACTGTCTACAAAAGGCTTTAGGGTTTCAGTCACTAAACGAATGTATTTTTTACCCTGCCCTTTTCCTAAAACTGTTTTACCCACATTATATTCTTTCAAACGGTCTTCTTCAGCATGTTCTATGGCAATGACAATTATTTTGCCTATTTGGTATTCAGACATTACGGCTAGCTTCTTATCTATTTCCCAATTTCCGTATCCGGCATTTTCATTAAATAAATTTTGGGCATCCTGTAAATACATAACAGGGTAACTTTCCTCTGAGTTGTCATAGTCGTGCGGAAGTAAAGCCCATATTTTACGCGTTTTATTAAGTTCCGGAATTTCAAAAGCATCCGATATAAGCATAAGCTGCGGCAAGAAATTTTGTTTAAAAGGCAACCAGTTCCTTCGCCACCTTCCTACATGTTCTTTCCAATTACCTGTGTGTTTTATTGTTGACCTGTTTTTCGGTACAATTACCCGCACTATCAATTTCCACCTCACTCCAATTTCCCTTCGTGAATTTATATAAAAGGGTTTCTGGATAATCAAAATCATGGGCAAACTTGTAGTGATATATGCCTAATCCAATCTTTTCCATCATAAACTCTTTATCCTGAGTGAGCCATTCGTTAAAGTTACCCGAAAAGTAAACCGGACGTGAATCATATTCATCCGTTGTTAATATGAAATGGAGGCCTGTTTTTATAATGTTATGATTTAAACCTTTAGTAAGAATTTCATTATAAAAATTCATAAATGTATTGTGGTATTTTTTTAATATAAAAAGTAAATATAGGGGATTGTCATTTGATAAAAAAGAAAAAAACAAACCCCAATAGCAAATCCATTTACTGTTAGGGCTTCTATAACATTAATAACGTCTAAAATTTTTCTATTTCTGACGGCTTTTTAATACTTCAACGACATCATTAATTTTAAATCCTTTGGCCTGAAGCAATATAAGGTAATGAAACAGTAGATCGGCGCTTTCACTTAGAAACAAATCGTCGTTATCATCTTTGGCTTCGATCACCACTTCAACCGCCTCCTCGCCCACTTTTTGTGCGATTTTATTCATTCCTAATTTGAATAATGAGGCTATATAACTTTTTTCGGAATCGGCATTGTTTTTTCGAAGCTCAATAGTGTCTTCCAATGCTGAAATAAACCCGTAATCTAATTTATTTGCTGTTTGCCAGCAAGTGTCCGCACCAGTATGACAGGTAGGTCCTACTGGTTTTGCTTGAATTAATAAGGTATCACCATCACAGTCATTTTTGATATCAACCAAATTCAAAAAGTTTCCACTTTCTTCTCCTTTTATCCAAAGTCTTTGCTTTGAGCGACTGAAAAAAGTTACTTTTTGAGTTTCAATGGTTTTTTGATACGCTTCTGCATTCATGTAACCCAGCATCAAAACCGTTTTAGTTTCGCTATCCTGTATAATGGCAGGAATCAATCCGCCTGTATTTTTTGAGAAATCTATATTCATTATTTGTAGTCTAAAGTTGAAAAGTCGAATGTCTTAAAGATAAAACTATATTCTAACTTCTATATTATTGCTTTTAAGTTCTTTTTTTAATGTTTTTATTTCAATTTCTTTAAAATGAAACACACTTGCCGCCAAAGCGGCATCTGCTTTTCCTTCTATAAAGCTATCCACAAAATGCTGTATGTTTCCAGCACCGCCAGATGCTATTATTGGGATATTTACCAATGACGATAATTTAGCCAAAGCGGCATTAGCAAAACCATTTTTAGTACCGTCATTATCCATCGAGGTAAACAAAATTTCTCCTGCACCCCTTTCTTCCACTTCTTTTACCCAGTCAAACAGGTTTAGTTCAGTGGGTACTTTCCCTCCCACTAAATGCACAACCCATTCGCCATCAATCTGTTTCGCATCTATGGCAACAACAACACATTGGCTTCCAAATTTTTGTGCCAAATCATTAATCAACTGTGGGTTTTTTACCGCTGACGAATTTATAGACACTTTATCGGCTCCGTTCTGCAATAAAATTGCAACGTCTTCAACCGAGGAGATCCCACCACCTACCGTAAACGGAATATTAATGGTTGAAGCTACTTTTCGAACAAGGTCAATCAATGTTTTTCTTTGTTCCTCTGTTGCTGATATGTCTAAAAAAACCAATTCATCGGCGCCTTCATCCGAATAGATTTTAGCTAATTCCACAGGGTCTCCCGCATCACGCAAATCAACGAAATTGATGCCTTTTACAGTTCTTCCATTTTTAATATCGAGACAGGGTATTATTCTTTTTGTTAACATTTTATTTATTGTTAAAAGTCTATTATTCAAATACTGGGCGCAAAAAAGTTCTTTCATAGCTCAATATGCATCTTGTATCCTCTGCCATTTTAAATGCATCAATACATTCTTGATCTTCCAAAATTAGTTTTCTGTAATTTTCATATTCGGTTAAACTAGGGAAGGAAAACATCGCAAATGCTATATTATTAGCCCCTTCAGAAGGTAAAAAATAGCCATGATGTTTCCCTCCATAACGATTAACTAATTTAATCCACCTTTTGCCATAATCTTCAAAAACATCTAGTTGAAAAGGGTCTACAATATATTTCACATAACAAGTTGTCATATTTTAATTTTTATTATTTGCCAATTATATAATTTTCTAATTGTTTTAAAGAAATTCGTCCTTCATAAATCGCTTTTCCAATAATCGTTCCCTCACAGCCTAATTCCGCCAATTTTGGTAATTCATCAAAAGTGGAGATTCCTCCCGACGCGATTAACTTTATCCCTTCGACTTCCGTTAAAATCTTCGCGTATAGATCGAAAGAGGGACCTTCTAGCATACCGTCTTTGGCAATATCGGTACAAATAACGTACTGAATTCCGTTAGTTTGGTAATTCTGTATAAACGGCAGCAAATCCTCGTCAGATTCCTCCAGCCATCCGGAAACGGCTACTTTTTCGTTATTTGCATCTGCGCCAAGGATAATTTTATCAGCACCATATTCGGCAATCCACTTTTCGAAAATCGCCCGGTTTTTAACGGCAATACTTCCGCCAGTGATTTGGTTTGCACCACTTTCGAAAGCAATCTTCAAATCGGCATCCGACTTCAATCCGCCTCCAAAATCGATTTTCAATTTGGTTTGGGTTGCAATTTGTTCCAATATTTTATAATTGACAATTTGGCTTGATTTGGCGCCGTCTAAATCGACCAAATGCAAGTATTCTATTCCGTGTGCTTCAAATGATTTGGCTACCTCCAGCGGGTTTTCGTTGTATATTATCTTGGTGCTATAATCCCCTTTTGACAAGCGAACGCATTTCCCGTCTATGATGTCTATGGCTGGTATTATTCTCATTTTATTTAAGTCTTAAAGTTTGAAAGTCAAAAGTCTTGAAGACTCTTGTTAATATTTCAATTCAAGGAAATTCCCCAGAATCTTCTCTCCCAGATCACCGCTTTTCTCAGGGTGAAACTGGGTTCCGTAAAAATTATCGTTTTGCAAAGCGGAAGCGTATTCCACTTCGTAGTCCGTAGTTGCAATCATTTCTGGACATATGGGTGCATAATAACTGTGTACCAAATACATATAATCGTTTTCTTTAACACCTTTGAACAAATCTGATTTAAGGTTGTAAATGTTGTTCCAGCCCATTTGCGGCACTTTCACTCTAGATGTGAATTTGATCACATCAACGTCAAAAATTCCCAATCCTTTGGTGTTTCCTTCCTCAGTTTTGTTGCACATCAATTGCATACCCAAACAGATTCCAAGAACAGGTTGTTTTAAAGTAGGTATCAAAGTATCCAAACCGCTTTCCAAAAGCATTTCCATCGCTGAACTTGCCTCTCCGACTCCTGGAAAAATGACCTTATTAGCAGCCTTTATTTCCTCGGGATTATTGCTCAAAACGGCTTTATACCCAAGTCTTTCGATGGCAAACATAATGCTTTGAATATTTCCTGCTCCGTAATTTATGATTACTATTTTCATTTAATTAATTGTTTCAAGTTTCAAGCTTAAAGTTTAAAGTTGTTTTGTGGTAACCTGAAATTTTAAACTTGAAACAACTTTTCTAAAGCATCCCTTTGGTACTTGGCAAAATCATCTTTTCGGTATCGCGTTTTACGGCAACCTTAATTGCTTTAGCAAAAGCCTTAAAAATCGCTTCAATTTTGTGATGTTCGTTCGTCCCTTCCGCTTTAATATTGATATTTGCTTTAGCTCCATCAGAGAATGACTTAAAGAAATGTAAGAACATCTCCGTCGGCATCTTCCCTACCATCTCACGTTTAAATTCGGTTTCCCAAACCAACCAGTTTCTGCCGCCAAAATCAATTGCTACTTGTGCGAGACAGTCGTCCATTGGTAGACAAAAACCATAACGCTCAATCCCCAGTTTGTTTCCTAATGCTTTTGCAAAAACTTCTCCAAGGGCAATAGCCGTGTCCTCAATAGTATGGTGTTCATCGACCTCTAGATCACCTTTCACAAGAATTTCCAAGTCCATTTGTCCGTGACGTGCAATTTGGTCTAACATATGGTCAAAAAAAGCAATTCCAGTTGCGATTTTGCTTTTTCCTGTTCCGTCGAGGTTTAGATTGATGTATATGTCCGTTTCATTTGTTTTTCTTGAAATAGTTGCCGAACGCACTTCCAGTTTAAGAAACTCATAAATCACTTTCCAGTCCGTGCTTTGCAAAGTAATTACAGAATCTAATTCTTCTCTTTTAGCTGCAATTTCATTGCTTCCTATACCTTCGGTGGTATTCATGAAAATCGCTTTTGCCCCCAGGTTTTTGGCTAATTCAACATCCGTTAAACGATCTCCTACAACAAATGAGTTTGCTAAGTCATAGGCTGGATTATCGATATACTTCGTTAACATACCCGTTCTAGGCTTGCGTGTGGGTGCATTATCTTCCGGAAAAGAGCGGTCAACAAAAATATCGTCAAAAAGGATTCCTTCATTCTCAAAAGCTCTCAAAATGAAGTTTTGTGTAGGCCAAAAAGTATCTTCAGGAAAACTAGATGTTCCCAGACCATCCTGGTTGGTCACCATCACTAACTCATAATCCAACTCCTTGGCGATTTTAGCCAAGTATTGAAATGATTTTGGATAAAACTCTAATTTCTCGAGGCTGTCCAATTGATAGCCTTCTGGTTCTAAAACGATCGTTCCGTCACGATCGATAAAAAGTACTTTTTTCATTTAGCAATGTTTTAATTATCTAAAATAATATTATATTACAGACACTTTGTGTCTTCTGACATTTGTTCAATTTTCTTTTTGGCTATGTCCTCTGGCACTTCTTCACAATAAAAACGGTAACCCTTAAAGAAACCTACATCATAAATTAATTGAACATAAGTTATTTTTCCTTTTACAACTTGAACTTCAAAATTTTCAGAACTATCACCTAGCTTCCTTTTTTCTCCTTTAACAGAGCAATTATGCTTTCCTACAGCAACTTCATGAACAGAATATTTCTTATTATTCAATTTACAAACAAATTCTCCGTCTATAAATGTTTTAAATGCTGCTGCAGATCCAGCAAAGCCTGTGGAACGAAGAAAATAAATTTTTCCCGTTTCTGTATTTTCCTTATCTTGTGCTTTCATTAAAGAATTAAAACTTAATGAAATTAAAAGTGTCATGATCAATTTTCTGTACATCTTTATTTGAGTTGAAAATTTATAATTAGTTAATAGCTAATAATGCATCCATTAATTTTTTATTTTCTTCCGCTGTTCCGATAGTCAATCGCAAGGTATTTTCACACAATGCTTGCGTAGTCCTGTTTCTAATAACAATTCCTTTGGCAATTAATTCATAGTATCTTTTTGTAGCATCATCCACTTTTATTAATACAAAATTGGCCTCGGTAAGATAAATTTTAGAGACAAATTTGACTTCATTTAATACTTTAAGTAAATCTTCCCTTTGTTCTATAATTGAGTTAATCTCTATTTGTATTTTTTCTTTATCTGCCAGTCGCTCTAATGCTCTTTTTTGCGTCAATTCATTTACATTATACGGCGGTTTAATTTTATTCAAAACGGAAATGACCGCAGTAGAAGCATAACAAACCCCCAATCGAATACCTGCTAAACCATAGGCTTTTGAAAGAGTTTGAGTTATGATTAAATTAGGATATTCATCAAGTTCATTCAACCAGCTCTGCTTCTCAGAAAAATCGATATACGCTTCATCAATAACCACCAAGCCGTTAAAATTCTGAAGTAATGTTACTATACTTTTATCAGAAAAAGAATTTC
>JBLIKQ010000028.1:0-24644 GCA_047635475.1 Porticoccaceae bacterium
TACCGTGAATGGGCACTGATTCTATTTTGTAGTTATTTTGCTCGACAAAAAGTTCCAAAAAATCATTTACAACTATCGAATTGCCGCAAATGGCAACCGCACCAATTGATAATATCAGATCGTTTCGCGCATCCAAACCGGTTGTCTCAGTGTCAAAAACTACAAATCGTTTCAATAGCTTCTTATCCGCTTTATCAGCAAAACAAGCCAAATAATTTTGCCAAAATTCAGGGTAACTTTTCTTGTCTTTTTTAAACCAATTGAATAGCATCATTTAAGTAAAATAAGTGAGTTGGAAACGTGTTTTAAGAATCTCTTGAACATCACTTATGGGGTGGAAAGCATTTTTAAGTTTTACCTTATCTAATTTTGTCAATTTATCTAAGTTCAAATACCTTCCTCCTGAATTACTTGCAAAACCTTCTTGAGTCCTAAATTTCAGTAAAACAGAAAATGCTTCAGAACAGGCTTCATATGTTGTCGCATTTTGTGGTTCTAAAGCAGCCAATTCTTTAAACCTTGACAGTGTATTGTTCACCCCTGTAATTTTTTGATTCAAAGACAACAATCTAGCCGCATCAATCAAAGGCATTAACCCCCTACTTTTGACATCAAAAGCATCTTTGTGTTCACCGTCTTTTTCTACCAGAAATTGTCTGAAGAAACCTAATGGAGCCGGGTTTTTTAAGGCATCTCTCCCTAAATAAGCAAAGAAAATTTGGTTGTTATTTCCCTTTTTAAAAATATTAGCTGTGATTGCATCAACCAACTCTCTATCACCATAAACAAAGTCATAGTCAAAAAAAATGGAACACATAAGGATTCCATTCTCGGCCTTACTATGTATCCAAGCATCGTATTGCTCGTTCCACTCCTTTAAGGATTTACACCATAATGGATTACTGGCCATCATCTCCGCTGGACAAAATTCATATCCAACTACATTTAATATCTGCGTGACATTATCGGCCAATTGAATAAAATACTTTTTAACGGCATCATAGCTTTCTTCCGTTACATCTTCAAATACTAAAGCATTATCCTGGTCCGTCAATAACAATTGCTCTTTTCGACCCTGGCTACCTATGTTCAACCATGCAAACTCAGCAGGAGGCTGTACCCCCAATTTCATAATGGACAATTCAATTGCCCGACCTGCAATAGTCCTATTAATTTCACCAACTATCTGGCAAAGATGTGCTATTGGAATATTTTCACTTAATGCATTTTGAATTAACTTGCTAACATTTTCCCTTACCGCTTTAAGTGCTTGTGCACTTTCGGCACGCTTGATCTGTTTTACTAATACTACTGGGTTATTTGCCTGAGCTACAATAACATCATGCTCAGAGATAACCCCTATAATTTCCGATTCGCTAGTACCGTCCGCTGTCACACATAAATGACCTATATTGTTTTGAAGCATCATTAACTGCGTTTCGGCAACTGACCCGTTTGCCAAGACAGTAATTACAGGCACTGACATAATCTGCTCCGCCCTTGCTTCTATATTGAATAAGCCAGTGGCTATCTTGGACCGCAAATCTTTATCTGTGATAATCCCAATGGGAAGCTGATGTTCCTGAATAATGACACTACCTATTTTGTGTTGCGTCATTGTTTCTGCTATTGATTTCACAGAATCCCCTCTGCTGGCAGTTATGGGATTCTCAGTATACGAAATAGGTTTGAAATATTGAATTGTGTCATCTCGCTCATTATAGATAACATTTTCAGAAATCAGTTTTCCCTTGTTTTCCTTATCATAAGGATTGCGTGTATTAGAGGCAAAACTTTCCAACAAAAAACTAGAAACCTCAACATTTTCAAAAACATACGGCTTAAAAACCGCTATTGGAATGGCATATAGCAAACTTTCTTCACTCGCCTCTGCAGTCATCAAGTAGGCATCCTTAGCAAAAAAAGGCCGTAAACCTAAGATGTCGCCCTCATCACATTCATCAATAAGAATCCGCTCCTTGTCATAATCAACCGATAGCGCGACCGCTCCGTCCTTAACAACATAAAAAAAAGAATGAGGCTCATCATTAACATTAAAAAGTAGCTGTTTCTTTTCCAAGTGAAGCACTTGAGACTCCTTGGAAATAGCAATCAACTCTAACAAGCCAAGGTTGCAAAACGGAGGATGTTTTTGAAGAAAGTCTGCAATTCGTTCCGCTATTGAATTTTTCATAATCAATTTATTAATATCTAAAAATACAAAAAAATATTCCACACTAACTCGATAGTATTTTTATGACAATTAACCAAAAAGAAAAAAAACGCTTTTTTTATCATATTTATATTAAATTTTCAATATAAATAGGGCTTCCGCAAATATTAAAGCTTTTATTTACAATATTCTCCTAAATAGAAATGCTAATTTACTATATTTATGCAAAATTTATATATATGGAGATTTTAGCTTGCCCGAAATGCCAAGGGAATCACATCATAAAAAGCGGTGTAATTAACAGTAAACAAAGGTATCTTTGTAAAAAATGTAAGTACTTTTTTACAGTCAACAAAATTGGCAAAAAGATAGATGATTACTATGTCACCAAGGCACTACAATTATATCTTGAAGGGCTGAGTTATCGGGAGATTGAGCGTATAATTGGGGTCTCTCATGTTACCATCAGTAATTGGGTAAAATCCTTCAACATCAAGAAGCCATCTCACGCTAACTATCATCCAACCTACAAGATCTTTAACCATTTGGAACTGATAGAATACATAAAAAACAAAGATTTACTATCTGGTGCAGGAATGATAATAACCGAGCTTGGCGACAAGTTCATGCTTATAAAGTGGGAGCGATTCAAGGATTAACTATAGTACTTTACACTTATATATATCATAATTTTTTTTACAAACAAAAAATTAGACTTTGGCCCTGTTAAAACTAACCATTTTATTAACCAAAAATTTAATTTATCATGAAAAAAATTTATTTAATTGCAGGCTTACTGCTCTTATCTGTAAAAGGCTTTTCTCAAGGTTCACCCGATTATGGGTCCGGAATGAAATTCAATTTAAATGAAGACGGCTCAAAGTACCTTAGAGTAATATCCTGGGCACAAATATGGGGGCAATACAATTCTGATCGTCCTTTAGATGCAAAAGGTAACGAACAAGCTGATTTAGACTTCAGTGTCAGAAGAGCTCGTATATTAATGTATGCACAAATCAACAAAGATTTTTTAATCTTAACGCACATAGGACTTAACAGCTTAAATGCTAATACAATGAGTCCTACCGGAACAGGAGAAGGATCTCAAGTGTTTTTGCATGATGCGTGGGCACAATACAGTGTAGGAAAAAATAATGCTGTCGGAGGTGGATTACATTATTGGAATGGAATTTCTCGTTTGAACAACCAAAGTACTTTAAACTTAATGACCTTAGACAACCAAAGACAAGCCTGGGGTACTCTAGGTTTGTCAGACCAATTTGCAAGGCATATTGGAGTTTATGCAAAAGGATCTGTTGGAAAATTTCAATATCGAGTGTCCGTGAATAACGCCTTAGTTAATAATTTACAAGCATCTGCAGTACCAGCAAATGGCGGTGCCGCAACCTATGCTGGACAAAGACTCTTGGGCTCTAAAGAAGCAGGTAAAACCTACGCTGGTTATTTTGAATATGCAATTCTAGACTCTGAAAGCAACTTTCTTCCTTACAAAGTAGGTTCTTATTTAGGTACAAAAAAAGTATTTAATATTGGTGCTGGATTCTTTTCACATCCTAATGGATCTGTAATTGCAGATGCTGGAGGAAATTTAAGTGGAGAAAACGTATCCATTTTTGCTCTTGATGCTTTTTATGACGTACCTGTAGGAACAAAAGGTGCCGCATTTACTGCCTATGCTTTGTATCAAAATACGGACTACGGAAAAGACTACAGACTTGGAACAACCTATGAAACAGGTTCAATGCTTCATGCACATGTTGGCTATGTGATTCCCGGAAAGTCAAAAACACGTTTTCAACCTTATCTCTCTTACGACGAAAGACAAATCGATGCTTTAAACGATAATGCTTCTCAATTAGGTATCGGTGCTAATGCTTTCTTCAGTGGACACAATTCTAAACTAACATTAGAGTACCAAACTTTAAAATATGCCGCAAACAAATCTGTAAACACCATTACTTTGCAAGCAATGATTTATCTATAACCAATTAACCTTTTATTAATATATATTATGAGCGATCAACAAGAAAAAGCATCAGCGTATTGGAAGGAAAACCTAAGGTACCTTCTGATTTTATTAAGCATTTGGTTTGCGGTTTCCTACGGAGCCGGAATCCTATTCAAACAAGCATTAGATTCAATTACATTAGGTGGTTTCCCGCTTGGTTTCTGGTTTGCACAACAAGGTTCAATTTATGCCTTTGTCATATTGATATTTGTTTATGTTCGATTAATGAACAAATTAGACAAAAAATACGGCTACGACGAAGAATAAAAAAAACTATAAAAAAAATAAAATATCATGGATTTACAAACTTGGACCTACTTAATTGTTGGGGTAACATTTGCCCTTTATATTGGAATTGCAATCTGGTCTCGCGCTGGATCAACTAAAGAATTTTATGTTGCGGGAGGAGAAATTTCTCCATTGGCAAATGGAATGGCTACAGCTGCCGACTGGATGAGTGCAGCCTCTTTCATATCAATGGCCGGTATCATTTCATTTGACGGTTATGATGGTGCCGTTTATTTAATGGGATGGACAGGAGGATATGTTCTGCTCGCACTATTATTGGCACCCTATCTCCGAAAATTCGGTAAATTTACTGTGCCAGATTTTATTGGAGAAAGGTATTACTCAAACACTGCTAGAACAGTTGCCGTTATCTGTGCGTTGGTTGTTTCCTTTACTTACGTAGCAGGACAAATGCGTGGGGTAGGATTAGTGTTTTCTAAATTTTTAGAAGTTGACATCAATACTGGTGTTATTATCGGAATGGTTATCGTTTTGTTCTATGCCACTTTAGGTGGTATGAAAGGAATTACTTATACCCAAGTGGCACAATATTGTGTGTTAATATTTGCTTTCATGGTTCCAGCTATCTTTATTTCTATTCAAATGACAGGAAATCCTATTCCGCAATTAGGAATGGGAGGAAAAGTTTTAGGAAGCGACACTTATTTACTAGATAAACTAAACGGCCTTTCAACAGATCTTGGATTCTCTGTTTATACAGACGGTACAAAATCAATGATCGATGTATTTGCAATTACACTTGCTTTAATGGTAGGTACTGCTGGATTACCACACGTAATTGTTCGTTTCTTTACTGTTAAAAGAGTAAAAGACGCAAGAAAATCGGCTGGATATGCATTGGTTTTAATTGCAATTTTATACACTACCGCTCCAGCAATTGCTGTTTTTGCAAAAACTAATTTGATTGAGACAGTAAACGGTAAAGAATATTCTTCTATGCCTGCTTGGTTTACTAAATGGGAAACTACAGGTTTATTAAAGTTTGAAGATAAAAACGGAGACGGAAAAATTCAGTATTACAACGACAACTCTAAAGACGCTGCATTTTTAGCCGCGCAAGAAGCGAAAGGGAACAAAGGGAGTGAATTGACTATTGATAAAGACATCATGGTATTGGCTAACCCTGAAATCGCAAACTTACCTAATTGGGTTATTGCACTAGTTGCTGCAGGAGCTCTGGCTGCTGCATTATCTACTGCTGCTGGCTTGCTATTGGTAATTTCAGCTTCTGTATCTCATGATATCATCAAGAAAATGATCAACCCAAACATTTCAGAGAAAAATGAGCTTTGGGCTGCTCGTGTAGCTGCTGCTGTTGCTGTAATCATTGCAGGTTATTTCGGAATCAATCCTCCTGGCTTTGTTGCCGCGGTCGTCGCACTTGCTTTTGGATTAGCCGCTGCCTCCCTTTTTCCTGCAATTATTCTTGGAATTTTTGACAAGAAAATGAACAAAGAAGGAGCTGTTGCAGGTATGATAATAGGGTTATTATTGATGCTTTTCTACATGTTGAAATTCAAATTCGGTCTTTTTGACGGTGGAAAAGATGCTGTTGCCGGCTTGAAAGAAAGCTGGTGGTTTGGAATTTCTCCTGAAGGTTTTGGAACGATCGCTATGATTGTAAACTTTGCTGTTGCCTTTACAGTAAAAAGCTTTACTCCAGCACCACCGCAAGATGTTCAAGATATCGTGGAACACATAAGAATTCCTTCTGGTGCAGCTGATGCGACACATTAGAATATAAT
This sequence comes from Porticoccaceae bacterium, assembly GCA_047635475.1. Lineage (GTDB taxonomy): Bacteria > Bacteroidota > Bacteroidia > Flavobacteriales > Flavobacteriaceae > Flavobacterium. Next base: position 6,257 of record JBLIKQ010000028.1, read on the forward strand.
AAATTTCAAATAAAGCAATTTGCTTTATTTAATACACAATCTCTACAATTATTTGTAGAGATTGTTTATTTTCATACCATGAAAAAGAGACACGAACAAAAACTGGTTATACTTTCACTACTTATATTATTGGGATTAAATGTTCCACTTCTACTGTTGTTTGACAGTTCAAGGCCTCTTTTTGGGTTTCCAATCGTGTACATCTATATTTTCTCTGCATGGTTGTTTTCAATTGCCATTACGTACCTAATCATAACAAAATATTATGAGTAGCGCAGGCCTTCTACTGATTTTAGCAATCTATGTATCTATTCTTTTTTACATAGCGCATTGGGCTGAAAAAAAACGTCATTCAAAGTGGACAAACAACCCTTATATTTATTCCTTATCCTTAGCCGTTTATTGTACTGCTTGGACCTACTATGGCAGCATAGGTGTTGCTGCGGATTCAGGCCTGAGCTATTTACCTATCTATTTAGGCCCAATCATCATTATACCAACGTGGATGATTATCCTCAAAAAAATTATCCGAATTTCGAGAGTAAATAAAATCTCCAGTATTGCAGATTTTATTTCTTTACGATACGGAAACAGTCGTTTTTTGGGAGCATTAGTTACACTAATTTGCCTTGTCGGTATCTTACCTTATATTTCTTTACAACTAAAGTCGATCTCAGACACTTTTTATATTGTTACCAAAACCCAGTATAGTTCCAACATATTTACTGACACCACTACTTATGTTTGCCTTGCACTCGCATTATTTGCCTCCTATTACGGAACAAAATATGTAGATGCCTCGGAAAAAAGACTTGGAATCGTTACTGCGGTGGCTATGGAATCCGTTTTAAAATTAGTTTTCTTTTTAATCATTGGTATTTACGTTACCTATTTTGTTTTTGACGGTTTCGATGACATTTATACTAAAGCAGCAGTGCTTCAAGATTTTGATAAAAAAAATTCGATTGGTGATTTAACAAATGGAATCAATTGGTTCTTTCTTTGTATTTTATCCACATTTGCCATTTTTCTTTTACCTAGACAATTTCACACCGCCATTGTTGAAAATAATAAAGAAACCCACATCCGAACAGCCATTTGGCTTTTCCCTTTGTATTTGTTACTGTTCAATATTTTTGTTTTCCCAATAGCTTGGGGAGGAAACATCATGTTTCAAGGCCAAGGCCTAAATTCAGATACCTATTCCTTGTTGATCCCACAACACTTCAATAATAATATCCTTACGATTATTGTATTTCTTGGAGGCTTTTCGGCAGCAATTTCTATGATTATTGTTTCCTCAATCTCTTTGGCAACCATGCTAAGTAACAATCTTTTAATTCCATACGGATTTATTGGCGCTCTTGAAGACAAGTCTCCAGAGAAGAATCGCAAACGAATCGTAAACAGTAGAAAAGTCGGTATTTTTTTACTCATTATTTTAGCTTATGCGATATACCGCATTTTTGTTTTAGATTATTCTTTAGTGTCGATTGGCTTAGTCTCTTTTGTGTTAATCGCACAATTGGCTCCAGCATTTTTTGGGGCTTTATTTTGGAAAAGAGGGTCAAAAAACGGAGCTGTGACCGGTATTATTCTTGGTTTTCTCATAAGTCTCTACACTTTATTAATTCCTTATGCCATTGGAGTCACAAAATCCACGAGTACTTTCATACAAAACGGTCCATGGAGCATTAAACTTTTGAAACCTTTTCAGCTTTTTGGTCTGGACTATTTACAACCCATACCCCACGCTTTCTTCTGGAGTCTGTTGATCAATACTATCTGCTTTCTCGCTATTTCAGTTAGTTTCAGCGGAAATTATAGAGAGCGTAATTATGCCGAAATGTTTGTAGCTATAGACAAGTACATTACGAATCATGAAAATGCATTTGTATGGAAAGGAACCGCATACATATCCGATATTCAGAAAGTACTGCAACGTTTTCTTGGCGAAGAAAGAACCAAGCGAGCGTTGGGCATTTTTAATTTAAAATACAACATCGATAAAAACATCACCACAGCCGATGCGCGATTTATAAAGTTTGCTGAGAATTTATTAACGGGCCATATTGGTACAGCTTCCGCTAAAATATTAATATCGAGCGTAGCAAAGGAAGATAAGATAAGCCTGCCTGAAGTTCTAAGAATTCTAGAGGAATCAAAAGAGAATATCATTATCAACAAGAAACTAACAGATACTTCGAATGAGTTAAAAAAAATATCAGAACAGTTAAAAAATGCTAATCAGAAACTGATCAACAAAGACATTCAAAAAGATGAATTCCTGGATACCGTCACCCACGAACTAAGAACGCCAATTACCGCTATTCGTGCAGCAACTGAAATACTGCATGATGATGACGATGACATTCCAAAAGAAGTTAGAAAACAGTTTTTAAAAAGCATTATTTCCGAATCAGATCGTTTAAATCGTTTAATTGATAAAATTCTGGATTTAGAGAAATTCGAAACAGGAAAGCAGAAACTTTATTTATCAAAAAATAATATATCGCAAACGATAGTAACCACTTTAGATTCCTTAAGACAATTAATCAATAATCAAAATATAACTATTGAATTTAATGGGGCCGAAAATAAAATAAAAGCTTTCTATGACGAGGAGAGAATCATTCAGGTAGTCCATAACTTATTTTCAAATGCCATTAAATTCTGTTCAAAAACGGATGGCAAAATAACAATTTTGGTAACTGAATGCAAAGAAGCTGTAAAAGTCAGCATTCATAATAATGGGGAAGGAATTAAAGCCGAAGATTTTGAGCCCATTTTTGATAAATTTTATCAATCACGCGACCAGAATGTAAAAAAACCAATTGGTAGTGGCCTAGGGCTTGCCATTTGCAAACAAATTATAGAGCATCATAAAGGTAAAATTTCGGTGGAAAGCACACCACAAAAAGGGGCGACTTTTATTTTTACTTTACCTAATTACAATACAACTGAAAACGAATAGAGATGAAGAAAATTTTAATTGTAGATGACGAACCTAATATTGTAATGTCTCTTGAATACACATTCAAAAAGAACAATTTTGAAGTATTTATAGCTCGTGACGGACAGGAAGCACTCGATATTCTAAAAAGACAACTTCCAGATGTCATCATCCTAGATGTAATGATGCCGATGGTTGACGGTTTTGCTACCTTAGAACAAATAAAAAAAGACGACCGCTTGCAGCATTGCAAAGTCATCTTTCTATCGGCGAAGAACAAAGAAAAAGACATTGAAAAAGGGCTTTCATTAGGCGCTAATTTATATGTAGTCAAGCCCTTCTCCTTAAAAAAACTAGTAGAACAAGTACAAAGTTTAATTCAATAATTTAGAATATTCCAAGTCATGAATTACAAAGATTTTTACGCCAAAAGCATTCAGCAGCCCGAAGAATTTTGGACTGAACAAGCAGAAGCTATAGACTGGTATCGCAAGCCTGAAACGATTTTATCGAAAGATGAAAATGGATACCCTCTTTGGTATAAAGATGGGGAATTAAATATTTGCTATTTGGCACTAGACAAACACATTGGGGATGGTTATGGCGATCAGGTCGCTTTAGTTTACGATTCTCCCGTTACCCAAACCGTAAAAAAATATACTTTTTTAGAGGTTAGGACTGAAGTAGCAAAACTTGCTGGAGGAATGCAGTCTTTGGGATTAAAAAAAGGAGATACAGCAATAATCTATATGCCTATGATTCCCCAAGCTGTCTTTGCTATGCTAGCATGTGCAAGAATTGGAGCTACACATTCGGTTGTTTTTGGAGGATTTGCCCCGCATGAATTGGCAATCAGGATTGATGACTGCAAACCCCGATTAATTATAACCGCCTCTTCCGGAATTGAAATTGACCGTTTAATAACCTACAAGCCACTAGTAGATGAAGCGATTGAACTAGCATCACACAGACCTAAAAAAGTGATTATTTTGAATAGGAGACTAGGTGCACGAGTTCCTTTTAAAAAGTATGATGTCGACTATGATGCTCTAGTCTATGGTTCTGAAGAAGCCGCATGTGTTCCCGTGAATGCGACACATCCTTTATATATTCTCTACACCTCAGGAACAACCGGAAAACCAAAAGGAGTAGTTAGGGATACTGGTGGTTACGCTGTTGCCTTAAAGTTTTCGATGCAACATATTTATAATGTAAAAGAAGATGATGTTTTTTGGGCTGCATCAGATGTGGGTTGGGTAGTTGGACATAGTTTTATTGTCTATGGTCCTTTAATCAACCGCAACGCTACTATTGTTTTTGAAGGCAAACCTATAAAAACACCAGATGCGAGTACGTTCTGGAGAGTTATTGCCGAGCACAAAGTAAATGCGATGTTCACAGCTCCTACCGCCATTCGCGCCATCAAAAAGGAAGATCCTAATGGTGATTTCATAAAAAAATACGACTTGACTTCTTTAAAAACGCAGTTTTTGGCTGGAGAACGATGCGATATTGCCACTTTGGAATGGTATGCAAAACATATACCTGTTCCAGCGGTAGACCACTGGTGGCAAACAGAATCTGGCTGGCCTATGATTGCAAATATGATTGGGATTGAAAAGTTACCTATAAAACCAGGATCCGTAGGTAAAGCAGTTTGTGGCTATGACATTAAAATTTTTAATGAGGAAGGAACTGAAGTTGGCTCCGGTCAACAAGGGTATGTGGTTATCAAATTACCACTACCTCCTGGAACTCTACTTGATTTATGGCATGACAACTCTCGATTTAAATCTGGATATTTGGAGCAGTTCCCGGGGTATTACTTCTCTGGTGACGGTGGCTATAAAGACGACGAAGATTATATCTTCATTACCGGCAGAGTAGATGATGTCATCAATGTGGCGGGGCACCGTCTTTCAACTTCAGAAATGGAAGAAATTGTATCATCCCACCAATCCGTTGCTGAGTGTGCCGTAATTGGCATCAATGACGCGTTGAGAGGACAAATTCCTTTGGCATTGGTGGTAACCAAATTAAATGATTCCATTGAACATTTTCAACTGGAACAAGAAATTATAAAATTAGTACGGCAACAAATTGGCGCTATTGCTTCTCTGAGAAACGTAGTCATCGTAGAACGACTGCCCAAAACACGTTCGGGAAAGACCCTCAGAAAATTAATGCGCAGCATCGCTGATGGTGATGACTACCAGATTCCATCAACGATTGATGACGAAGCTATCGTCGAAGAGATCACTTTCGTTTTGGATAAATATGAAATTGGCATTTATAATAAAAACAACACTAACTCTATTAAATCATAAAAACATGAGTCGCTATAAAATAAATAACTTAGAAGAATACTTTAAAGAATACAAAAAGTCAGTCCGTGAACCCAAAAAATTCTGGGATAAAATTGCTTCTGAAAACTTTACCTGGTATCAGGAATGGGATAAAGTAGTCGATTTTAATATGGCTGAAGCCGAAATAAAATGGTTTGTCGATGCGAAAGTCAACATTACCAAAAACTGTATTGACAGACATCTTGCAAAAAAGGGAGACAAAACGGCTATCATTTTTGAGCCAAATGACCCAAATGAAGAGGCTATACATATTTCATACACTGAACTGCATCAGCGTGTTTCTAAAATGGCAAACGTATTGCGCGATCAAGGGGTACAAAAAGGAGATCGTGTGTGTATTTATTTGCCAATGATTCCAGAATTAGCTATTGCGACTTTGGCATGTGCCAGAATTGGGGCGATACATTCTGTAGTTTTCGCAGGCTTTTCAGCCTCGGCTGTAGCCACTAGAATAAACGACAGTGATTGTAAAATGGTAATCACATCTGATGGCGGATACCGTGGAAACAAAACCATCGATTTAAAGGGTATCATTGACGAGGCCTTAGTAAACACTCCTTGTGTCGAAAAAGTCTTAGTAGTGAAGAGAACCAAGACTACAATAAACATGAAGGAAGGACGTGACCAATGGTTACAACCTCTTTTAGAGGAGGCACTAGACAATAACGTAGCTGAAATTATGGATGCTGAAGATCCATTATTTATCCTCTATACATCTGGGTCAACCGGAAAACCAAAAGGAATGGTGCATACCACAGCGGGTTATATGGTATATACCGCCTATACATTCAAAAATGTATTTAACTATGAGGAAGATGATGTTTTCTGGTGTACTGCAGATATTGGTTGGATAACAGGTCATTCCTATATTCTTTATGGTCCGTTACTGAATGGGGCTACTACTGTAATATTTGAAGGCGTTCCCTCCTATCCAGATTTTAGCCGTTTTTGGCAAATAATCGTTAAACATAAAGTAACGCAATTCTATACTGCACCAACAGCCATTCGCGCACTAGCTAAAGAGAGTTTAGATTACGTTCAAAAATACCAATTGGACAGCTTAAAAGTAATCGGCTCGGTGGGCGAACCCATAAACGAAGAGGCTTGGCACTGGTATAATGACCATGTGGGCGGCAAGCATTGCCCTGTCGTTGATACCTGGTGGCAGACAGAAACGGGAGGCATAATGATCTCGCCAATTCCTTTTGTTACTCCTACAAAGCCAACTTATGCTACCTTGCCTCTACCCGGCATTCAACCAGTATTGATGGATGAAAAACGAAATGAAATAGATGGAAATCAAGTGGTAGGTGCTTTGTGTATTAAATTTCCTTGGCCAGGAATTGCGAGAACCATTTGGGGCGATCATAAAAGGTACAAAGAGACCTATTTCTCTGCCTTTCCAGGCAAATACTTTACTGGTGACGGAGCTTTACGCGATGAAGTAGGTTACTACCGAATCACAGGCCGAGTAGACGATGTAGTCATCGTTTCCGGTCATAATCTGGGGACCGCTCCTATCGAAGATGCCATAAACGAACATCCAGCAGTAGCAGAATCAGCAATTGTAGGTTTTCCTCATGACATTAAAGGAAATGCTTTATACGGATTTGTTATTCTAAAAGAAAGCGGAGAATACCGAGACCGAGAAAATCTTAGTAAAGAAATTAACCAACAAGTCTCGAACCAAATTGGTCCCATAGCCAAATTAGATAAAATACAGTTTGTTTCTGGTTTACCAAAAACACGCTCTGGAAAAATCATGCGCAGAATACTTCGTAAAATAGCCGAGGGTGATTATTCAAATTTTGGGGATACTTCAACATTATTGAATCCAGAAATTGTGGACGAAATTAAAAATGGTAAAATTTAATAGTAGTTTTTATTTGTAGTTGAAAGCTGCTTCCTTAGTGAAGCAGCTTTTTTTTAAACAAAAAAGTTGTCCTTACCAGGGACAACTTTTAAAAAAATCAAACAAACTACTTTTTAATAAACTTCATCAGCTGAAGTTCATCATTCTCGTCATACGCTTTTACAACGTAAATTCCGTTACTTAAATCACTCACAGTATATTGATATGATGACGTCTGACCAGAATTGAAGCTTTTCATCAATTGTCCACTCACAGAAAAAATTTGAACTTTAGAAGTGGTTGTGTTTAAAGTAAAATAATTCGTTGCAGGATTGGGGTACAAATAAACCTCATCTTGTTTCTCAAAATTTGCGATTGCCAAAGAAGCTACTTTATTTCCATAAATTCTAAATCCTCCTGCAGAAATACTGATTGGTGCATTGACATCTGTGACAACAATAGATGTATTGTCCATCAAGTTATACCAAGTTCCTACATATGGAAAACCAGTAGGCACATTTTTAGCTGCCAAATCGAAATTAGCCAATACTAGAACATCTTTAAGCTGGTCTGATGCCAAAGAGCTATTAGTGACCTTAATAGTAGGAGTTAGCGAAGCACTGCTTATGGTTGCTGTTCCTGAAAAAACAGGCTCGTTAATTTTCATTGCAATCATTTTGGACCAATCCGTATAAATCTTATTTCGATTGGTATCTCCAAGCCAATTGTTTACCCATTGAGGTTGCGGTTTAGTGTCCAATTTACAATCTCCCGAAATAGCATCAGAAGGACTATTTACAGTACCGTTGTTACATGAAAAAATCGACAAGTCCATTCCTAGTTCACCGAAATGCCAAATCATTTTTGGTCCTGGAACTAATAATGTCACCGCACCTAATGCAGACATTCTGGAAAGAGCTGTAGCGGGTGTTTTTATATTGTACCCGTTTAGATTGGCTCCGTACTGCACATTTTTATACATAAGGCGCTCTTCATCATGACTTTCTGCGTAGCCCATCAATCTGTTCTTGGTAAATCCGTGAGCTGTACTATTCATTCTTGAAATATCATTCTGTGAATTATACCCCATGGTCAGCTGATTGTATTGTTCAGTCATTTTACCCCACATCATAATCCCTTTACTAACCGAATCGTCAATTCTGTAATTTGCCCATTCTCTCTCCTCAGTATCTGTTCCTAAATGTTCAAAAATGGTATAATGCGTTGGATCTAAACTCCATGCATAATCAGCATATGATTTTAACAAGTCAACTCTGTCTTGCTGGAATGCGTTAGTACAAGACTCGTCATTTGCAGTACAATTCTGCGTAAACCCCTTGGTTAGATCCCATCGAAATCCGTCAATTTTGTACTCTTCGATCCATTGCTTAATTACTCTTTTTACATAGTTTTGTGTCCTTGGTACTTGATGATTAAAATCACTCCCCACATTATAACTGTGTTTTGCCACGGTATTGAAATACGGGCTTTCGGCTGATGGCGAGCCCCATCCGTCGCCGTCAGGATCATTCATCCACATTCGCACCATTGGATTACTATTAAAAGCATGATTCAAAGCGAGATCTAGAATTATAGCGATCCCATTTTGATGGCAGACGTCTACTAGTTCCTTAAATTTACTTGATGTTCCATAAAACTTATCCAAAGCCATATGAAAAGAAGTGTTATAACCCCAACTTTCATTTCCTTCAAACTCCATAACAGGCAGTAATTCAATGGCATTTATTTTTATATTTTTGAAATAATCCATTTTGTCAATTACACTTTGGTAACTTTTAGCAGCATCAAAATCTCGAACCAAGAGTTCATAAACGACCAAGTTTTCTTTTTCTGGCTTTACAAAATTAGTGGTTGCGGTACTCCAAGCGTATGGAGTCTGATCCGTTTGCAAGACAGTCACTTCTCTTTCTTGTCCTACTGGATATGAAGGCCGATTCGGGTAACTTAAGGTTGGAATATAAGGATCATCATTTGATGACAAAACTAAAGTAGAATACGGGTCTGCAGTTTTCACTAAAGACGGTGTTCCCACGATAGGCGTAGTATCAACCACCCAATATTGATAGGTATAATTTGCACCAGAGGTGAGTCCGGTTAATTCCAACCAAAGCTTACCTGAAGTCGGATCCTTCTTCATCGCATAATTAGAATCCGGCTGCCAGTCATTGAAACTTCCCGCTACATAAACAAAGTCCTTTAATGGCGCATCTAAAACCAAAGTCGCCTTTGTATAATCGGTTGAATTATAATTTATTCCGTCGAATAATCCTGAAGGCATTGCTGCCTGGATTACACCTGGGTTAAGAAGTACACTAAATTTTTTACTAACTGTTGTTGCTCCTTGAGTAACTATAAGCTCATAGTTTTGATTAGCAGTTATATTCGTGTGATTATAGCTATAGCTAGAAGTACTGATATTTGTATTAATGCTAACACCGTTAGCTTTTAAATTGTAGCTGGCATTTCCACCAGTATTAGTTGCTGAAATGCTGAGATTTTCTCCTGACCCAATAATTGTTGAACTATTTTCTGATGGTGAATTTAAACTAACTTGAAAGGCACCAACATTGAAAAAAGTATTAGCCGTTTGCACATTTCCAGCATCATTCCTTAATACAACACAAATTTCAGTGATTGAACTCGATGTAGGAACACCAAAATAACTATACAAGTCAGGAGTTAGTTCTAATTTATAGGTAGTTCCTGAAACCAAAGTCAATGCTGGTTGTGTCGGATTGTTCCCCCAAGTCCCTTTCACGTTTTGCCACCTTGTTCCATTAACCGTCAAGCCAATATGTGCATATATCGTACCCGCATATGAACTTAGTGGAGTGCCAGTCTTATTGAAATTAAGTGTAACGATCCCGCTTGCAATTGCAGGGGACGGAACGCTACTAAATTGAGCAAAACCTAAAGATGATATTAGTACTAATAATAAAGTAATTTTTTTCATAATATTTAATTATTAAATTCTAATGTAAAAAAAAAGGGCTGCCCTGAGACAGCCCTTTTGGTATTATTAAAACACTAGTTCTTTGTAAGATTATATTTGTAATTTCTCGGAGAACTTAAATCCAACGTGATTGTGTAATTTCCAGCAGAGGGAACTTTGATGTTATCTCCACCATATTCCATTGTACCGTCTGCAGCTGAATCACCTAAATTGATATCCCAACCGTTATTGGCTCTAAATTTCATTTCTTTTTGAGTTAGGTCAGCAGTTACGGTCCAAACTTTTGTGTTTTTGTCATAAGACATTGCTGTACTGTTATCCCAGCTACCTGGAGTTCCGTCTCCTATGATTCCCCATGTAGTTGCAGTTGCTTTGTAAGTTAATTTTTCAGTGTCAACTACAATCTGATAATATCCTGCAGCAGGAATTTTAAGGTTATCGCCTGATGCAGCTATAGTTCCAGCAGTAGCTCCTGCAGCATATTCTCCTTTCCACTCAGGGAAACTTGTAAATTTATATTCAGCATCTGCATCATTAAAGTTTACATAACCTTCAAAGTCTACTTTACCATATGCAGAGGCAGAAAGTGTTGGAGATGTAGCAGGGTCCCAGTCATTAGGATAGCCCGAAGCTTTAGCATATCCACCAGGAACCCATAGTCTAGGGTTTTCTGTAGTGTAAGGAGTAATAACAATTCCGATAACATCAGAAAACATAGGAGTTGTAGCTCCAGATGTAGATTTTATTCTTACTTCGAATTCACTAGCAGAAAAAGGTACTGAATTTAATGCTAAAGTCGCATTATTCATCGTTTCTACAGAAACAGAAACTTGATTTCCCGCAATTACAGATCCGATAGATTGTGGAGTCTTAAACTCATTTCCTTTTTTATCTAATTCTACTGCATAAGTAACTTCTATATCGCCGCCGTAGTTTGCAGATTTCCAAGTAAAACGTTCTACTTGTTCAGCTGCTTTTTCAGGTGTAAGAACATATGCCGCACCAGATGTTGGAGCAGTCAAGGCAGGTGTATCTATACCTTGAATTACCGGTCTGTCTTGAACGTCTTCTACGCTGCAAGACAAAGCAACTACTGCAAATAAAGCAATTATTGATTTAGTTATATTTTTCATTTTTATTGATTTTTAAATTATTAGTATCCTGGGTTTTGTTGTAATTTAGAATTTGAAGATAGTGCTACAGCTGGAATAGGAAATATATCTCTGAAAGATTGTGTTGGTGATCCACCAGCAACCCCACCTTTAAAAGGCCATAAATAACTTCCTCCGGTGAATTTTCCAAAACGAACTAAATCTGTTCTTCTGTGTCCTTCCCAGTGTAGTTCTCTTGCTCTTTCGTCTAGTATGAAATTCAGATTTAAGTCTCCTGCATTTATGGTTGCACCGTTTGCTCTTGTACGTACAGCGTTAACATAGCCTAAAGCTATTGCCCCATTACCGCCAGCTCCTCTAACGAAACATTCTGCATACATTAAATACGCATCCGCCAAACGGAAAATTGGGAAATCAGAGTCAGAGAAATTCCCTGCTTTATCTGAACCTTGCACTCCATTAACGGTCACGTTTCTAAATTTCTGAATCGCATATCCATCTGTAAAAGTACCTATATTTTTGATTTCTTTAGTTTGGCCATCCGTATAAAATTGGCCACGAGTATCTGTTGTGTTAGCACTGAACTTATCAACAAAAGCTGCTGTCGTTCTGATACCTCCCCAACCACCATTGATGCCAAATGCTGAAGCATCCATGCTCCCACCGACAGGAGCATGAGTTAAGAAAGTTGTTCCACCATAAGTTTGTGTATGAATACCATCAAACGCAATGGCGAAAATAAATTCATTTTGAGCTCCATTTTTATCATTATCAGCTAAAAACAATTGATTGTAATTAGGATGCAATGCATAATTAGAACCTGTAATCTTTGTAATTAAAGGAACAGCAGCCGCATAGTTATCACTACCTATATATACTTTTGCATTCATATACAATTTTGCTTGCAACATCCATGCAGCAGCTTGATCCACGCGATAAGCTTCATTTGATTTTGGCTCTTTCAGTAATGGAGTAATTGCAGTCAATTCATCCTCTACAAATTTGTACAGCTCCGCTCTTGTAGCATATTCAGGATAGAAGAAAGTACTAGGTGAATCCTCAGTAACCAAAGAACCACCACCAAATGTATCAATCAAATGCCAGTAGGTCATCGCTCTTAAGAAGCGTGCTTCTGACCTGTAGGTAGCAATTTCTGCTTTTAAAGTTGCGCCTATACCCCTAGCTGCCAGTTTCTGGTCAGTAGTTTGTCTTAAAAATTCATTACAATTTACTATTTGGAAAGAATAACGCGCAAAAACTGCCGTTACAAAACGGTCTAATGATGTCCATGTTTGAGAATGAAGGTCTTTAATGGTTCCGTCATTCCAAGCAATAACTGCTTCATCTGTAGTTAGTTCCTGTAGCAACCAATATCCTCTGATATATTGGCTTTCTCCTTCATCAATTCCAGAAATATCTGGAGAGCCTGCAGCCGTTTGTCCTGAAGTAGCAAACCCGGCGTATAGTTTTGCTAAATTTTGTTTATAGGACTCTGGTGTTTTAAAAAATTCATCTCCAGGAATCGCGTTGGTACTTTCAGGAGCTTGGTTTAAATCACTGGTACATGATGGAAATATAAGCACCAACAGCAACAAAGAAATACTCAATAATCTTATCTCTATCTTTTTCATTTTTCTTGTTATTTTTATTAGAAATTAACGTTTAAACCTAACGTGAAAGTAATTGGTCTTGGATATAAGTTATTATCTATACCTCCAGAAATCTCCGGATCTAATCCGCTATAATTTGTAATCAACACAACATTTTGAGCGGCTAAAGTCAATTTAACTAAAGAAGTCGCATTTGGCTTTTGATTAAAAGTGTATCCTACACTAACATTATCCAATCTAATAAATGCTGCATCTTGAATATAATAATCAGATTCATATCTTTTAGTGTCCTGAGTAGTAAACCCTGTCTGTAAAATATTGACAACTCCATTAGACAAATCTGTTTCTCTTAACAAAATATTCTGAAAAGAACCCTTACTTGAATCAACATTATTGTAAATGTAATTACCCCAAGAACCTCTCCAGCTCATTCCAAAATCAAAATTTTTATAAGTTAGGCTCGTATTGAAACCGTAAAAAATATCGGCTGCTGGTTTATGAAAACGGTATTTGTCTTGTTCTGTAATAATTCCATCTTTGTTTCTGTCGATATAAACTCCATCAAGTGGTTTTCCGTTTACACCATACGCTTGCTCATACACATAAAAAGAACTTGGCGCATAACCTACTTGGTGATTTTGAATTGTATTTCCTGTAGCTCCTTCATATCCCCCTACATTTATACCTGGAGTATTAGGTAATGTAGTTGTCAATTTAGTGATTTTGGAATCTTGGAAAGTTATATTTCCTCCAATAGACCATTCTAAATCATCGGTACGAACTGGAATTGCATTTGCAGCTATTTCAATTCCTTTATTTTCAATAGTTCCGACATTGTAATTATCATAGTTAGAGAACCCAAAGAAAGATGGGTTTTGCGTATATAATAATAAATCCTTGGTGGTTCTTTTATACAAATCAACAGCACCAGTAATTCTATTATTAAAAAAACCGTAATCAAGTCCAGCATTTACAGTTGTTGTTTCCTCCCACTTTAAATTACTATTGTAAGGCTGTGGTCTGAAAGTATTATAAAAGACATTCCCAAATTGGTACTGTGCGGCGGCATTAGATACTAAGTACAATGGTATTGAGGGATAACTTACTCCAATATCCTGCTGACCCGTTACACCCCAACCTCCCCTAAGTTTCAGAGAAGAAATTACATTAAAGTCCTTCAAAAAACTTTCTTCATTCAATTTCCAAGCTAGTGCCACTGCAGGGAAATTAGCCCAACGGTTTGCCTCTGTGAATCTCGAAGTCCCGTCTCGTCTGTACGATAAAGTTAATAAATATTTATCCGCAATAGAAATATTTGTCCTTGCAAAAAACGATTGAAGGTTTACACGAGAAGGCACTGGCACCCCGTCAACAGTAATGTCGTTTTCAAAATTGTATGAAAAACCGTCATTAATATCTCTAAAATCTTGGTAAGAATATCCCGCAGTAACATCAAACTGAGTATCGATAGACTCCGCTTTTGTACTATAGTTCAAATACAAATCCATCAATTTATTATTTCTTGAACCTGTATTTTCATAAGAGTTATTATATCCAGACCCAGGAAGTCCATTTAGATAATCTGCATCCGTATTACCAAATGATCTTCCGCTTAACTCATCGTAACCAAAATTAGCTACAGCTTTTAATTCAGGTAAGAAGTGCATCTTATATTCTGTTTGAATATTTCCAATACTTCTATATGAAGTTCCAAAATTATTTTGTTGGTTCAAAATAGACAATGGATTTCTACCTGCCAATTGATTAATTTGCGTAGGCGAAGTAAACCATTGAAAATAAGTACCATCATCATTCGTCACAAGCTGCGTTGGATCAAAACTTATTGCAGATCCAATTGCACCACGATTACTATAATTACTTTTTATTAAAGAGGTATTGTTATTAAGTTCAATTTTTAAATGATTATCTAAGAAATTTCCCGTAACACTAACTCCAAGAGTTGACCTTTCCATATTGTCTCTTTTCAAGATACCATTCAAATTGGCATACCCTACAGACGCTCTGTATACTATATTGTCTGTACCTCCGCTTAAAGCAATATTATGATCTGTTCCAATAGCCGTTCTGTAAATCTCATTTTGCCAATCTGTATCAGCAGAACCTACTAAAGCTTGTTGTGCAGCAGAACCATTCGCGGTAATAAAATCTCTAAATTGAGTAGGACTTAAGGCATCTACCTTCTTTGTGATTTCAGCAACTTGAAGGTTCCCACTATAACTTACTTTTAAATCACCCGCTTTTCCTTTTTTGGTAGTAATAATAATTACCCCATTCGAAGCGCGAGAACCGTAAATAGCGGTTGCAGAAGCATCTTTCAAAACAGTAATAGATTCGATATTGTTTTGGTTGATTGTTGTCAATGGATTTCTCCCTCCGTTGATACCACCGGCCGCAACTGGAACATTATCAATGACATATAAAGGATCATTGTTAGCAGACAGTGAAGAACCGCTTCTAATTCTAATAGTAGCACCTTCTCCCGGAGAACCTCCTCCATTAATAACTTGTAAGCCAGCTACTTTACCTGTGATCATTTGATCTGCAGAAGTTACTGGTCCTTTATTAAAGTCTTCAGACGTCAAAACTGTTACCGCACCTGTTAAGTCTTTTTTCTTAACAGTACCATAACCCACCTGAATTACTACTTCTTTAAGTTGATTTTCATCTTCTCCAAGGGAAACAATTAATAATTTTTGTCCGTTGTAATTAATAACCGAATCCTTGTAACCAATAAAAGAAAAAACAACATTATCGCCCTTCTTAACATTCGACAATTGGAATTTTCCGTCAAAATCAGTCGAAACACCATTTGTCGCTCCCTGAACATTTACATTTACTCCTGGAATTGGCTGCCCTGAAACTTTATCAAGTACAGTCCCACCAATTGTATTCTGAGCCAAAATACTAAAAGGCAGTAGCAGTAATAAAAATAACAACTTTTTATAAATTGTTTTCATACTTTTTGTTTAAATTAATTTGTTTTTAGTGAACTTTACTCTTACTTCGAATGTTAAATTTATGTAAATATTAATACGCTCGACAAAGGCAATTCCTAATCGGGCTACGAAAACGTAATAGTGTTGAAAACTTTCCCGTTTATCTACATATTTTTGGGTTAAATTGCCATTAATAAAAACAAAACCTATCTTTATTGCGAATAATAAAATTAGCAATACCACAATTATGAAAAGGAAAGTAACGCTCAAACAAATCGCAAAAGAACTTGATGTTTCCATTTCAACAGTATCTAAATCACTCCGAAACAGCTCAGAGATCGGAGAAGAAACGAGGCTAAAAGTTCAGGCATTTGCTAAATTTTATCATTACAGACCAAACAATATTGCCCTTAGTCTAAAGAACCGAAAGACAAAAACAATTGGAATCATTATACCTGAAATTGTGCATCATTTTTTCTCTACTGTTATCAACGGTGTGGAGCAGGTTGCCAATGAAAATGGATACAGCGTAATTATCTGCTTATCAGATGATTCCTTTGATAAAGAAGTTCTTAATATGGAAATGCTAGCCAACGGAAGCATTGACGGATTCATCATGTCGCTATCGAAAGAAACACAATTCAAAGGCGACTTTCACCATATTACAGAAGTGATAGATCAAGGAATGCCCGTCGTTATGTTTGACAGGGTTACCAATGAGGTTCTTTGCGACAAAGTGATTATAGATGACAAACAAGCCGCCTATGAAGCCGTCCAAAGCCTAATAGATAGAGGAAAAAGGAAAATCGCCCTTATCACTACTGTTGATTACGTAAGTGTCGGTAAACTCCGCACGGATGGCTATATCAAAGCATTATTGGACAACGACATTCCTTTCAACGAAAATCTAATTATCAAAATTGAAGATGTTGATACTTGCGAAATAATAATAAGTAAATTACTCGAAGACAAAGCCATAGACGCCGTTTTTGCAGTAAACGAACTTTTTGCGGTAACCATAATTAAAACAGCTAATAAAATAGGATTGAATGTACCTAAAGACCTAGCTGTCATAGCATTTACGGATGGAATAATTTCAAAATATTCCACTCCTACGATTACAACCGTAAGTCAAAGCGGAATAAAAATGGGGAATAGAGCCGCAAAAATGCTAATTGATCGTCTCGAAGCAGAACATGAAGAAGAAGAGGAGGAAAACTATACAACCGAAGTAATTGAAACCCATCTAATAGAAAGAGAGTCTACAAATTAATTTCTTATTGGTCCATTTTTAGTAGTTAGGGTTCCGCCCAAATTTCTGGCTGGAAATTGAAAACTGAAAAGTAGATATTGTTTCTTAAATAATAGAGACAATGAACAATGAACGTTAAAAAAAATGTACTTAATTCATTACTACAACCTTGTAGTTAAAAATGTTTTCCAGTTTTTGTTTCCAAAAATAAAAACTGTGAAATAAATTTTTATATTTACCCTATCAAAGCTTTTACTTTTACTTCGAAAAACAAGTAGGTTTTGATAAGCACAGCGCTTATCGTATTAATTTTTAAATTACGATAATGGAAAAGCGTAAATTAAGTTTCTGGCAAATTTGGAACATGAGTTTCGGATTTCTGGGGATTCAAATGGGTTTTGCCTTGCAAAATTCGAATGTCAGCAGAATATTTCAAACCTTAGGAGCAAATATTGATGACATCCCAATTTTATGGGTTGCCGCACCTATGACCGGATTGATTATTCAACCGATTATTGGCTATTTTTCAGACAGGACTTGGACAAAATTAGGACGAAGAAAACCTTATTTCTTGGCAGGTGCAATTTTAGCTTCGGCGGCCTTATTCGTAATGCCCAATTCCCCAGTTCTGTGGGTTGCAGCGGGAATGCTATGGATTATGGATGCTTCTATCAATGTTTCGATGGAACCATTCCGTGCTTTTGTCGGAGATAATCTTCCAGAGAAACAGCGCACGATGGGATTTGCGATGCAAAGTTTTTTCATTGGTATTGGTGCTTACTTTGCTTCTAAATTACCTTTGATTTTTACTCATCTAGGAGTTCAAAACACGGCCCCTCTTGGCATCATTCCTGATTCAGTTAAATACTCATTCTATTTTGGTGGAATTGTATTTATCCTAACTGTGCTTTGGACTGTTATTACTTCTAAAGAATATTCTCCAGAAGAATTGGCCGCTTTTGAAAAGCATAAGGAAACAACTTTTATAAATGAATCTCATTCTGAAGCGTGGTTTGCGTCAAATGGCAAGTCGCATCTAAGCAACGGAATCCTGTTTTTGATCATAAGTGCCTTATTTTCATTTGCCATCCATAATTACGGTCTTAAGAAAGATTTGTATGTCTTGTCACTTGGACTGATTGGTTTAGGTGGATTAGCCATGCTTGTTTCCGGATTAATGCAGAGGGCAAATAATACCGAAAATGGCTTCGTAACCATTATGAATGATTTTCAGTTTATGCCAAAAATCATGAAACAGTTAGCTTGGGTGCAGTTCTTTTCTTGGTTTGCGCTTTTTTCCATGTGGATTTAC
>JBLIKQ010000029.1:0-23373 GCA_047635475.1 Porticoccaceae bacterium
ACAATTGTTTTCAATCCCAATGCTTTAGCATGTGTTTCGGCATTATACAAAAGTTTTTTTCCAATACCGCTATTCTGCAATTCCGGAGAAACAGTTAGCATCCCTAAATACAATTGCTGTTCTTTTTCAACGAGCAAAACACAAGCATTAATATGCTCATTCTCAGTAAATTTCAGAATTGTGTTTTTAGAGTCTTGAAGAATTTCAATTAACTCTGATTCATTCGTGCGGCTACCTTCGAGCAAGTTGGCTTCGGTAGTCCATCCTTTTTTAGAAAATTCCCCTCGGTAAGCCGAATTGATTAATTTATTTAAACTTGAGACATCTTCTACTGTTGCTTTTGTGATCATGGCTATTTGCGTTATTCTGGATAGTAAAATTGTGTTCACAAATATAAAAATTGGAGGGCAATAGTTTGTACATTATAATTTATTTTTTGTTTTTCTTGGGCGTAACCCTAAAGCAGAAGGTTTTTTCGATAAAGGAATGAATCTGCAGCTTTAGGGTCGGGCTTTTGGCTCAATCTTTATTTTTGAAAATAAAAATAAAGGATAACGCCGCAATCCCTTACGCAAACCTGCCGTAATAAATGCAAACCCTCCAATTCAAGAAATTTTTGCACAAGTAAAAAGCTAGAATTATAAATATCCTAATGTAAGTCAGGAACTTAATTTGATGTTAAATTAATAGTTCTAAAAGCTGTTAGCCGGCAAAGCCAAACCTTATTGGATAAAAAAGCTGTACCTTTAAATACATAGGAAATAAAATAATTTAACATTTTAAGAAATGAGAAATTTAAATATCACTTGGGTTTTTGTACTGACTTGTATGCTAAACATAAGGGCTATATTAGGGCAATCGAAAGATAAAATAAACAGCATTATCGCTGATAGCTAGGCGGCAAAGACGGAATTTATTGCAGAGGATGTACTTATAAAAAGTGATTTTTGAAAGATCGGCTGGTTATGTCATTTTCCCCAATATAGGTAAAGGGGATGAGGTATTGGAGTAGGGCTTTTAATGGCGCTTTTTATAAGAATGAAAATGTTATCTGTATGGAATAACTACCCCAACAAAGTATAGGCTTCAGCGAGTTAGACAAGCGTATATAGACTTCATATTTTTTGAATCTAAAAAGGAGTTGGAACGTTTTAAAGACAGTCGTTTTGAGTTTGCTGCCCAAGTTTCGGCAGTGGCAGTAACCAAAGGTGCCTCGAGGAAATAAAAATATACGGATGGGTTATGATCTTCATGAGTGAGATGCTCGTGACTGCGATAGGATTTGCTAATAGTTTAGAGGAGTGGGAAAGTAGTTAGGAGACTTTGCACTTTGTACAGCGGATTTATCTCTACTACCAACGTCCCCATGGATTTGCTCGGATTAAGAGAAGAAATTAAGATTTATCTTTCGGTTATTACTTATAATTCAAGTACAATACCAACTTCAAAATAATCCAAATAACCAAAGTCGTTTTAGTATCTATTATAATTAGCCTTTTATTTGGTTTTCATTGAGCCAGAACAACTATCGCCTTCTTCAATTCCCGAAAGCCAAATTTTAGTTCTTTAGTTCTTTTTTTCTTACTTCTTCTAGGTGATTTACCAGTATACAGGTTGAATACTTCCATAATAGCCAGGTTCTCTGTCAGGATATTTCATCTTCATTTCAGCATCACGAAATTTTATCCAAATATTTTGGGCTGTTTTTAATTACTATTCTGACAAACAAGAATATTAGGGATAATGAACAGTCACAGCAAAAGAATCAGGGAGAGTATTTATGCAGAGCTTACTATTTATGGGCTACTGATACTTTTAGATTTTGAAAAAAAAGTAACCTATGATTAGTATTTAGGTTTACAATATAATATTTGCATAACATTACAGCTTTTTCTATAGTTTACTTTTGTATCTACTATATTGTAGCAAGACTCCTTATATGAGGAAATATGCCAAAAATATCCATACTGATGGCAGTATATGATACGGATTTCTATCTAGTTAAACGAGCTATTGATTCCGTCTTAAACCAGGATTTTCAGGATTTTGAAATGATTATTATTGATGACGGAAGTCAGAACGGAACTCAAAATCAGCTATTAGAATACGTAATTCGTAACCAAATTAAAATTAGTTATCTGCGTCATATTAATTGCGGGCAATCTGAGTCGATTAATAGAGGAATTTTAAATAGCACGGGAGACTATATCACTTTTTTAGACGCCGATGATGAGTATCGACCAGATCATCTTTCATCCTGCCTAAAAGCTATAGGTTCGCTAGACCTGATTGCTTCTACAACCGAAACAATCGTGGACTGTTTAGACGATTATTATGTTCCTGATAAGTACGATCAAAGTCTGCTTGTTCATGTTGATGATTGTATTTTGTTTGCTACATTATTTGGCAAAAAAGATGTTTTTATGAATTTAAAGTTTCAAAAGAAGTACGCTGCTGATGCGCAATTTTATGAAACTGCGTCAGAAAGGTTTACTGTCAATAAAGTGAATTTACGGACTTACGTGTACTACCGGAATATCCCAAACAGTACCTGCGCGAAAATTAAAAATGAAACGCTCACTAGCTTAACTAATAACCATTTGTATGGAGCCTTTGTTAAAAAGTAAAAACCTAATCATGGCATGCCACATTACCGGTATTTATGACGTTAATCGTAATACCATTTTGCCTAATGATGACTACTCGCTCGTCAAGGCTTGGGCCGACTCCATCATTGATTTAAAACTCAGAGGCGTTATTTTTCATAATAACTTCTCTCAGGAGACATGTTTGCAATATCAAAATGAAAACATAAGTTTTGTGAAAATTGATTATGAAGGTCCATTAAATCCAAATATCTATAGGTATGTGGTTTATGATGACTATCTACAAAAGCACAGTCAAAGCATTGAAAATCTTTTTATAACAGATATTTCAGATGTTATTGTTTTGCAAAACCCATTTGTACAAACACTTTATCTTGAAAATGCTATTGCAATTTTTTGTGGCGATGAACCAGAATCTATT
The DNA here is from genome assembly GCA_047635475.1 of Porticoccaceae bacterium. Taxonomy (GTDB): domain Bacteria; phylum Bacteroidota; class Bacteroidia; order Flavobacteriales; family Flavobacteriaceae; genus Flavobacterium. The sequence continues at coordinate 3,028 of JBLIKQ010000029.1, forward strand.
AGTAACGAATGGATGCAATCTCACTCAACACATTTACGCAGCAAAATCAGTTCTTTTGCTCAATATGAAAAGATGTTTAGTAATGCTACCCTTTTAAACTGTGGCATAGTTGGCGGTTCTATAATTGTAATGCGTGAATTTATTGAAAAACTTGCGAACATTCATCGTCTGTACAATTACGATAATCAGACTCTGTATACTGGAGACATGGGCGGGTTCAACTACTTAATTCATACTGTTTTTAATGATAGGTTTTTCCATGGTACCCCCATTAATACTGTCTTTAAAGCGTATCAAGAAGACAGAATTGATTGCTGGTTTAGACATAAATAAGGTGCTGAATCAAGTTAAGACTCCACCCGAAATATAGAAAACATAATTAATCAAAGCAACGAAAGCGGTTAGATAATTTATGAATATAAAACGCACCAAATGTTATTAAGAATCGGGCTCATCTCTTAAAACCTATTAAACCAGCTCAAATTGATGGTCTAAAATATAACGATCCTTATTTTTTTTCTGAACTAAATATATAATTAAGAGATCGCCGACTACAGCCATGGAAAAAAATCTAAAAGTTAACCATAGTATGTCTTTACTAATTAGATAATACACAAATCTAAGCCAGCTGTTTCAATTATCCATCTTACATTTCAACCAAAAGTAGAATAATTATGTTTTATTGATTTCTGCTCTTTTATTTTAATTTGCTCTGTTTCGCTGCCACTGATGCCATTGCTATTGGATTTACACAAGACTTATAGTGATAGATCAAAAGTCAAAAGACTTTGCACAGCTGGATAAAAACGGCTGTTGCGATGTTTTTTTGTATATTCATTTTGCTAAAAAGCGTATCCAATTCTAAAATGAAAATATGGGGTATATTGATTTCTATCTAATCCAGAATCATCAACACTTTGATAATTTGCAGTTCTATAGTTAGGTTTTAAATATACTACTCGATAACCCAAACCAATTCCTGTTTCAAAGTTAAAATGATTTCCAATTTGTCTTTTCATACCCCAAGTTGGTATAATTGATAAATCTGCAATCTTTGTTATATTTTCATCTGAATTTATTACAAACCAATCAGGATGATAACTTGTTTTAATTGATAAATAATTGCCGCTATTTTTCGTGGTTTTTTTACCATTTAAATTTCTTTTTTCTAAGTTGTAATAATATCTTGGTTCAATATTTATAACTGGTTGCAAAATAAATCCAGCGCCGCTGTAATGATCTCCAACTGCAAAATCATTTTCAATTCCAATTTCGCTTCTTAAAGCGATAGTTTTAGAAAGTTTAGTTTCATTATTTAGCCAGATACCTGCAAATCCAGTTTGAAGGCCAAAAAATGTTTTTTCAACACTTGTATTTTGTGCGTTGATATTAATTGTTAATGCAAAAATTATAAAAGCAATTATTTTTTTCATTTTTTTGTAAGTTATTCGTTTTATCAAAATATTGCGACGTTGTTATGTATGATTAGTAACGTGTTTTAAGCACTAAATTTAGCAAATAAATCTCAGATCGAAAGACCGCAAGGACTTTCATAAATTGGTTGTAACGAAGCAATTAATTATATACGGTGTTGGCTCAGGTAATTTTTCTAGTGAACGTCAATACCGTCAAAATTAATTTCGCTAATCACTAAATCAGTATATTTCTCTCCTTCATAAGATTCTAATATTTCCAAAGTCAGAAGTAAATCTTGTTTTTCGATAGTTGAATGTATTGGGTCTATTTTAAGTCTTTGGGAAGCAGTTGTGTCTTCTAAATCTAAAATTGCAATCGTCTTATTGTTAATTTTTAATTTTACTTTTTTTGCTCTAGAGTTGTTTTTCCAGAGTTCATTTGTTTTTATGTAGCCATTGTAGATTATGATACCATTAATTCTAGGTGATTTGGCTTTAAAATTAAAATTTATAAATTCTCCTATTCCATTTTTCGTTTTAGGAACCCAAGCAGTCAATAAGTCAAAGTCGTGTATATTTTGGTCAGAGTAATTTGGATTGTCGTTTAGAACACTTGATGATGAAATTTTATAAGGTCCACCACCACAAAACCAGCTGCAAGCGACTGTTTGAGTTAAAGATCCAAAAAACGTTTCTAAAGAATCAATTGCTTTTTTTGTTCTTTCGTACATTTCAGAATAATTTGTTTCATTTTCATAATTATCACTCAAAGTCAATGAGTCAATCGCACTTCTCCAGTATTCAGATTCAGGTTTTGAAAATGTATTTTCTTCGCCTAAAATTGGTTTTAGGATTGGGGAATGTTGTCCATAAGTGAACGAAATTGAAAGTAAAAGAAAAGTTAAAATTATTATATGCATTTTGTTTTTATTATGTGTGCCAACTAATTTATATCAGCCATAAAATGGCTCAATTACACACCATTTATGCTAGCTTTGTGCCATGAATGTACCTTTTTTTTTGAATCAAACTTAGCGATTTTACTTACACAAAACTAATATATTTTTCGATAATATAATTAAGTGATTATATAAAAAAATAAATGAAAATCGCTTTTCAGTCGTTTATATATTAAAAAGGATATTAAGAACTATCCTAAAAACGCTTTAAATTCCTCGTAGGTTTTAATTTTTGTGCTCACTTTCTCTTTCCCAAGAACACTCTCAATTTGTTTAGGAATAGGCAGTTTTAGGTTTAAAGTAGGTTCTACCGTATCCAGAAACTTGATCGGGTGGGCGGTTTCTAAGAAAACACCAATAGCATCAGGGTGATTTTGTAATTCTTTTTTCAATCCTAGATATCCTATAGCACCGTGAGGCTCTGCAATATAACCGACTGCATTATAAATAAATTTCATAGCGGCTAAAGTCTCTACATCTGAGAAAGTAAAGGAAGAAAAATCTTTCTTGAACTGCGCCAAATCATTCTGGTACATTTCTTGAATACGGATGAAATTGCTAGGATTACCAACATCCATCGCATTCGAAATCGTAGCTTTTGAAGGATGAGGATCATAAATTCCGTTTTCAAGGAAACGGGGAACGGTGTCATTCACATTAGTGGATGCTACGAAATGCTCCACTGGTAAGCCCATTTTTTTTGCGATGATACCCGCACAAACATTCCCGAAGTTTCCGCTTGGGCAGGAGAAAACTAAAGCTTTTTTTTGCTTTTTTAGAGCTTTATAAGTAAAGAAGAAATAAAACATCTGTGGTAACCAGCGCGCAATATTGATAGAATTCGCTGAAGTCAGATTATGATGTTTTAAACTTTCGTCAAGGAATGCTTTTTTGACCATGTCTTGGCAATCATCAAAAAAACCGTCTACTTCAAGTGCTGTAATATTTTGCCCTAAAGTCGTCAATTGTCGTTCTTGAATGTCACTTACTTTACCTGATGGATAAAGGATAATCACCTCAACACCTTTTACACCCAAGAATCCGCTGGCAACTGCACCTCCCGTGTCTCCAGAAGTGGCGACAAGAACTGTGTTTTTACTATCTTTTTTGTCTTTGTTAAAGTAACCCAAGCAACGGGACATAAATCGTGCGCCTACGTCTTTGAAAGCCATAGTGGGACCATGGAACAACTCAAGGGAGTAGATTCCTTTTTCGACCTCCACAACGGGGAAATCAAAACATAATGTATCAGCTATGATTTCTTTTAGTTTGTCTTCTGGAATTTCGTCGCCCACAAATTGGCGAATCGCCTCAAAAGCAATTTCCTCATGGCTGAGATTTTCGATACTATCAAAAAAGCTTTGCGGCAAAGGCGATATCGTTTCTGGAAAATACAAGCCTTTATCGGATGCCAGTCCTTGTATTACCGCTTCTTGAAAAGAAACTTTTGGGGCGTTATGGTTTAAACTGTAATATTTCATTGTGATTTCTATTTTGTAACTCTCATCCCATCCCTTCCCGAAAGGGCGCAAGACGATTTGGATGTAGCTTGCGTTTATTTTATAGATTTTTTAAAATCTGTAACTTTATCCTTTATTGCCCTTGCGGGGGTTAGGGGATTATAAAATTCGTATTCCATCAGGATTCACTTTTGAAACGTGAATTTCATAAGATAAATTCATTTTGTCGTAAACTGCACTCATGGCTTTGGCGATTTGCTTTGCGGTAGATTCTCCTTTGCTCAAAGCAAAAATGGAAGGACCAGATCCTGATATTCCAGAACCAAGCGCTCCGTTTTCTAAGGCTGTTTGTTTGACAAGATCAAAACCAGGAATCAATACGCTTCGCAACGGCTCCACAATTTCATCGTGTAGCGATCGACCAATTAAATCATAATCTTTGGTATATAAACCTGCAATCAATCCGCCCACATTTCCCCATTGCATAATGGCACTTTTTAGGGAGACTGTTTGTTTCAATACGGATCGTGCATCCGATGTTTTTAGTTCAATTTGCGGATGAACTACGGTGGCATATAATTCAGATGGACTTTCGATTTTGATAATGTCTAGCGGACTGTAACTACGCACCAAGGTAAAACCACCTAATAGGGCAGGAGCCACATTATCAGCATGTGCATTGCCGCAAGCTAGTTTTTCGCCTTGCATGGCAAAAGGAACCAAATCTTTAATCTTAAATGGTTTTCCCAGTAATTCATTGATGCCAAAAACAGCACCAGCTGAACTGGCCGCGCTGCTCCCAATTCCGCTTCCCGCTTTGATGTTCTTGTAGATTTCGATATCGAAGCCCGCATCCGATTGTAAAGCTTCTAGCATGGCCAAAGCCGCAACTCCAGCTACGTTTTTTTCGGTTTCCAATGGTAAGTCGGCACCCACAAGTTTAGTGATACGTACCCCTTTTTGGTCTGATTTCCGAATAAGCATTTCGTCACCAACATTATCCAAACACAACCCAAGGACATCAAAGCCACAGGATAGATTCGCGATTGTCGCAGGGCAAAATATTTTTATTTCATTCATAATATGAGTCTTAAAGTCTAAAATCTAAAAGCTGTAAGGTCTGAGAAATAGGCGTAAAATCAAGTGGATAATTTTTCGGACTTTACGACTGAATTATACGTTTCCAATTCTTATCACATCAGCAAAAATTCCAGAAGCAGTTACAGCAGCTCCAGCACCTGCTCCTTTTATCAATAGCGGTTGGTCTACATAACGGTCTGTGAAGAACAATACGATATTGTCTTTTCCTTCTAAATTGTAAAAGGGATGATCTTTTGCTATGAATTGCAAGCCAACGCTCGCTTTGCCATCTTCAAATTGAGCTACAAATTTTAATCGGCTTTCTTTTTCATTGGCTTCGGCTAAAATGCTTTCAAAATGGCTGGCATGTGCTATTAGAGATTTAAAGAAATCTTCATTATTTGCTGTTTCCATACATTCCTTAGGAAGAAAAGATTCATTTATGATTTCTTCAATTTCCATTTTGTATCCGCTTTCACGAATCAGGATCAGAATCTTTCTGGCTACGTCAATTCCGCTCAAATCAATCTTTGGGTCTGGTTCAGTGAATCCTTGTATGTCAGCTTCCTTTACTACTTCGTGAAAAGAATTGTTTTTATCAAAATTGTTGAAGATAAAGTTTAGACTTCCTGATAATACCGCTTGGATTTTATTTACTTTATCACCGGAAGCAACTAAATTTTTTACAGTATCAATAATAGGTAATCCTGCGCCAACATTTGTTTCAAACAAGAAAGGGGCGTTGTATCTTCGAGATAAGTTTTTAAGTTTTTTGTAATTATCAAATGCCGATGAACAGGCTATTTTATTGCAAGTAACTACAGCAACACTCTCTCTTAAAAAATGCTCATAGGTTTTAGAAACAGTTTCATTTGCCGTTATATCCACAAAAATACTGTTACGCAAATTAAGTGCTTTTACTTTAGAAATGAAATCCTCTTTATCAGCAGCTTCTCCTTTATCTAAAGCAACTTGCCATGATTTTAATTTGATCCCGTCGTCGTCAAAATGCATTTTTCTAGAATTAGATAAAGCGATAACTCTTATATTTATTTTTAAGTTGTCCTTTAGGAATTTATTTTGTTGGTTAATTTGGTCTATGAACTTCTCACCAACATTACCCACACCCATTACGAAAAGGTTCAATTGCTTAATATTGTCTTCAAAAAAGCGTTCGTGAAGCGTATTCAATGCTTTTTTCACATCTCTTTCATTGATAACAGCTGAGATATTTCTTTCAGAAGCACCTTGAGCAATCGCACGGATATTGACATTGTTTTTTCCTAAGGTGCTGAACATTTTACCGCTTAGTCCTTGGTGATTTTTCATATTTTCACCAACTAAAGCGATGATACACAGATTTTTTTCTACTATACAAGGGTCGATTTTGTGTTGCAAAATCTCTATTTGAAATGCTTTATTGATGGCTTCTTCAGCCGCTTGGGCATCTGAATTTAGAATTCCAATACAAATGGAATGTTCGGATGAAGCTTGGGTAATAAAAATCACATTGATTTCTTCAGTAGACAAGACTTCAAACAGTCTTCTTGAAGAGCCAGAAACACCAATCATTCCAGGTCCTTCAAGCGTGATTAAAGTGATGTGTTCGATATGGCTGATTCCTTTTACGGGAGAACCATTTGATAGGCTATTGTTTGATATAAAGGTTCCTTCTGCCTCGGGTTCGAAAGTATTTTTGATGTGAATTGGAATATTCTTTCTCAACACGGGTTGAATAGTTGGAGGGAATAAAACTTTAGCACCAAAATGCGATAACTCCATAGCTTCCTGGTATGAAATAGATGCAATAGGCTGGGCTTGCTTCACTACTTTTGGGTTCGCAGTGTACATTCCGTTCACGTCAGTCCAAATTTCTAAATCAGAAGCATCTAATGCGCCAGCCATAATTGCAGCGGAATAATCAGACCCGCCACGCCCTAGAGTAGTATTAATACCATCAATGGCGGAAGCAATAAAACCAGGGATAACCACTACTTGGGAATCATTTGAAGCTATAAAATCAGTTATTAATTGGTTTGTTACTTCAAAATTAACCACAGCTTTTCCAAAACTGTTATTAGTTTTTATTAGTTCACGGCTGTCTTTATAACTACTATTTATTAAACTTTGTTTTAGTGCTTCAGCAATAATGTAGGACGACAGTAATTCTCCAAAGCTCAAAATAGTATCAGATGTTCTATTGGATAATTCACCTAAAAGAAAACAGCCATCTAGTAAAGTCTCCAGATGGTTTGTAATTCTCTTGATGTGGCTTAATGAACTACTTTGTTCGCTAATGGGAATTAATTCCTTTATGGCGTCCAGATGTTTTTTCTCAATATCGGCAACTATCTCTTTATAAGTATCATCATTGGATGCCGCTTTTTCAGAAGCCAATTGTAATAAGTCAGTCACTTCGCTAAGGGCCGAAACTACTACAATTAATTTATCTTGTTTTGCTTTATTTGATATGATGTCTAGGACACGTTTTATATTTTGGGAATTGGCGACCGAAGTTCCACCAAATTTTAATATTTTCATTTTGTTCGTTTTGATTTAGAAAATGCATGCTTCTTTTATACATCCAATTACTTCCTTTCTTAAAAAAGAAAAATAGTATGATAGGATTATATGTAAAATGTATACCCCTAAGGGGTAGTTGTTGTTGTAGCTGTAAATGTAGTTGTAACAGAAAGTGCAACTCGTATTTGAGTTGTTATCGAAGAGTGATATGTAGTTCTGTAGTTTTTCATTATTGTTTTTCAAAAATACAGTTTTTTATAAAAAGCAAAAAATCTTTTCTTAGTTTTTGCGAATATTTTAATAATCCGATGAGAATTAGTTTCCTGTTGGTTATTTCTCAATTTAGAGGCTTGTTAGCAGAACAATCGATATATTTCATTTAGTCTAGAGGTTACTAGGATGTATTTATGAGCATTCTTTTTTTAAATCGAATCATAGATTATCCTTGTTTCGACCTGATAAACAATGTATTCCTGCATTGCGTGGAATAATTATATTTATAATTGCAGTTTGTACCAATTCAATTTAGTAGGTTTCATGGTTTTTGAAGCTCCATTTTTATTCAGGTAGGATATTCTCGTAATTACTGTATCAAATTCATTAAAATAATACGTTGTTGCAATTGTTCAAAACGTCAGTTTGGGCGTTTTTTGTGGAGTAAAACGGAACAAAAAATGTATCTGGAACTGTTTTTTAATAATAATTTCTAGTTCTCGATATAATTTCCTGTCGAAAACTACTCGAACTGACGAAAATTATCATTAAAAATTAATTACACCCAACTAGTTAAATTAATATGTTTTTGCAATAATTTTAAATTTTTGACAATATAAGTTGCTTTTTAATATTGATTTATTCAATTTTGGCTACTCATAAATGCAAAATAAGATGGATAATACACATTATATAAGTACTGAGGTGCTTTCCCTTGAAATAATAAAAGAAATTATTTCCCAACATAAATCATTAGAATTGTCTGATGAGGCCAAAATAAATATTCAAAAATGCCGTGATTTTTTAGATAATAAAATGGCGTCCCATGCGGATCCTATTTATGGTATTAATACTGGTTTTGGCTCACTTTGTAATGTAAAAATATCAAATGAAAACCTATCGAAGTTACAAGAAAACTTGGTAAAATCTCATTCTTGTGGTACTGGAGAAGAAGTGCCAACTGCGATTGTAAAATTGATGTTGTTACTTAAAATACAGTCTTTGAGCTATGGACATTCAGGAATACAATTGCAAACAGTGGAGCGGTTAGTTGCTTTTTACAACAATGATATTCTACCTGTGATTTATACTCAAGGCTCGTTAGGTGCCTCAGGGGATTTAGCTCCTTTAGCTCATCTTTCATTACCATTGTTAGGGGAGGGGGAAGTGAATTTTGAAGGGAAAAAAGTACATTCAATTGTAATAATGGAACGCTTTAACTGGGAGCCAATTGTATTGCAATCTAAAGAAGGATTGGCTTTATTGAACGGTACTCAGTTTATGAGTGCTTATGGAGCGTATATATTGATGAAAGCAAATAAGTTCTCTTATTTGGCGGATTTAATAGGAACAATATCTTTGGAAGGATTTGATGGTCGTATCGAACCATTCGATGAATTGATACACTTTATACGTCCTCACAAAGGTCAAATCGTTACGGCTAGTCGTGTAAAAGGGTTTTTAGAGGGTAGTGAAATCATTCAACAAGAAAAAATACATGTACAAGATCCATATTCCTTTCGTTGCATTCCCCAAGTTCACGGTGCTTCAAATGATGCTTTTGAGTATGTAAAAAAAGTATTTAAAACAGAAATTAATTCGGTTACAGACAATCCTAATATATTTATTGAAAGTGACAAAATTATTTCTGGAGGTAATTTTCATGGTCAGCCTTTGGCCTTGGCTTTAGATTTTATGGCAATTGCTTTGGCTGAATTAGGAAGTATTTCAGAAAGAAGAACTTACCAATTGATTTCCGGATTGCGTAATCTACCTGCATTTTTAGTGGATAACCCTGGATTGAACTCTGGGTTGATGATTCCTCAATATACAGCAGCTAGTATTGTTAGTCAAAACAAACAATTAGCGACTCCATCGAGCGTTGATAGTATTGTGTCTAGCAATGGCCAAGAGGACCATGTGAGTATGGGAGCAAACGGAGCTACAAAAGCATTGCGAGTAATGGATAATATCGAGCGCATTTTGGCAATCGAATTAATGAATGCAGCGCAAGCTATTGAATACAGAAGACCTTTGAAATCAAGCGATTTTATCGAAATGTTTCTAGCTGCTTACAGAGAGGAAGTTTCATTTATAAAAGAAGACCGCATTTTGCATTATGATATAGAGAAAACAGTGTCTTTCTTGAATAGTTTCCAAATCGAAGAAGATTTATTAAGCTAGTGCTGATTGAGCGCAAAAATGAAGTAAATTTGCGTTGTAAAAATATATAAAAATGTCAATAAATAGTATTTTCCAATTTTTAGTCCCAAAGGAGAAAAAGTTTTTTCCGCTATTTGAGGATGCCTCAAACAATTTAATCGAATTAGCGTCAATTTTACATGATGCAGTTAACCTTCCTTTAAAAGAAAGAGAAGTTCTTTTTCAAAAAATAGACAAACTAGAGGAAAGAGGAGAAGTAATTACGCGACAAACTAACATTGAGTTGAGTAGAAACTTTATTACACCTTTCGACAGGGAAGATATTCACTCTTTGATTACTAAAATTGATAATGTTGCAGATAATATTCACGGTGCGGCAAGTAGAATGCGTCTATATCAGGTTGATAAGATTACTAAGTCGATAAGAAAATTGACTGAGATTAACCTTGAAGCTTGCCAGAATATTGGTGTGGCTGTAAGTGAACTAAGGAACTTAAAAGACATCAAGAAGATTACTGAAGCATGTGCTAGAATTAGCAAGCTGGAGAATAAATCGGATAATGTATATAATAAAGCTGTTTTTGAAATATTCGAAAATGAAACGGATGTTAAAAACATTATTAAATATAAAGAAGTATTATCGGTTTTAGAAACTGCAACGGATAAGTGTAAGAGCGTGGCTAGTGTTTTAGAGTCTATTGCAGTAAAAAATTCTTAATCTAATCAGATACTTCTTAAGTTATACTTATGGAATTTACTTTACTTATTGTTATTATTGTCCTGGCATTGATTTTTGATTATATCAATGGTTTTCACGATGCAGCTAATGCTATTGCTACCGTTGTCGCAACAAAAGTGTTGTCTCCGTTTCAAGCGGTACTTTGGGCTGCTTTTTTTAACTTCTTGGCATACTGGGTTTTTGGATTTGGTGTAGCTGATACTGTTGCTAAAACAGCAAATACGATGGATATTAACCTCGTGGTTATTCTGGCAGGAGTCATTGCTGCTATTTGTTGGAATTTACTCACTTGGTGGCTTGGTATACCTTCAAGTTCATCTCACACTTTAATTGGTGGTTTTGCAGGAGCGGCAATAGCGCATGCTGGATTTGGGGTGGTTTCGTGGTACAGAGAAGGTAAGGATGGCGGAATGCCTTCTGGAGTCACCATCATTATTGTCTTTATAGTATTGGCCCCTTTATTAGGAGCTTTGATTTCTTATTTGATTTCGATTTGGCTGTTATACTCTTCTAAAAAAAGTATTTACCCCAAATTATTTGCATTATTGCTAATGGCATCAACGGTTTGGTTCGTCGAAAGTCAAATGTTGTACTATGATGCTATATCTGAACCACGTTTTGATTCTCATTTTTGGAGTGTAGCTTGTGAAGCGGATAACATTAAATGGTTCTTGGTCGCTTTTATTGTTTTATCTGTAAGTACGTTTTGTTTAGTATTTAGTTCTTTAAATCTAAATCAAGCAGCGTCGTGGCTAAAGAAAATGCAATTATTATCCTCAGCAGCTTTTAGTTTAGGTCACGGTGGAAATGATTCGCAAAAGGTAATGGGTATAATTGCTGCTGCGGTGGCTGTTTATATTCATACTAGTGGTGTCGCGCAAGAAAGTTTACCAGACTGGCTTGATGTAATTTTACCTAAAGATGACATTGCTGGTCAAATGCCCGTTTGGATCCCCTTAGCATGTTATAGCGCTATCGCTGCCGGAACGTTAAGTGGGGGATGGAAAATCGTTAAAACAATGGGTTCTAAAATAACAAAAGTAACTTCTTTTGAAGGTGTGGCCGCAGAAACTGCCGGCGCTTTAACACTATATTTTACAGAGCATTTAAAAATTCCTGTAAGTACAACACATACTATTACAGGTTCGATTATAGGAGTAGGTTTAACAAAAAGAGTTTCTGCAGTACGTTGGGGGGTAACCGTAAGTTTGTTATGGGCTTGGGTATTAACGATTCCTGTATCGGCTGTTTTAGCTGCTCTAATTTACTATGTTCTAAGTTTATTTCTATGATAATTAGTAGCTTTTGATTAAAAAAAACCATCTAAATTTTAGAAATTGGATGGTTTTTACTTTAGATCAGTTTAGCAACAAGTTCTGTTGATAAGGTTTAAGTTATTTTATTTTAAAGTTCTTTTCGATAGCCTTAATCATTTCACCGGCAATATCTTTATTTGTAGCTCCTTCGATTCCTTCTAATCCTGGAGAGGAGTTTACTTCAAGTAGCAAAGGGCCTTTTGAAGAACGAATGATATCAACACCTGCCACTTTCAAATCCATAGCTTTTGCCGCCTTTATCGCGATGCGTTTTTCTTCCATGGTCACATTGATAACCGATGCGGTTCCGCCCAGATGAATGTTGGCTCTGAACTCGCCAGGCATTGCCTCACGCTGTATGGATGCTACCACTTTACCATCGATTACGAAACAGCGTATATCTTTACCGTTAGCTTCTTTGATGAACTCTTGAACCAATATATTAGCATTTAAACTTTTAAATGCATTGATAACGCTTTCCGCCGCTTTTTTTGTTTCGGCCAAAACTACTCCTTTACCTTGAGTTCCCTCTAATAATTTTACAATTAGCGGCGGTCCTCCAACCATTTTGATCAAATCATTAGTGTCCAATGGCGAATTTGCAAATCCAGTTGTTGGAATTCCTATTCCACTATTTAAGAGTAATTGTAGTGAAAATAATTTGTCGCGAGATTGTGTAATTGCGCTTGCTGAGTTAAGGCAGAATACTTTCAAGGCTTCAAACTGCCTCGTTAATGCACATCCGTAAAAAGTTATGCTTGGCCGAATTCTTGGAATAATGGCGTCAAATTGATTCAGAATTATTCCTCCTCGATAATGAATCTCAGGTGTGTCCGCATCCAATTTCATATAGCACTCTTTAATATTTAAAAAATGCATTTCGTGACCCCGCATTTCACCAGCTTCCATGATTCTTTTGTTACTGTATAGTTCAGGGTTGCTAGCTAAAACACCAATTCGTAAACCGGTCTTTGCTTTTTCGGTATTCTTATATAATTCTTTAAGATTGTCTAATGTAGGTTGCCCCAATAAATACTGCTGTTCTGGATCCACCAGAACTCTTCCGCTCATGGCTTCACGTCCCAAAAGCATACGAAAACCCATTGAATCTCGATTAGTCAAAGTCATTTCTATAGGCCACTTTGAGCTTCCTATTTCTAAACTAGTCTGTATAACATATCGCTGCTCACGAAATCCGCTAGAGCTTTTTACGATGCGTTTGTCAATTAAGGGAGCCTCACAGTGGATAACCGTTTTGAGGTTATTCTGAATAGGGTTGATGTCAAACTTAACCCAGTTGACATCGTTTTTGATAAACGGGGCTATGTTTATGGCATGTAACGCAGATGTTTTTGCGCCTGAATCGACACGAGCTTTTATTGTAGGGATTCCCAATTCTGGAAAAGAACACCATTCTTCACTACCAAGGATTACTTTATTCTGTGACATATTATTATATTGTTTGACCTACAGTTATAAATTTCAAATGTAAATATTTGTTTTTAATATTGACAAAAAATTATTTAAACAATAAACCCATTACATTATAAAAATGCAATGGGTTTATTTTATGATTAATTACTAAAAAAAAACTATTGTTTTGTAGGTTCTTCAGCTTTATTTATTTTTACAGTCAATTCCTGCGCAGCTTCTTCAATGTCCATGAAAATATCATCTCCTGAAGCAATTTTAGAGGTAATAATCTCTTCAGCAAGGGCGTCTTCAACATATTTCTGAATGGCTCTTTTTAGCGGTCTTGCGCCAAATTGTCTGTCAAAACCTTTTTCAGCAATAAATGCCTTCGCTTTATCCGAGAGGCTGAGATTATAACCCAATTCAGACACTCTAGTAAATAATTTTTTCAACTCAATCTCGATAATTAAATCGATATCATGTTTCTCTAAAGCGTTGAATACAATCACATCGTCAATTCTATTGAGGAATTCTGGCGCAAATGTTTTCTTTAATGCATTTTCAATTATGCTCTTAGAATTATCGTCAGCTTGCGCTACTTTTGCAGCAGTACCGAAACCAACTCCTTGACCAAAATCTTTTAATTGTCTGGCTCCCACATTAGAAGTCATTATGATAATGGTGTTTTTGAAGTCAATTTTTCGTCCCAAACTATCAGTTAAAAATCCGTCGTCAAGAACCTGTAACAGCATATTGAAAACATCTGGATGTGCTTTTTCAATTTCATCTAATAAAACGACACAATATGGTTTTCTGCGGACCTTCTCTGTTAATTGTCCACCTTCTTCATAACCTACGTATCCCGGAGGCGCACCAACCAAGCGAGAAATAGCAAATTTTTCCATGTATTCACTCATGTCAATTCGTACCAAGGCATCTTCAGAATCAAATAATTCTTGAGCTAGGACTTTAGCCAACTGTGTTTTTCCAACTCCTGTTTGACCAAGAAAAATAAACGAACCAATTGGTCGGTTAGGGTCTTTCAATCCGGCACGATTTCTTTGTATAGATCGGGCAATTTTCATTACTGCCTCATTCTGGCCAACGACATTACTTTCGATAAGTTGAGGTAATTTGGCTAGTTTGTTACTTTCTGTTTGCGCGATGCGATTTACGGGAATTCCAGTCATCATCGATACTACATCTGCAACATTGTCCTCCGTAACTTCGATTCGGTTGTTTTTAGCATCTTCTTCCCATTGTTCTTGGGCTATAGCCAACTCCTTTTCGATGCGTTTCTCATCATCGCGAAGCTTGGCAGCTTCTTCATATTTTTGCTTTTTGACAACGACATTCTTTAATTCTCGAATATCTTCCAACTGACGTTCTAAATCAAGAATTTTTTTAGGGACTTCAATATTTGTGATATGGACACGTGAACCTGCCTCATCTAAAGCATCAATTGCTTTGTCCGGCAAAAATCGTTCGGACATATATCTGTTTGTTAACTTTACGCACGCTTCAATCGCTTCCTGCGTATAGATAACATTATGGTGGTCTTCGTATTTGTTTTTGATGTTGTTCAAGATTGTAATTGTTTCTTCAACAGATGTTGGTTCCACAATTATCTTTTGAAAACGTCTTTCTAAAGCACCATCTTTCTCAATATACTGTCTGTATTCGTCAAGTGTAGTAGCCCCAATACATTGAATTTCTCCTCTTGCTAAAGCCGGTTTGAACATATTGGATGCGTCTAGGGAACCAGTGGCTCCACCAGCGCCAACAATAGTATGAATTTCATCGATAAAGAGAATGATATCATCATTTTTTTCCAATTCATTCATTACCGCTTTCATACGTTCTTCAAACTGCCCTCTGTATTTAGTACCAGCAACAAGGCTGGCTAAATCTAAAGTTACGACACGTTTTCCGAACAAGATTCTTGAAACTTTCTTTTGTATTATACGTAATGCCAAGCCTTCAGCAATAGCAGATTTCCCAACACCAGGCTCACCGATAAGCAGTGGGTTGTTCTTTTTACGTCGGCTTAAAATCTGGCAGACGCGCTCAATTTCTTTTTCTCGTCCTACAACGGGGTCTAATTTTCCTTCTTCAGCCATTTCGGTCAAATCCCTTCCAAAGTTATCTAAAACAGGTGTTTTAGACTTCTTATTAGATTTATTGGCAGGGTTGTTAAAGTTCCCTTCTTTTAGACTGTCATCTTGTCCTGAATCATCATTGTATGAGTCAGTTGCTTTTGGTAAGTTCTCTAAGAACT
The DNA here is from genome assembly GCA_047635475.1 of Porticoccaceae bacterium. Classification (GTDB taxonomy): domain Bacteria; phylum Bacteroidota; class Bacteroidia; order Flavobacteriales; family Flavobacteriaceae; genus Flavobacterium. The sequence continues at coordinate 18,587 of JBLIKQ010000029.1, forward strand.
CTTCTTCGCTAGGTGTCATATTTATGTATTGTTCTTTAACTACATCATAATCAATTTTTAATTTATTGAGTAGTTTGGTTGTTGGATCATTTTCATTTCTTAGAATGCATAACAATAAATGAGCCGTGCTTACGGATGAGCTTTGAAACACTTTTGCTTCTAAAAAAGTTGTTTTCAATGCACGCTCCGCTTGACGTGTCAAATGAAGGTTTTTCTTTTCAGTGTTAGTTTCTACTATGGTAGGGTTTGCAGGGCTTAGTATTTCTACCTTTCTGCGTAAATGGTCTAAATCAATAGACAGGTTATTTAATATTTGTATTGCTTTGCCACTCCCATCTCGAAGGACACCTAACATCAAGTGTTCTGTGCCAATGAAATCATGACCTAATCTTAAAGCTTCTTCTTTACTGTAAGTAATAACGTCTTTTACTCTTGGTGAAAAATTATCATCCATAATATTTTTGTTGATTGTATATGTAAATTTAGTGAATTAACTATTTAAAAACAAAAACCGTTCCTTAAGATAGCATGTCAGCTAATTGACTAAAAGATGATGAAAATTGAATCAAAAAAGCATACTTTATTTATCAAATAGTTTGGAAGTTTACTTTGTTAATAATTCATCGAAATAAGTATGTTAAAATTATACCAAAAATTTCAAAAAGGCGTATATTGGCACGTTTTGAAACTAATATAATATTTTAATATAACAACTTATGTCTGAAGGAGAAAAGTTAATTCCTATTAACATAGAAGACGAAATGAAAACTGCTTACATCGATTACTCGATGTCTGTAATTGTATCAAGAGCACTTCCAGATGTTAGAGATGGCTTGAAACCAGTACATCGAAGAGTACTTTTTGGAATGCATGATTTGGGAGTTAACTCGCGATCATCCCACAAAAAGTCTGCAAGAATTGTCGGAGAAGTTTTAGGAAAGTATCACCCACATGGAGATACCTCTGTATATGACGCGATGGTTCGTATGGCTCAGGAATGGAGTATGCGTTACTTATTGATTGACGGACAAGGTAACTTTGGGTCTGTGGATGGCGATAGTCCGGCAGCGATGCGTTATACAGAGGCTAGAATGCGCAAGATTTCTGAAGAAATTTTAGCGGATATAGATAAAGAAACTGTTGATTTCAAATTGAATTTTGATGATACACTAGAAGAACCAACTGTTATGCCAACACGGGTTCCTACCTTATTAATAAATGGAGCAACGGGAATTGCAGTAGGTATGGCGACTAATATGCCACCTCACAACTTAACTGAGGTGATCAACGGTACGTTGGCGTATATGGACAATAATGATATTGAGATTGACGAATTAATAAATTATATAAAAGCCCCAGACTTTCCTACAGGTGGTATAATATATGGTTATGAAGGCGTTCGTGAAGCTTTCAAAACAGGTAGAGGTAGAGTGGTAATGCGTGCCAAAGTTGGTTTTGAGGAAGTGGAAGGTCGTGAGTGTATTATTGTTACTGAAATTCCGTACCAAGTCAATAAGGCAGACATGATCAAGCGTACTGCTGATTTGGTTAATGACAAGAAAATTGAAGGTATAGCAAATATCCGTGATGAATCAGACAGAAACGGTATGCGTATCGTTTATATCTTGAAGCGTGACGCTACGCCTAATGTTGTTTTAAACACCTTATATAAATATACACAGCTGCAATCTTCTTTTAGTGTAAATAATATAGCAATCGTAAAAGGTCGTCCTCAAATGTTAAATTTGAAAGACCTTATTCACTATTTTGTTGAACACCGCCACGATGTAGTGACTCGCAGAACGCAATTTGAATTAAGAAAAGCAGAAGCAAGAGCACATATTTTGGAAGGATTGATTATCGCCTCAGATAATATTGATGAGGTAATTGCTTTGATCAAAGCTTCGAAAAGTACAGAAGAAGCAAGAGAAAGATTAATAGAAAGATTCAAATTATCTGATATTCAATCTCGCGCTATCGTAGAAATGCGTTTGCGTCAATTAACAGGTCTTGAACAAGACAAGTTAAGAACTGAATACGATGAAATCATAAAGTTAATAGAGCATTTAAAAGCTTTACTTGCTGATGTTAACCTACGAATCGCTTTGATTAAAGAAGAGCTTATAGAAATTCGTGATAAATATGGTGATGAGCGTCGTTCAGTAATTGAGTATTCTGGTGGTGACGTTAGTATCGAAGATTTAATTGCCGATGAAAATGTTGTTATTACTATTTCTCATGCTGGATATATCAAACGAACTAATCTAACGGAATACAAGACTCAAAACAGAGGAGGAGTTGGGCAAAAAAGTGCTGGAACGAGAGATCAAGATTTCTTGGAACACATGTTTGTAGCTACGAATCATCAATATATGATGTTCTTTACCCAAAAAGGGAAATGTTTCTGGATGCGTGTTTATGAAATACCAGAAGGAAGCAAGACAGCTAAAGGGAGAGCGATTCAAAACCTTATTAATATTGAGAGTGACGATAAAGTGAAAGCGTTTATTTGTACTCAAGATTTAAAAGACCAAGATTATATTAAGAGCTATAATTTGATTATGGTAACTAAAAAAGGTCAGGTTAAGAAAACCTCATTGGAGAAATATTCTAAACCAAGAGTAAACGGTGTTGCTGCAATTACAATTAAGGAAGGCGATGAATTATTAGAAGCAAAATTAACAAATGGTGAAAGCCAAATCATACTTGCACTTAAGTCGGGTAAGTTAGTTCGTTTTGAAGAAACCAAGACCCGTCCTATGGGTAGAACAGCATCTGGAGTTCGCGGAATTACACTAAAAGACGATACTGACGAGGTAATTGGTATGGTTGCTGTCAATGATATGAATAGCGAAATACTTGTTGTTGCTGAAAACGGTTACGGTAAGCGTTCAAGTCTTGATGAGTATAGAATTACAAATCGTGGAGGTAAAGGTGTTAAAACTTTGAATATTACTGAAAAAACAGGAAATTTGATTTCTATTAACGCAGTTACTGATGCGGATGATTTGATGATAATCAACAAATCTGGATTGACTATCAGAATGGCTGTTGAAGATTTGAGAGTTATGGGTCGTGCCACTCAAGGGGTAAAACTGATCAATATTAAAGGCAATGACTCGATTGCTGCTGTTACGAAAGTAATGAAAAATGATGTTGAAGAAACTGTAGTTGATGAAGATGGAAATGTGATTGAGTCTGAAACTATCGAAAAAGTTAAACCTGTTCTTGAAATACTTGAAGACGAAGAGAGTGCTGATGAAGAGGACGATTTAGGTGATGAAGAAACTGAGGATGATGAAATCGAAGAAGATGATTCAGATGATGACGAAGATTAACAAAACATTTATAAATAAACAAGAATGATTTTTAAACAAAAAATAAAGAATACCATGAAAACTAAATATGTAATGTTAGCGTCAGCGTTATTAATATCTGTTGCTACTTTTGCTCAAAAAGATGAAATAAAAGCAGCAGAGAAAGCCTTGAAAAAAGGAGAGGCAAAAGAGGCTGCAACTTTTTTGCAAGGAGCTGAATCTCTGATTTCAGCTGCGTCAGACTCTGAAAAAGCTCAATTTTTCTTTGTGAAAGGAAACGTGTATTTAGATCTAGCAGATAAAAACATAGAGGCAGACAAAAACTTGTCTGTAGCGGCAGCGGCATATTCCGCTTTAATAGCTGCGGAACAAGCTTTAGGGAAATCAAAATATTCTGGTGATGCAGCCACTTCGATAACAAAGATTAAATACAAATTAATAAATAGTGCCATTGCGGACTCGAAGGAAAGCAAGCATTCTACAAGTGCAAGCAAATTATATGAAGCTTATCTGTTAGATAGAAAAGATACTATAAATCTTTATTATGCAGCTTCTACTTATGTAAATGCCAACGAATATGAGACAGCGTTGACTATGTATAATGAGCTTAAGAAATTGAATTATTCTGGAAAAGGAACGAATTATTTAGCGGTAAATAAATTGACTCTTGAAGAAGATCTTTTTAATACGATTGAGGAAAGAGACAGAATGGTGAAGATGGGAACACATGAACAACCTAAAACTGAAGTTATTCCTTCAAAAAGAGGAGAGATATATAAAAACATGGCGTTAATTTTGGTTGAAAGTGGAAAAACTGAAGAGGCTAAAAAAGCGGTTGCAGAGGCAAGAAAAGCGAGTCCTGATGACACTTCATTAATCTTAACAGAAGCAAACCTTTATTTGGAAACTAAGGATTTTGAGACTTATAAAAAACTAGTTAATGAGGTATTAGCTAAAAACCCGAATGATGCCGATTTAGTTTTTAATTTAGGGGTTCTTAGTGCTAACGCTAAAAATACTGCAGAAGCTGAGAAATACTATGATCGAGCAATAGAAATCAATCCGAAATATGTTAATGCGTACATAAATATGGCGGCCTTAAAGTTAGAGAGTGAAAATGCAATTATAGCGAAAATGAACAAGTTAGGCACTTCTGATAAAGAGATGAAGCAATATGATGTTCTGAAAGTAGAAAGAAAGGCTATATTTAAATCAGTAATACCGTATCTTGTAAAAGCTTTAGAAGTAGATCCTAAAAACGGAGATGTTTCTAAAACTTTGCTAGGAGTTTACAGTGCGTTAGAAATGACTGCTGAGAAAAAAGCTTTAGAAACAAAAATGCAATAACAGATTTTAGAATTGTTTAGTTCTCAAATAATAATAGAGGAATAATAAAAATAAAATTATTAAACAGCAGTAAGCAAGAGTTTACTGCTGTTTTTTGTTTTATATGTAGTTACTTTAGTTGTT